>NZ_PTRG01000005.1:0-341679 GCF_002965765.1 Escherichia sp. MOD1-EC6819 | reverse complement strand
CCACATCCCAGTAGCGGGCAAATTTATGCCAGCAGATTTGCACCGGCCCGCACACCAGGTTGGGTTTATCGGTCGGTTTACCTGCGGCTTCCATTCGTTTGCGCCAACGCCATTTCATTGCCATCCCGCCGAGCATACAGGCCTCGGAAGAACCAATGGTGTTGGTGCCAACGGCCTGACCGTTTTTCGGCGCAGGCGCGTGCCACAGGTCGGCAACCATGTTTACACAACGCAGGTCAATAGCTGCGGACTGCGGATATTCTTCTTTATCGATCCAGTTTTTGTTGATCGACAGATCCATCAGCTTATGAACATTTTCGTCGTCCCAGGTCTGGCAAAATGTGGCAAGGTTTTGTCGGGCATTGCCATCCAGGTATAATTCATCATTGATAATCTGGAATGCGATGTCATCGCGCATTTCGTGCAGCGGAAAACGTTTAGATTCCGCGATAGTGGAAATAGATTTCGCACCAAAACGTGAATCGAGTAGTTCTGACCTTAAATCCGTTACTTGCTTCTTATCCATTTCAAACTCCTTAAAATGATTGGATCGCATTAAAAAAAGTAGGATTTATCGATAAAGTAAGCAAGCGTAATGGCTTGGGTTTTAAATAACAAAATCCTAACCGATTTTTGATTTTCGGAATAAGTGCAGTGTATTTTTCATAATTAATTACAATGAGATACAACAGTTTCCGATAAGGGGTTTTGAGTGATATGTTGTTATTTTTTCTGTGATTTTACTACGCGCCATGATTATCACATAAAAATCAGCTCGTAAAATATCATTATTCGCTCGTCATTAATTTATGAAAGCGATGGATAAGATTGTCAAATAACAAAGGTTATTACTGAAATCTCTGCCAACCATGCTGGCGGGTGAGGTTTTTATTCCTTCAGCAATAGTCCAGTATAGATGTATGCAGATAATGACTATGCGAAAAATTAAGTAATGTCTATCGCGAGTGATTAAGATATTTCCTAATCGAAGAACACATGACTATAAATGAGGATTGGCATACCACCGAAGGCTTATTGACTTATTTTGACTGAAATGCCTTTCCGCTATAAAAGGCCAGTAACGATACCTAAACAATCCAATTCTAAATAACCAGGTAACCATAATTTAGTCAGCATCCAATAGAACTTGCCCCTTTATATTAGCTCTTGCACAAAAAGCTAAATTCATATTTACAAACAAAAATATAATCCCGGCCCTGTCACCAGACGAGTTATTGCAACCACTGAATATTCAGGGTGGCGATGCGCTTTCTTTCATAAAGGTATTTCCTTTTCTGCGGAAAAGGAAACCGGGAAATACCCGGTTTTTCTGACAAGCAAACATTTTATTTGCGTTTGCTTATGTTCGTTAATTCGTTCATCAGGAAATTATCTCAATGTCACGTTTTAAAAAAGCTAATAAACAACCACGCTTTCGTTATTCAGCCCTGGCTCACTGTGTGGCGTGGGCAAACATCTCTATTCAGGTTCTTTTTCCACTGGCTGTCACCTTTACGCCGACAATGACGGCGCGAGCGGCTCTGCCTCGTCTAAGTACGGAAAATACTGCGGTTGCGACTGACAATAATGCAGAAAAAAATATCGCGTCGTTTGCCGCGAATGCCGGTAAATTTTTAAGCAGTCAGCCGGATAGCGATGCGACACGCAATTTTGTTACCGGAATGGCCACAGCTAAGGCTACCCAGGAAATCCAGGAGTGGCTTGGAAAATATGGTACGGCGCGTGTCAAATTGAATGTCGATAAAGATTTCTCGCTGAAGGACTCTTCGCTGGAAATGCTTTATCCGATTTATGATACGCCTTCAGACATGCTGTTCACTCAGGGGGCAATACATCGTACCGACGATCGTACTCAGTCAAATATTGGTTTCGGCTGGCGTCATTTTTCAGGCAATGACTGGATGGCGGGGCTGAACACATTTATCGATCATGATTTATCCCGTAGTCATACCCGTATTGGCGTTGGTGCGGAATACTGGCGCGATTATCTGAAACTGAGTGCCAATGGTTATATTCGGGCTTCTGGCTGGAAAAAATCGCCGGATATTGAGGATTATCAAGAGCGTCCGGCTAATGGTTGGGATATCCGCGCAGAGGGATATTTACCGGCATGGCCGCAGCTTGGCGCAAGCCTGATGTATGAACAATATTATGGCGATGAGGTAGGGCTGTTTGGTAAAGATAAGCGCCAGAAAGACCCACATGCCATTTCTGCTGAGGTGAACTATACGCCAGTGCCTCTTCTGACACTGAGTGCAGAGCACAAGCAGGGCAAGAGCGGTCAGAATGACACTCGCTTTGGCCTGGAAGTTAACTACCGGTTTGGCGAGCCTCTGGAGAAACAACTCGATACGGATAGCATTCGCGAGCGTCGGGTACTCGCAGGCAGCCGTTATGATCTGGTTGAACGTAATAACAATATTGTTCTTGAGTATCGCAAAGCTGAGGTGATCCGTATTGCTCTGCCTGATCGTATTGAAGGTAAGGGCGGACAGACGGTTTCGCTTGGTCTTGTAGTCAGCAAAGCAACTCACGGTCTGAAAAATGTGCAATGGGAAGCGCCGTCCTTGCTGGCTGCAGGCGGTAAAATTACCGGTCAGGGTAACCAGTGGCAAGTGACGCTTCCGGCTTATCAGGCAGGCAAAGACAATTATTACGCAATTTCTGCGGTCGCATACGATAACAAAGGCAATGCCTCAAAACGCGTACAGACTGCAGTGGTTATCACCGGGGCAGGTATGAGCGCCGAGCGCACTACGTTAACGCTTGACGGTCAGAGCCGTATCCAAATGCTTGCTAACGGGAGTGCGCAAAAGCCGCTGGTTCTGTCTCTGCGAGACGCCGAAGGGCAGCCAATCACGGGTATGAAAGATCAGATCAAAACTGAACTGACGTTTAAACCTGCCGGAAACATCGTAACGCGGGGCATTAAGTCTGCTAAATCACAGGCGCAACCAACTCTGGGGGAGATCACCGAAACAGAAGCCGGGGTGTACCAGTCGGTCTTCACCACCGGTACGCAATCAGGTGAAGCAACCATTACGGTGAGCGTTGATGGCATGAGCAAAACCGTCACTGCTGAACTGCGTGCCACTATGATGGATGTGACAAAATCGACTCTGAGCGTGAATGAGTCGTCAGGTGACGTGGTTGCCAATGGTCAGCAATCCTACACGCTGACGCTTACTGCCGTGGATACCGATGGCAACCCTGTAACGGGAGAAGCCAGCCGCCTGCGATTTGTTCCACAGGACAGCAATGGCGTTACCATTGGCAGCATTTCGGAGATAAACCCAGGGGTTTACAGCGCCACGGTTTCTTCAACCCGCGCCGGAAACATTGTTGTGCGTGCTTTTAGCGAGCAGTATCAGTTGGGAACGTTACAACAAACGCTGAAGTTTGTCGCCGGACCGCTTGATACAGCGCATTCAACCATCACCCTGAACCCGGATAAACCGGTAGTTGGTGGCACGCTTACAGCTATCTGGGCAGCAAAAGATGCCTATGACAACCCGGTGACCGGTCTCACTCCAGATACACCGTCATTAACGGGGACTGCCGCTGCGGGTTCTTCCGTTTCAGGCTGGACGGATAATGGCGACGGGACGTGGACTGCGCAGATTTCTCTGGGTACTACGGCGGGTGAATTAATTGTTATGCCGAAGATCAACGGTCAGGATGCTGCAGCTAATGCGGCGAAAGTGACTGTGGTAGCTGATGCTTTATCTTCAGGCCAGTCGAAAGTATCCGTTGCAGCGGATCGCGTAAAAGCAGGGGAAAGCACGACTGTGACGCTTGTGGCAAAAGATGCGCATGGTAACGCAATCAGCGGTCTTTCCCTGTCGACAAGCCTGACGGGAGCTGCGTCTGAAGGGGCGAACGTTTCCAACTGGAGCGAGCAAGGCGATGGTTCCTATGTCGCTACGCTGACCACCGGCGGAAAGACAGGTGATCTTCGCATTATGCCGTTATTCAACGGCCAGCCAGCAGCCACCGACGCCGCGCAGTTGACTGTCGTCGCGGGCGATCAGGCAGTTTCTACTTCAACGCTGACAGTAAAAGATGCCAACCTTGCTATTGAAAGCACGACGGAACTGACTTTCTCCGCCAGAGACCAGTTTGGAAACGCGCTTACCGATATCGACACCGCTAAACTTGGCGCATCGCTTTCCGGTGACGCTGCGTCTGGTAGTTCAGTTACAGGCTGGAGCCATAAAGGCAACGGCGAATACACGGCTGTTCTGCGTTCGGGAACGCGGGCAGGCGCGCTGAACATTATGCCGCAGATCGATGGCAAAAACGCTACAGCACAGGCAACTCCGGTTAACGTTAAAGCGGGGACTATTGCGGTTGACCACTCGGAAATGACCGTTTCAAAAACGTCGATTACCGCAGGCGAAAGCATCACGCTGACGCTGACTGTGAAGGATAAATTCGGCAACGCAATCACCGGTATTACACCGGAAACACCGCAATTTGGTGGTGATGCATACAACGTCAACCAGCAGCGCCCATCCGTCAGTCAGTGGACGGAGAAGGGCAATGGAACCTATACGGCGATGCTGACTGCTGGCGCAACGGGAGTTGGTGAGCTGACCATCATGCCGCGCGTTGATGGCGCTGATGCTCTGAAGCAGGCGGTTTCTGTCACCATCGCCGCCGGGGAGATGTCGTTAGTGAACTCCATGCTTGTTGCAGATAATGAAGCCCCGATGATCAAAACGACGACACAATTGACCTTCACGGCGAAGGATGCGAACGGTAACCTTGTAAGTGGTCTGAAACCTGATGCTCCAGAATTTAGTGGCGTAGCCAGCACAGGGACGGAACAACCTTCGGCAGGAACCTGGACGGAACAAAGCAATGGCACCTATGTTACGACGTTAACCACAGGCTCTGCAGCCGGTCAACTGGTTATCTGGCCTCGAGTGAATGGCAAAGATGCTGCTTCGAAACCACTACTGCTGAACGTTGTGGGTAACGCTTCTGAGGCTAACATTCACGATATTTCAGTGAATGTTGATAACCAACTGGCTGATGGACAGTCCGCCAACAAGGTTACCCTGACCGTAACAGATTCCTATGGTAACCCGTTGCAGGATCAAACGGTAACACTGACTCTGCCTGAGGGAGTGAGCAGCAAGACAGGGAATACGGTAACAACGAATGCGGCAGGTAAAGCCGATATTGAGCTGATGTCCACAGTTGCCGGGGAACACACAATCACAGTCTCGGTGAATAAAAATCAGAAGACTGCCACGGTGAAGTTCAAAGCGGATGCCAAAACCGGTCAGGCAAGCCTTCAGGTTGATACCGTCGATCAAAAAGCAGCAAACGGCAAAGATGCCTTTACGCTGACGGCAACTGTTGAGGATAAAAACGGCAACCCTGTTCCCGGAACTATGGTCGCCTTTAATCTGCCTCGGGGCGTCACACCGCTTAATGACGAGAGTACCTGGGTGAAGACCAGCGATGAAGGTAAAGCCGAGCTGCGAGTCGTTTCTGTGACTGCGGGAACGTATGCAATCACCGCAACGGCAGGAAATGACCAGATGTCGGATGCGCAGAGCATCACGTTTGTGGCTGACAAGGCTACGGCAACCATCTCGAGTATTGAGGTGATTGGCAACCGTGCACTGGCAGATGGTAAAGCCAAACAGACTTATAAAGTTACGGTTACTGATGCCAATAACAACCTTGTGCAAGGTAGTGAAGTGACGCTGACCGCCAGCCCGGCAACATTAGATCTGGAGCCGAACGGGACTGCAACAACTAATGAGCAAGGGCAGGCTATATTCACCGCTTCTACCACTAAAGCGGCGATATATACGCTAACAGCGAAAGTGAATCGGACCGACGGTCAGGTATCGACGAAAACTGCCGAATCCAGATTCGTTGCGGATGATAAAAATGCAGTACTTGCTGCATCATCTGATGTAAAAGAACTGGTAGCAGACGGAGTGGCGACCGCAACGCTGGATGTTACTCTGATGTCGGCTGGCAACCCTGTTGGGGGAAATATGTGGGTCGACATTAAGGCTCCGGAAGGCGTGACGGAGAATGATTACCAGTTCTTGCCGTCGAAAGCTGACCATTTCGTGAACGGGAAAATCACACGTAAATTCAGTACCACTAAGCCTGGGGAATATACATTTACATTCAACACTCTGACGTATGGTGGGTACGAAATGCAGCCTGTGACGGTGACTATTAACGCTGTGAAAGCTGCTACTGAAGAAGGTGAGGAGGCAGTAAAATAATTTCTCCCGGAATGAAAAATTCGCTGTAATAAAGAATAATGGCGTTGACATTCTCAACGCCATTATTCCACTAAATACCTACCCTGGTACTGATTAGACGGTAGCAGGGTAGGGTAATCCTTAATCTGAGAATGTGACACAGATACAAACTAAGCTGGGCGAACGGGGATAAAAATTTCGCAAACAACATAATTGCTATCCTTTTCTACGAAAGTTTTATCGTAGTAAAATCGCTCAATATCACTGCCGTTGACTCTGACTAACCCCCTGGCAGGCAGTTCTATCAGATACAGGTTCCGCACCCAGTTCGCGTAGTGCTCCCAATCTCCTTCATAGCGGAAAGATGCATAAAGCCCTCCAGCCGTTATCCATTCCTTTGGCATGTCTGTATCCGCATGGTTGCATACAGTACCGGCGAAAGTTTCAACTGTGAGCAAATCTACCGATTTTGTTGATGGTGTATACGCTGAGACGTAATAGATATCCATCTTCAAATTTTGCAGACACCGGGATAAATGATTACGGCGCAGTTTTGCTTCTTCATCTGGTGGCGTATTAGATAGCTCAATATCATATTTAAATGCATTGCCAAAAATACGTGTTTCAGGAAGATGGATTAATGTGCAATCTGTCTTTTGATGTTGACGCGTTAATAACGGGGGTAAAATATTTGTTAGATCCCAAAAATCACGGTGCCGATATTCTCTGGGAGAACATCCAAACAATTTTTTAAATTCACGACTGAATGACTGCTGTGAATCAAAATGCAAAGAGAGCGCAATATCAAGCATTGATTTGGCAGTAAGTCTGACAAGAATGGCTGCCCGACAAAGTCTTCGTTTGCGGATGTATGCGCCCAGGGGCATGTGCATGAAGTTTCTGAACAGGAGTTGAATATTGCGTCTGCTGTAGCCAGATTTCTGTGCGATATCTTCGATTGAGATAGGGTGATCGAGATTGCACTCAATCCACTCCAGGAGCTGCTGTAAAATCTTCTGCCTGATCATAACATTCTCCATTTATCTTTAGTCACTTTGCACATTTTCCTGGCGACAATGGCTTTGAGTATATCAAAAACAGAAATACCCGAGGCAAAACGATTGATAGTGCCTGTCGGGGAATGGGGAGGGAGCATGTACATTAGAGCTATGAGGTCAAATCGTAGCCTGTGTTTGTCTCCTGGCAGGCCTCAGTCAAGCGAACCGAGCTTGTGCATCGCTGGCAATCAGCTGCCCGTTTCAAGAAAAAGTTTTGGAAAATGCCACTATGTAGTTCTGGTCAACAATTAGTTGAGCAGAATCACGTTTGAATTCAGAGCTAAATTTTTGCTTTTCATTAGTGCACCTGTGTTGTCTGAGGTGAGACCATCACCTCTGTTCAGATAGCCAATTTTAATAAATCATCACATATTAATACTATGCGATAAATAAATAACAGATAAATACAATTCTCAATTCGAGTTTGATACTCTCGTGTAAATTATAATTTACTTTGTTTCATATCTGTTATGGCCGTATGCAGATCACGGTATGGACGGTAGTATGCTTATTTTCTATATCAAAGCGAACAGGCCAAGAACAAAAAGGCAAGGTTAATTGTTAACAGCTAATACAATAAAGCAGATAATGTCAAATGGTGATATTGTAGATATAAATCTTTAAACGTTAGTAATCCCTTACCTCATTAAAATAGTTATTAAAGTGCAAAGATGATGATTAGACATTCTTTTATCGTGTTTCTTGCGATTTTTCCAAAAATTTTGATGGCGCATCCATTTAAACATGAAGGTTTGGTGATGAGTGTATTTGATAGCCAATTCTCTAATGGTTCTGCTATCATCTTTTCTCCCCCTCATAATGGAGATAATCAGAATTTTATATACTCAAATGGAAATATAAAAGTTGCCACTCAGACAAATTATTGTCTCAGTATCAATAGAGATAATGACGATAGCAAAGCTATACTCTGGGAATGTAATGGTGAGGATAACCAAAAGTTTACAATAAGTCAAAACACCATCAGACCTTATGATAAGCCAGATGAATGCCTGACGGTGAGACAAGATAACACTGTAACGTCTGAAGTTTGTGAGTCTTCATCTAATCAAACGTTTTATATTCCGAAGGTTTGCCTCTATAAAGATGTAAATTACAGAAATATTAGCGAGTGTTCAGATAATGACATATCCAATGTCAAAGAAAATGACACTTTATCTTCTATAAGCGTAGTCAATTCCACAGGGACTCTTTTCGAACATTTTAACTTTGAGGGGAATAAAATAAGTTTTCATGGCAACATTGGGTCATTATCAAGTTTAAATGACAAGGTGTCTAGTTTAAAAATATCCCCTTTACGTTCATTTTTAATAACATCTGATCCACAATTAGTATGTCAGGGCAATTGCAATAATATTTCTGCTGAGACCTCTAAAGGTAATATCAAAAAACAATATGAGATGTTTAATAGACATCATTCTGATGTCGACGCGGTGTTGATTAATGGTGATCTTACTGAATATGGTCATGGAAGTGAATGGAACGACTTTGAGAATATTATCAAAGCATTGGGAATTCCTTATTATTTCGGATTAGGCAACCACGACATGTATAATAACTATAATGATTGTCATGAAAACAATTGTTTTATACGGAGTATAACAAAACTATTTCACCATATTAATGGTAAAGAAAATATAGCGAGCTTTGACGCACACTACTATTACGGGTATTTATTTCCTGATATTGTTGAGTCAATTAAAGGTTCTTTGTCATATTCTATTGATTTTGGGGATGTTCTTGTTATTCAGCTCAATGATTTTGAATCGCGAAAAAATCCATTATCTTTAAACCAATACTCATCTGGTGGTTGGGGTAATGGGGCAATGCGTTATATAATTGAGAGATATCAGGATCCGGGGTACTCATGGCTTGAAAGTCAATTATATTCAGCTTACAAGAAAAAACAGATTGTGATCTTTAACCAGCATCGTGATGATGCAGATGCCGGCAATCTACAAAACCTCCTTGATAAATATAAGGTAAAACTACGATTTTCTGGTCATTATCACAATTCAGTTGGCGAGACTCGCAACGGTTTTATCCTTTCTGGTTCAAGCGCATTAGGTACCTACCTCAAAGCGGAAATCGACACAGTTAAACAAACTGCAAAAATATATAAGGGAGTAGATAATACAAATGAACCTGAACTAATAAGCACTGTTAATCTTGAGGATTCTCAAAGTATTACACCGCCGCAGGCACCTGCGCCATCCCCAATTTATGTACGTGTAAAGACGTCCGGCGGATATGAGGCTTTTGTTTCTTTAATTTACAATACACAGGATGGTAAACAGGAGACGATCAATTCCGATAAACTACTTGCAGGTAATTCCTGGGAGTACTTTGTGCCTGCAGGCTCTACAATCGAATCTCTGGAAGTTAAAAATAATACAGGATTAGTCTGGGAGCCGCAGCGAAGAATATTCAAAGTAAACAATATAAGGAAAGATACTTGTTTTGCCACATGGGGGACTACATTGAATGCGGCATGGCAACAAGTTAGCTGTCGTTGAATAACTTCATCATTCAATGTTTTCTCTTGTCATCACAATTTATAATTATGGTTGTGGGGTCTATAAATATAGACCCCAGTCTTTAATGGCTTATAATTTAACATAAGGGCTTTTTTTGGCACTTTACTTTATTTTATTCTTTATTGGACTTATCACAGGTAGTTTTCTGAATGTCGTAATTTGGCGTTATCCAATCATGTGCAAACAGCAACTGGCAGAATTTCAGGGAGATATTGATAGCTCACAACCCAAAATTAGCCTTGCCCGACCTCGCTCACACTGCCCATATTGTCGTCAGACTCTGCGGGTTTACGATATTATTCCTTTATTCTCATGGTTGATACTAAAGGGATATTGCCGTAACTGCCATGAGAAAATTGGTTTGCGCTATCCGTTGACCGAATTATTAACCGCTTTCTCCTTTTTACTTGCGTGGTTTGTCTGGCCAGCCAATATCTGGAGTGTAGCGGTAATGATTTTATCTGCTTTGCTGATCGCTGCGAGTTTCATCGACATTGAGCATCAATGGTTACCCGACGTATTTACTCAGGGCATATTGTGGACAGGCCTGATTGTCGCATGGACACAGCAAAGTCCGTTGTCATTACATGAAGCAGTTACTGGCGTGCTTGCGGGATTCGCCTCCTTTTATTCCCTAAGATGGGGGGCTGGAATCGTTCTACGGAAAGAGTCGCTGGGTATGGGGGATGTATTATTGTTTGCCGGGTTAGGTGGTTGGGTAGGGGCATCATCATTGCCCTATGTGGCACTGATTGCTTCACTCAGTGGCTTAGTGTATGCCGTCATTATGAGAAACCAATCAGGCCTGTTGCCCTTTGGACCCTGTCTCAGTTTAGGCGGTTTAGCGACTCTCTATGTCCAGAGAATGTGTCAGTGACAACGTTCATCTCTTGACGGCAGTCTCGTTTCATAATGAATCAGTGAGTCTGAAAACATGTCAGTAAAAGAAGTATTACATAAAAGATTAACATACTTACTTTTTAGTGTCGTTTGCATTTTGTTAACAGGATGTTCAGGTCATAATCAAAATGCCAGTTCATTGGCTAAAGAATTGGCGCGGAATATTAGTCAGAGTCTGCCAGTTCAATCCGCTGGTTATACATTAGCGTTTGCCCGTAGTAGTGGGTCGACAGTAACAATGACCGTTATCAGCGAAGCAGGGACACAACCTATTTTAACGCCTGAAAAGTTTTTGTGGAATTTTCAACAACAAATGTGTGCTGATCCTTCAGTGGTAAATATGATTTCCAGGGGTATTCTTTATGAGATTATGATCAATGATATATCCTCAGGTTCTTCCTATCAGAGTAAGTTGAATCGTACAACCTGCAGAATATGATAATTATCATATCAAAGAGTTTGAGCCTGCACGAATGAAATATTGTAATATTATACGCAACTTTATTGAATATATTAATAAAATAATCAAAGCGCAGACTATGTATAACATTCCCATATGAACAGAATTTTTTTTCTGAATATTGTTCGCTATATGCTTTGGATACTTCTTTTTAGCCTTTATTTAAAGATGTCGCTATCACTTTGGCGTTATATCACTTTACCTACAGAATACACGAAGGTTTCCAATTCGGTTACCGAAAAAAAAAGGGTGGATTCGGTAATGGTTAACACCGAATCTTTAAAGCTTATCCAACAGCAAAATTGGTTTGGTAAATATCAACCGACAACAGCATTCGTACATCAACCTCAATCTGCTTCTGTAACAAAAAACTCTCTCAATGTGAAGTTACGCGGTATCGCTTTGGGTGCCAGACCTGGTGCTGTTATTGAAGATGGGGATAAACAGCAGGTTCTTTTACTGGGTGAGTCGCTGACAAACAATAAAGCTGTTATTACAGGTATCTATCCAGATCATGTGATGATAAGCCATCAGGGAAAAATTGAGTGTCTACGTCTGGTCGATGAGAGTTACTCCACCGATCAAAGTAAAACTGAAAACGACGACGTCCATAAAGTACAAACTCTGCCTGTTACAGAGTCAACTTTTCCCCGTAAGACTAATGTGCTCCCAATGACCGTGCGTGAAATGTTGGCAAAAGATCCGCAGGAAGTTTTTAACTTTATTCAGTTTACTCCCGTGCGTAAAGCGGGCGTTGTTGGTTATACAGTTAAGCCGGGCGTTGACCGTGCTCTTTTTGATGCCAGCGGTTTCAAAGAGGGAGATATAGCGGTTGCTTTAAATCAGCAGGATTTAAAAACACCAGATGCCTTAAATAAACTGAGACAGCAAGTCTATTCCATGACATCCATGCAAATTACGATTTTAAGAAATGGGTCGTATGAAGATATTTCGATTAGCCTACACTAATAATATTTTTATTTAATCCCGGAGATTTATTCATCGTGTTTCTATGTGATATTACATCACTTGCCTGGCGTAAAAAAAAGAAAGTTGTTTGCAATTCAAGAATACATCTGCTGATGCTGGTAATGATATTGTTCAGTTCAGTGGTCTGTGCAAATGAAACAACCTTCACTGCTAATTTCAAAGATACGGATCTCAAATCGTTCGTTGAAACCGTTGGAGCCAATCTTAATAAAACTATCGTGATGGGGCCTGGTGTTGAAGGGCGAGTGAGTATACGAACCATGACTCCACTGAATGAACACCAGTACTACCAACTCTTTCTTAACCTGCTTGAAGCTCAAGGATATGCCGTCGTTCCTATGGAAAACAATGTGCTGAAAGTCGTCAAATCCGTTGTCGCAAAAGGTGAACCACTGCCACTCATTGATGAAGGCGGTAGAGATTACAGCGGTGATGAAATGGTTACCAGAGTAGTACCTGTACATAATGTTTCTGTTCGTGAATTAGCCCCTGTTTTGCAACAAATGCTTGATAGTGCTGGTTCTGGCAACATCGTCAATTACGAACCATCTAATGTCATTATGCTGACCGGACGTGCATCGGTTGTGAAACGTTTGACTGCGGTGATTCAAAGAGTAGATCACGCGGGAAATCGAACCGAAGAGGTTATCCCCCTTACAAATGCATCAGCGTCTGAAATTGCCAGAGTGCTTGAAAGTCTGTACAGAAATAGTGGAGAGCACCAGTCTGCAGCATCTAAAACGCAGATTGTCGCTGATGAACGCACTAACAGCGTAGTGATTAGTGGCGATGTTGGCGCACGTGACAAAATGCGCAGACTGATACGCCGACTGGATTCAGAAATGGAGCGCAGCGGCAATAGTCAGGTGTTCTATCTCAAATATAGCAAAGCGGAAGATTTAGTTGATGTCCTGAAACAGGTCAGCGGCACGTTGACTGCCGCTAAAGAAGAAGCCGAAGGGACAACTACCAGTGAACGCGAGATTGTCTCTATTGCAGCCAGTAAACACAGCAATGCACTGATCGTCACTGCGCCGCAAGATATTATGCAGTCTTTACAGAAGGTTATTGAACAACTTGATGTTCGTCGTGCTCAGGTACATGTTGAGGCGTTAATTGTTGAAGTTGCTGAGGGAAGCAATATCAATTTTGGCGTCCAGTGGGCGTCGAAGGATGCGGGATTAATGCAATTTGCCAATGGGACACAAATTCCTATTGGTACGTTAGGGGCAGCAATTGCCCAAGCGAAGCCCCAGAAAGGATCAACCGTCATTAGTGAAAATGGTGCGACAACCATTAATCCTGATGTTGAAGGAGATCTTTCCACACTTTCCCAATTGCTTTCTGGTTTTAGCGGCACTGCGGTTGGCGTGGTAAAGGGTGACTGGATGGCACTCATGCAGGCAATAAAAAATGATTCCAGCACAAATGTACTCTCCACGCCAAGCATTACTACCCTGGATAACCAGGAAGCCTTCTTCATGGTGGGACAGGATGTTCCTGTATTAACAGGGTCCACTGTGGGGTCAGATAACAGCAATCCTTTCAATACAGTAGAAAGGAAAAAAGTGGGGATCATGCTGAAGGTGACACCACAGATCAACGAAGGTAATGCAGTCCAGATGCTCATTGAGCAGGAAGTTTCGAAAGTGGAAGGACAGACCAGTCTGGATGTTGTGTTTGGTGAGCGTAAACTAAAAACCACCGTTCTCGCCAATGATGGTGAATTAATAGTTCTTGGTGGATTAATTGACGAACAAGCGGGGGAGAGCGTGGCAAAAATTCCTCTTCTGGGCGATATCCCATTGATTGGTCATCTGTTTAAGTCCACCGCAGATAAAAAAGAAAAACGCAATCTGATGGTGTTTATTCGCCCGACAATTCTACGTGACGGTATGGCAGCAGACGGTGTTTCACAGCGTAAATATAATTATATGCGCGCTGAACAGATCTATCGGGATGAGGAAGGAATAAGTCTGATGCCGGAAACCACTCAGCCGATACTCCCTGCCCAGAATATGTCATTACCAGCAGAAGTACGCGCGTTTCAAAATGCCGGGAGGTCGGGTTAAAAGTGGCAGTGCCAGAGGAAACGGCCGCATGTACCGTCCGATTACCCTATAGTTTTAGTCGTCGGTTTAACCTGATAGCCTGGTGTGAATCATCGCTGGAGATCTTGCATGTCTATCCACTGTCAGTTTCCGTCTTGCAGGAACTACAGCGTCGATTGAGCGTTCCATTCACACTAAGGACAATTGGTGAGGCAGAATTTGAACAGCGTCTTAATGCATTATGGCAGCGGGACTCTTCTGAGGCCCGCCAACTTATGGAAGATATCAGTTCTGCCGGGAATTTCTTTACCCTCGCAGAGGAACTACCTGAAACTGAAGACCTTCTGGAAAGTGACGACGATGCCCCCATCATCAAATTAATCAACGCAATGTTGGCAGAGGCAATTAAAGTGGGAGCCTCCGATATACATATTGAGACGTTTGAAAAGAGTCTGGTAATCCGTTTTCGTGTTGATGGAACGCTACATGAAATGTTACGTCCCGGACGAAAATTGGCCTCATTGCTGGTATCGCGTATTAAAGTGATGGCTCGCCTGGATATTGCCGAAAAACGTATTCCACAGGATGGGCGAATCGCGTTGCTACTGGGCGGTCGGGCGATTGATGTACGTGTCTCCACAATGCCATCAGCCTGGGGAGAACGGGCGGTGCTTCGTCTGTTGGATAAAAGCCAGGCCTGCCTCTCTCTTGAGTATCTCGGACTGAACCACACTCTAACCGCGCAACTGCGGCAACTTTTACACCGCCCCCATGGCATATTTCTGGTCACTGGGCCAACAGGTTCCGGCAAAAGCACTACGCTCTATGCAGGTTTACAGGAGTTGAACAACCACACGCGCAACATCCTTACAGTTGAAGATCCTGTTGAGTATATGATTGAAGGAATAGGCCAGACGCAAGTTAATAACCGCGTTGGGATGACCTTCGCCCGTGGCCTGCGGGCGATTTTACGCCAGGACCCTGATGTCGTGATGGTTGGCGAAATTCGAGACACCGAAACGGCGGAAATTGCTGTTCAGGCTTCTCTAACAGGGCACCTGGTCCTTTCCACCCTACATACCAACACTGCCATTGGAGCCATAACCCGTCTGCAAGATATGGGGATTGAACCATTTTTACTTTCATCCAGTTTGATAGGAATGATGGCGCAACGTCTGGTTCGCACCCTATGTCCAGATTGCCGTCAGGCTGTTCAGGCTAACGATGAAGAAAAACGTCTTATGGGGCTTACCGAGGCACGTGATGTCATCCTGTACCACCCGGTGGGGTGTTCTGCATGTAATCACAAAGGATACAGAGGGCGAACAGCTATTCATGAATTAATTCTTGTTGACGCAACGCTACGTAATTTGATTCATCGTAAGGCAGGTGAAAGGGAGATGGAGCGTTATATTCGGCAGTACTCCGCCGGGATCCGGACAAATGGTATCGAAAAAGTCCTTTCTGGTGAAACGACGCTCAGGGAAGTTCTACGCGTTACTCAGGAGGAGCAGTAATGGCACTATTCTACTATCAGGCACTACAGCATAATGGTCACAAAGCGAAAGGTCTGATTGAAGCGGACTCTGCACGTCACGCACGCCAGTTGTTACGAGGAAAAGGTCTGATTCCTGTACGTGTTGAAGTACGATTGCATGATTTTACTGGCAAGAACTTACGTGGGATGTTACAGCACCAGTGGCATTCACGCCGACGTGTTGCATCTGCCGAACTTGCCCTTTTCACACGCCAGCTTGCAACATTAGTTCAGTCCGCAATGCCGCTGGAAACCTGCTTACAGGCGGTCAGTGAGCAAAGTGAAAAACTGCACGTGAAAAGCCTGGGAATGGCATTGCGCAGCCGGATTCAGGAAGGTTATACCCTGTCGGACAGCCTGCGCGAACATCCCCGCGTCTTTGATTCTCTGTTTTGTTCGATGGTGGCTGCCGGAGAAAAATCCGGGCATCTCGGCGTGGTGCTCAATCGACTGGCGGATTACACGGAACAGCGCCAGCGCCTGAAATCCCGCTTACAACAGGCAATGCTCTACCCGATAGTACTGCTGGTTGTCGCTATTAGTGTGGTTTCTATTTTGCTGACGGCAGTGGTCCCCAAAATTATTGAGCAGTTTGATTATCTGGGACACGATTTACCTGCTTCTACCCGAATGCTTATCTCTCTGAGCAATGCGTTACTGTCTGGTGGCCTTTACTGGCTGGCCGGATTTCTGCTTCTGTCTTTTTTCATCCAGCGGTTATTAAAAAAAGCCAACTTTCGCCTGTGCTGGGATAAGACACTTTTACGCCTGCCGGTGGCAGGGCGGGTTGCAAAGGGGCTTTACACTGCTCGTTTCTCTCGTACGTTGAGTATTCTCACGGCCAGTAATGTCCCACTGCTGGAAGGGGTACAAATTGCAGCTGCTGTGTCGGTTAATTGCTATGTCGAACAACAATTGCTGAAAGCCGCAAGCCGCATACGTGAAGGCAGCAGTCTACGTGCCGCGCTTGCGGAACAAGGTCTGTTCCCACCAATGATGCTATATATGATTGCATCAGGAGAACAAAGCGGCCAACTGGAAAAAATGCTTGATCAGGCTGCAATAAACCAGGAACGAGAATTTGACTCCCTGGTGGGGATAGCGTTAGGGCTGTTTGAACCGGCCCTGGTGATGTTGATGGCCGGTGTAGTGCTATTTATCGTTGTCGCAGTCCTTGAGCCTATGCTGCAGCTTAACAATATGATTGGAATATAATTTACGGAGCTATCAAATGTATTCATTTCCTCGCCATCATAAACACCGGGCTGGATTTACCTTGTTAGAGGTGATGGTAGTCATTGTTATTCTGGGTATTTTGGCCAGTCTGGTCGTGCCAAACTTGCTGGGAAATAAAGAGAAAGCCGATCGACAAAAAGCGGTGAGTGATATCGTGTCGCTGGAAAATGCATTGGATATGTACCGACTGGACAATGGACGATACCCGACGACAGAACAAGGTCTGGAAGCATTACTTCAGAAACCAGTAAATACGTCCAGTAGTAGCGATTACTCGTCCAGAGGGTACATCAAACGCCTGCCGAAAGATCCCTGGGGCAATGATTATCAATATCTGAGCCCTGGGGAAAGAGGTGTCTTTGATCTTTACACGTTAGGCGCGGATGGCCAGGAAAATGGCGAAGGAGCTGCGACTGACATTGGCAACTGGAACTTGCGGGAATTTCAGCGATAAATGCTCAGACGCGGATTCACCATTGTAGAAATCATGCTGGTGCTTTTCCTTATCGGACTTGTTAGTGCAGGCGTGGTGCAGACCTTTGTTTTCCCCTCCATATCTCCAGCAAAAAAAGCGGCACAGAATTTTATGACCCTCTTTTCACATCTTAAAGACAGGGCTCTGATCGAGGGACGAATGATGGGGGTATTAATCACGCCTTCAGGCTATCAGTTTATGCAATATCACTCAGGTCAATGGGAGCCTGTGACTGCAACGCGTTTAGCTGCTCAGTCCTCTGTGCCGAAACAGGTGCATATGATATTGCTGCCAGTGAGCAGTATCTGGCAGAAGGAAGATATTCTGGAACTAGAACACCATCGTCTGACTCTGAATGATATTGAGCTGGAGTTAAAAAAAGAGGAAAAAAGGAAAACGCCACAAATTCGTTACACACCATTTGAACCGGCTATGCCATTCGCGCTTCAGTTTAATTCCCCAGAAAAGCATACGTGCTGGGCGGTCAACATGACGTCTGATGGTGAGTTATCTCTTGATAATTGTGATGAGTAGGGACGATGAAGCGCGGATTTACACTGCTGGAGGTAATGATTGCCCTGTCTATTTTTGCTCTTGCTTCCATAGCGATCTTACAAATCACCTGTAGCGTGTTGAATTATCAGAATAAAATTGAAGAACAAACGGTGGCGGGTTGGGTAGTTGAGAACCATATGACCTTGCTTTATTTAATGGATCCTGCACAACGCGCGACGGATCAGCATGGTGAGGAAGAAATGGCCGGGATTCTCTGGTACTGGCGAACCGTGCCCTTAAAAGCAGACAACACCTTGATAAAAGCAGTGGATATTGACGTTAGTCGCCAGAAAGACTTTTCCAGTGTAGTTAATTCTGGACGCGCATGGTTTAGCGCAGATGAAGGAGCACTACCTTGAAGATTGTTCGCTCTGGTTTTACGTTAGCTGAAGTGCTGATTGCTATTGCTATTTTTGCCTCACTGGTCTTAATGGCGCAGCAGGTAGCTAACGGCCTCTCAAATGTCAACGTCGTTGTCACCGAACATGATCATAAACTAAAAGCACTTCAACAAACGATGAGTTTTATGAGTCATGATTTGACACAAATTGTGCCACGCCAGATGAGAAGGGAAAACGGTCAGTGGGAATCGTCATTTCTGGCTGGCGAAGGTGTACTGGCCTCAGAAAGCTGGGGAATACGCTTTGTCCGCAGTGGGATAATCAATCCGGGAATGCAGCTACCACGTAGTAATTTACTCACTGTCGGGTATCGTATCCGCAGCGGTTATCTCGAACGCTTATCCTGGCCATTGATGGACATGGACGATAATGTAAACCCTGTCGTACAAAAATTGATTAAGGCCGATACATTCAGCCTGTTTTTTTATGATGGCTCAGTCTGGCAGACGAGTTGGCAGTCATCACAGGAGTTACCCTTTGCTATGCGAATAATACTGCATACGCAAAAATGGGGCATGATAGAACGCGTTTGGTTACTTCATGGGCCACAAATTAAATAACGATATAATGATACGAACACCGCCAAAACGAGGTATTGCACTTGTCGTAGTGCTGGTGTTACTGGCAACAATGATGCTGATGGTTACCAGCCTCTCGACCATGATGTGGCAGCAACAGGAAAGAGCACATATTCAGCAAGATTATCAGCAGGCAATGAGTTACAGCGCCAGTGTTGAAAGCCTGGCGCTGAGTATATTAAGTCGGAGTCTGAAAAAAGAAACGCGTGTACATTTGGGGCAGGAATGGGCCTCAGGCCCTCGTCTTTTTCATTTACCGCAGGGGAAAGTGGTCATTACCCTGCAAGATGCTCAGGCCTGCTTTAATCTGAATATTTTCTCCAGGTCGGCAACAACTTCACACTTCCTTGCTGTTCAACAACTCATCGCTCTGCTTTTACGTCTGGAAGTTCCAATCAACCGAGCTGAAAAGATTGCTGAAAACCTGCGGGAGTTTATTGGTACAGATACTCGGCAGGGACGAGAGGACAGAGAATACGGGGCTCAAACAGAGCCTTTCTATACGGCAAATCAGCCACTGGCGGACATCAGTGAGATGCGAATTGTTAAGGGAATGGATGCAGATATTTATCGCAAAATGAAACCGCTGGTCTGTGTACTGCCGATGAACATGCAGCAGATCAATATCAATACATTAGATATCTCACAAGGTATCCTTTTGGAAGCATTATTCGATCCGTGGTTAACATCCGTTCAAGCCAGCGTATTACTACAACAACGTCCCGCAGAAGGATGGAACGATGTCGATCAGTTTCTTTCTAATCCGATACTAACTCGTGTCGATGAGTATACAAAAAGAAAAGTAAAAGACGTACTGGTCGTACAGAGTAATTACTTTTGGTTGCGCTCAGATATTACTGTGAATGAGACAGAACTGACAATGAATTCTTTGATTGCCCGCCAGGGACCTCAATATTTCTCGGTTCAGCGACATCATACAGGGGACAGTGAGTGAGAGCTATTCTGAAGTTTTTTTTCCCTTTTCTGCCTCCGGGGTAATACGCTGGCAACGCCATGCACAAGAAGTGGAACAAGGTATTTGGCCCACAACTCCCGACGAATTGCTTATACAGTGGTGCCAAACAGATATAATTCAACTCTATATTCCCGGTGAATGGCTCAGCGTCTGGCAAGTTGAAATACCAGACGTCCCTCACAACCAGGTGCAGAATATTATCCCGGCATTACTGGAAGAAAATCTGAGTGAAGATATTGATGAATTGCACTTTGCAATTTTGAGGACTGTAAAACAACAGGCAATAGTTGCAGTAATACATCAGCAACATATGAAATATATTGTTGACTGGTTGCAATGTTATGATATTAACCATGCAACTGCCGTTCCGGACTGGATGTCCATTCCTTGTGGGAATATGATTTTCCATGCTGACCGAGTGATCGCTAGAATCGATATATGCCAGGGATGGAGTGGTGCCCCAGATCTGATAGCTGACATATTACGCGCGCAGATTAGTGCTCAAAACCATCCACTCCAGCTAACAGTGATCGGGAAATCGGCTCAAGAGGTAGCAGCCAGGATTGGTACTGATAGTGAAAAACTGAAAATTACCAGCGAACTCTCTCTCTGTGAGCACGGTCAACCTGAAGGGAATTTGCTGACCGGACCATGGCAACCCCGGGTCAGTTATCAAAAACAGTGGATACGTTGGCGGGCAGTAGTTTTACCTGTATTCCTGATTCTGGTTAGTTTATTAGCAGATCGTGTGGTGACGTTATGGAGCATTAATGAGCAGGTAATACAAAGACGTATACGTGTTGAGAAACAATTTTTATCGGTTTTTCCGGAGCAAAAGCGAATCGTTAATTTGCGCTCACAGATTATAACAGCGATCAATAATTCTCGGTCTCGAGCAACTGATAAGACGTTTCTCGAACATCTGTCGGTTATTGCTAATGCTCTTAAATCTGCCTCGCTCTCAAAGTTAGAAATCCGTAGTTTCACTTATGATCAAAAACATCAGACACTGCATTTCAGGTTAAGTGCTCCAGACTTCTCCAGCTTCGACAAACTGCGAGATGCGCTTGCTGTAGATTTTTTTGTGCAACAGGACGCGTTAATAAATGAGGGCAATTATGTGTCAGGAGCAGTAACGTTACGGAGAAAATAACGTGTTACGTCATGAATTCATTCAATTTTTTAATCACTACCGTGATCGGTGGTCAAATGCAGTAGAAAATTGGGTTACTCAATACTATGTTGGTCGTTCGCTAAGAGAAAAAGGACTGTTGATCGGTGCGTTGTTAATCATGTTTTGCGCAGGATATTATTCGCTATTATGGCAGCCATTGAATATACGTATAGAGCAACAAGAAAGGGAATTGCAACAATTAAACACTCTGCTCAAAAACCTTCAAACAGCAACGCCTGATATTATCAGCGCCAGACAAAAACGAGCAACCTTTGACAATTTGTCAATTTCGCAGATTTCACAGATTATCAACACTACTTCTTCGATTCATTCTATTGTCATCAGACAAATAAAACAAAATGGGGTTAATATTCAGGTAGCGATTGAGCCCGTCATTTTTGATGATTTGCTGAAATGGCTTAGTTTGCTGAGTAAAAAATACTCACTAGAAGTTATACAAATTGATGTTATCTCTATTGAACAAAAGGGGATGATTAAAGTGGAGAATCTTGTATTAGCTCTATATTGACTGGAGCCTGCTTAAAATAGAGTAGGTAATATGGTAACCAGCAGGCGGACAACCATTGATTTCCCTATGTCGGGTATGATCTTAAAATCTGTACAGTGTTAAATGTCTTTCTGAAGACTTCGGATTAATTCGGCCGGAGTCATGTCATTTAATGATGAAGTTTCAAAGCATCATAAACGCAGGAGCGAACGTCGTTCCTTCAACTCCCGTAATAACTGAAGGGTAAGGGAGATTGAAATGTGCATACTGAAGACCTCCAGATATGCTACTTCAAAACAGAAATGCCCGAGGCAAAACGATTGATAGTGCCTGTCGGGTAGTGGGGAGGGAGCATGTACATTAGAGCTATGAGGTCGGTACGGTGGTCAGGGGCATTCTGATATCTCTTATTTAACATAATATACATTATGCGCACTAAAGTTGTCAGCACAAAGCGTTATTGTCGTCTCACCACAATTCAGCTTTCATTTTGCTCAGCACAGGACCGCAATCTTATGTTGGTGACTATGACAGACAGAGAACTTTACCGACTTGGCATCATTCAGCGAGTATTTGACCGGGCTTTGCTTCAGCTCTTCATGGATGACGCCACCGGTCGTCTGATGCACCTGCGATTCTGTGATTCAGAAAATGCGTTCGACTACATGATGGCCACCCAGCAATACATTGATAATAAACGTTACCGTGAGCTGGGACCTGCCGGTCTGGTCAGCCAGCGCAGGGGAAAGCCCGGCAACCATCAGTTAAACACTGCCATCAGAGACCAGACCCTGCAGTTTATTCGCACACGTGGTCGGGGGATGAATCCGTCTGCAATCTGGCGAATTCTGACCACAGAATACGGTGTCCGGATTTCAAAAGAGACCGTGCGGAAAATGATGATTACAACCGGCGCTTTGCGAAATCGCCTCGGCATGACTTTGATGTTCACCGGCCACTTGAAACTGATGATGATCTAGCCGCATCTTTCACATGGCGGGAACTGCGACGTGTTTCAAAATCTTTAACGGTGCAGTACTTTATCTGATTGAAGATAATGAGATGAGTTAAGCCGCAGGGCTATCGGGAAATATATCGAGGTCTGGCATTACCCGGAAGGTCGTAAAGAACTCTGCCTTAACGGTGAAGCTCTTCCCTACTCCACCTATGATCGGCTCCAGGAAATCGACCAGGGGGCTATCGTGGACAACAAACGACTCGGACGTACCCTTGAATTTATCAAACTGTTTCAGGATAAACGCGATAATAACCGTTCACAGGCACTCCCTGCCGGTGATGGCCCAGAAAACCAGGCGAAAAGAAATCGCAACGTTCACTGAATGGTGACGATATGCTTGATGCGTTGAAGACGTTACAGTCCCGTTCTGAAGAAATTTTCGGTACAAGGAAATGACGAAGCTCTGAAGGCAGACATAATCCCACCCTTCACAGAACTGAATTGCCAGAGACATTAATGTCCGCTTTGAGCGAGGAGCGGTCATTAGCCCCTCAGCCGTATGCCTTAAAGAACGTACGCCAGAAATAAAAGGATTGCGCTACTGCGCATTCCTACTTTGACGGGATGTGACCCATGTCATCGCCACCGCTCCCAGAAGTAACAAACCACTTAAACCAAAAGCACTTCTCCATCCCAGACTGTCGAATACCAGACCTCCAGCCGTTGAACCAAGTGCAATAGATAGCTGAATCACCGCAACCATGAGGCCTCCCCCCGTCTCTGCATCTTCGGGTAACGCACGTGCTATCCATGTCCACCACCCCGTTGGCGCAGCCGTTGCAAGTAGCCCCCACAGGCTGAGTAAAACGGCAACAGCCCAGATGTGGTGTCCGACCAGCAGTAACGCACCGGTAATCGCTGCCATAAGCAACGGGATCATGATTAATGTCTTATAAAATATGGTGTTCAGGAATGTTGAGACGAGCATTGTGCCGACAAAACCTGCTACACCTATTGCGAGCAAAATCAGAGAAAGATCAGAAGCTCCCACTCTGGTGACGCTTTCCAGAAAGGGGCGCACGTAGGTAAATAAAGCAAACTGTCCCATAAAGAAGAGCCCACAGGCCAGCAGTCCCGTTGGTACGATGGCGACACTGAACAGACGAAGCACAGACCCCTGTGGTTTATGTGTTTTATCGCTTTCCATCGAAGGCAGGCTGATCCATTGCCAGATGAACGCAGCTATCGCAAGGGGGACCAGACATAAAAAGGTGCCACGCCAACCGATGGTTGTCCCCAGATAGCTACCAAGCGGCGCAGCCACAACGGTGGCCAGCGCGTTGCCGCCGTTAAAAATTGCCAGTGCGCGGGGGACCTGGTGCTGCGGCACGAGCCGAATGGCGGTTGCAGCCGACATTGACCAGAATCCTCCGATGACGACGCCAATCAGAGCCCTCCCCAGCATATAAACCGGATAGTTAGGCGCTATGGTGATAACTATTCCCGATATGGCCATTAAGACCGTCAGCCCCAGCAGAAGATATTTTCGATTCAGGTCTCCGACAATACGGGAGATAGTCAGACTGGTAAGCACCGCCAGCGCGCCAGACACAGCAATTCCTTGCCCTGCCAGCCCTTCGGTAACGTGTAAATCATGGGCAATGAGCGTAAGCAGGCTGACTGGCATAAATTCAGAAGCGATCAGCACAAACACGCAAAGCGTCATGGCAAATACGCCGCTCCAGTATGCATGCGTTTTTTCGTATGATTGTTTTAGACTTATAGTGAACATTATTAGCATCCCTTAATATCGAACCAGCCAGATTCAGGCGCAGTCGGGTCAGAAGTTATTCAGGGAATAACGACATAATAGTTGGGTGAGAATAGAGGGCGATGTGGCATATTCTGCATCACACCAGGCAGTTAAAAGCCACCCGTTTACGACAGGTGGCCTGGTAAACCTTTCGGGTTATCTTAAGTTTGCCTTGAAAAATTGCTCAAATTTGGCAAATGGGATCTTACCCGCAACGTTGTCATACAGATCAACATGGTTTGCCCCGGGAACAATCACTAACTCTTTCTCTTTGCTGCCGATCGCGTTAAAGGCATCTTCAGCAAAATAGCGTGAATGGGCTTTTTCGCCGGTCACGATGAGTGTAGGGATAGTAACTTCATTAGCGTAACTCAGCAGCGGCATATTCATAAATGACAGCGGCATGGTTGCATTCCAGGCACCGGTTGAGTTGACCGAACGCGCATGGAAACCACGCGGCATGCGGTAATAATCAAAGAACTCTTTCAATACCGGATTAGGATTCGTGGGCAGAGTTTCCGGTAAAATACGATCGGAAGCGGTGACGTTGCCCTTCTCATCAACGTAAATGTCATGCCCGCCTGGCGCGAAAGCGCCATTTTCCGCATCCTTCCAGCGCTGCATGTTCAGATACTGCAATACGGCACGACGATCGGCAGTGGTATAGCGGTCTTTGCCATCGCCCACGCCATGACCCATTGCACGGCTCATGTCATACATCACGCTGCTCGCCACCGCCTTGACACGCGTGTCCATCGCAGCGTCGTTTAAAGCCATGCCGCCCCATCCGCAGATACCGAGCAACCCGATACGGTTGCGATCTACCTCTTTTTGCAGGCCTAAGAAATCAACCGCCGCGCTGAAATCCTCGGTGTTGATATCCGGAGATGCGACGTTTCGCGGGTAGCCGCCGCTTTCACCCGTGTATGAAGGGTCGAAAGCCAGAGTGACAAATCCATGTTCAGCCAGCGTCTGCGCATACAGGCCGCTGGATTGCTCTTTCACCGCCCCGAAGGGGCCACTAACAGCAATAGCGGCCAGCTTGCGATCTCCACGATCCTTCGGTATGTAGAGATCCCCGACTAAGGTGATCCCGTACCGGTTCGGAAAGGTCACCTTACGGTGATCAACTTTCGTGCTCTCAGCAAAAGTTTTATCCCATTTCTCAACCAGCGAAACGGGCGCGTTCGGATTGGTTGTATCAGCGTAACTCATATTTGTGACTCCACTTAATGATGCGCATAACAGCATGGCGGGTATCGCAGCTGTCAATTTTTGGGTGAAAGCAGTCATCAAAATCCCCTTCATAAAATGTGCCAGATACTGGTTTCATACGGCCAACGCTGCCGTGCTTTGTTGCAACGCGCATATTATAGTTAGCACTAATAGTGCTGATTAGAGGGTAAATAATGCTAAGATTAATACCATATTGTTCTGAATTGTGATGCAGCAGCAGAGGAAGAATGATGGCGAAAAGGGAAAACTATAACGATCTCTATCTGTTTATGCAGGTCGTGCGAGAAGGGAGTTTTACCGCCGCCGCACAGAGGCTTGGTCTGGCGCAGTCAGGAATTAGCCGTGCAGTGCGCGAGCTGGAAGAACGACTGGGCGTGCAGCTTCTGGTACGCACCACGCGCAAGCTATCGCTCACCCATGCTGGCGAGTTGCTCTATAAAAACGTCGAATCTGGATTTGACGCCTTAGATATGGGGCTTGCCACGCTGGCCCATTATCGCCATACACCATCGGGTACGGTCCGTATTAATGCCAGCCAGCACGCCATTGACAAAGTACTGCTGCCGAAGCTGGCGGTGTTTAAACAACGCTACCCGGATATTCGGCTGGAGCTCATCAGTGAAAGCCGGTTTGTCGATATTATTACTGAACGCTTCGATGCCGGTATACGTCTGGGCTCGGAAGTGGATAGCGGTATGGTCGCGGTGCGTATTTCGCCCGATATGGAGATGGCCGTTGTCGGCACACCCGAGCACTTTCGTCGCTACGGATTTCCGCAAACCCCCACCGATTTAGTGGGTCATCCCTGCATCGCTTACCAGTTCGGCGACGGCAGCCTGTATGCCTGGGAACTCAATCAGGACGGTAAAAAGATCACCCATCAGCCTCAGGGACAATGGGCCTTTGCTGACAGTTATATGGAAGCCAAAGCCGCGAGGCTAGGTCTGGGACTGGCTTATGTTCCGGAGGAATTGGTGTCTGATGATATAGAACAGGGGGCGCTGATCAGAGTTTTGCAATGCTACAGCCAACGCCTGGAAGGTTCATATATCTATTATCCGCACAGAAATGTGTCACCCGCTCTACGAGCGGTTATCGATACATTGAGAATTTAAGGGATGAAGATGAGATGATTCGCAGGCCTGGGTAATAGTTGGAAAACAACGTCCGTTCCTGGCACACAGCGGACATTTCAGCTTTACCCTGCCCCGGACATCTGAACTTAGCTTTGACATAGATTGTAGAGGCTAAATTGAGATGTCCATTTCTGGCAAATATAGCCATGCCCGCGCTACAGTCTCACCACTGCTTTCAAAGGATGAGACTCATAACTACACTCGGAACTGAGTTTTTCTCAATGACCGATGTTAATCAACTCAGGCTCTTACAGGACGTGTTTGGTTCCACGCAGGCTTCGCGCCCCCAAAATTCAGTAGCCAAGGATCGACGTGCTTGTACTGGTGAGCTCATTCAGCAACATTGTGCGTCCATCAGTTGAATTCACAGCGAAAAGCAACCCTGGCAACTTTAGAGAGACTGGGATATTTTTACTTAACTCTTCTGACAAAGGTTATGGCAATGGTCTTAATCAGGACTCCTGAATTAAAAGATATACCATCTCTACAAAAGCTCTTTCTGCAATTGGGTTATCAGACAGATGTAGAACGCTTAGAAAATCATATTAACCAGAAGCATACCAGTCTTAGTATTTTGGTTGCTGAAGCAGAAAAGGAACTCTGCGGGGTTATTGTGATGAATTTTATCACCCCTGTACATGAAAACGGTTTGTGGGCATTAATTTCAGCTCTGGTCATAGATGAATCGTCGCGAGGAACAGGTATCGGAAAGAAGCTTCTCATTGCCTCTGAGCAAATCGCACTGGATAAGGGATGTTCTCAAATTGAGCTTTCAAGCAGTGAACGTAGAATCAGAGCACACAAGTTTTATGAAAGCCACGGTTATCAGGAAGTGAGGAAGCGTTTTGTTAAGCTTCTCGCAGACATGCCCATTGTTAAATAACTCTCCAGCGAGGTTTGCATGTCGGATTCGAGTACGAGCGCAAGCTGATTATTATAACCACTTCGTAAGTTGTGCCACCTGGTGTATATCATCTGACTTGATGTACACCAGGTATTCTACAGTAGTAAATCCAGTGTTTTCAGGGTCAAGCCCCCTTCCCCATGATTGTATTTCTTTTCAATTTAATTGCATTCCTCAGTTCGAGGTTGAATTTAGCCTCGTCAATAAGTTTGTCCTTAAGTTCCTGTGCAATTCGCTTTAATTCCGTAAACGCAAGCGGCTTTTGCCCATGTAAGAATTGAACACCGGAACGTTCATAATACTTATCAATATGTTTTAATCTGTATTTTGCTAACTTTCTTATTTCACCTATAGAGCCCTGTTGCCCATTGTCTATTAGTCGGTTGATTGTATACTCAACAAACTCTTTTTTATCTTTTCCGAAATAACTCAAGACTAACGGAAGTAAAAAGCTTTGCATACAGATATCATATGAGAAAACCATAGAAAAATCGGCACCTAAAAGATCACAAGCTCCATCGAAATCATTATATAAAAAGATATAACGGTAAAAATCTTTAAACCTGCTAATTATACTTGCGTCAGTAACTTTGTTTGCGCCAATATAGCAGCCATAAGGGCTTCCTTTTGCAAACTCTATATTTTCTGTTGATTTGAAACTGTCACATCCCGCGACAATGGCCAGTAGGTTATTCATTGTATGTTTGTTTATCATTAAAAATAAATCATTCATCTCCCCCCAGGAGATATACTTTTTAATTCCAGGGAAAAACATCCCTTCCTCAGGTGAACCATGACACTCAAAATGCACTATAGGAATTAACCCTTTTTTTATGACTCCTTTTTCCAGCTCTTTAAAGAAAGAATTCAGCATGGGGATATTATGTATCTTAACAAAAACAATAGGAATTGGCACTTTCAGACTTGATATGGATTTAAATAGTTTTGAGGCGGTATTACTTTTAAGCGTTATATCATCTGGTTTATTATTGATTTTGATGTCACTCGGGGAATCAAGATCCTCATCACCTAAAACATCAATGATGTATAAAATGTTGAATGCAAATTTTCTCGTCATGTTTTATATCTCTATATCCGATAGAGTTAGTGTCCAAAATGCCATGATGCCATGATTTTTACACAAAAAACTCCTTCAAATCTGGCTCCTGCCCTAAGGATATCAAAAAAAAGCCACTGTGGAATTATTTACTTCATGGATATTTGGCTGGCAGATATTAAAATTAGATATTGAATATTCTGTATGTTAATAGATTCATATAAAATCAACAAAAAGCTTAATATATGGATATTATTTGTTTTAAAGTGGTTGTAATTAAAATTTACGCCAGGCTACATTTGAGTTAATCACGTAGGCCACGTACAAAGCGCGTGTTCAATGGATTGATGACGTGAGGCGAATCCATCAGTTTTATCTACACTTGGGATAATGCGCTGACGGGAGTAAAAAAATGGCTGACTGGAATCCCTCTTTATATCTGCACTTCAACGCCGAACGGTCACGACCGGCAGTAGAACTGCTTGCCAGAGTCCCTCTGGAAAACGCCTGGGAAATAGCCGATCTTGGCTGTGGCCCAGGCAATAGCACCGCCCTGCTACATCAACGCTGGCCAACGGCTAAAATTACCGGCATTGATTCGTCTCCGGCGATGATTGCCGAAGCGCGCGCACTTTTACCAGAATGTCAGTTTGTGGAAGCAGACATCCGCAATTGGCAACCTAACCATGCACTCGATCTGATTTTCGCCAATGCCTCGCTGCAATGGCTGCCCGAACACTATGAACTGTTTCCGCATCTGGTATCGTTACTCAATCCGCATGGCGTGCTGGCGGTGCAAATGCCGGACAACTGGCTGGAGCCGACGCATGTGTTAATGCGCGAAGTCGCCTGGGAGCAGCATTATCCGGATCGTGGACGCGAACCGCTGGCAGGCGTTCATGCTTACTACGATATTCTGAGCGAAGCCGGATGTGAGGTTGATATCTGGCGCACCACCTACTATCACCAGATGCCGTCGCACCAGGCGATTATTGACTGGGTGACAGCCACCGGATTACGCCCATGGTTGCGGGATCTGACGGAGAGTGAGCAGCAGCATTTTCTTACGCGCTATCATCAGATGCTGGAAGAACAGTATCCACTGCAGGAGAACGGGCAGATACTGTTGGCATTTCCGCGTCTGTTTATTGTTGCCCGGCGCACGGAGTAATTATTACGTCAGCTGGTAATGGCGATCGGGAAGAATCTTCGGCGGAATTTCTGTTTCGTCGTTCATCTGTAACAGGTCAATTTCAATAGCGTTGCAGATGGCATCCAACGGTAAATCATTGTTTTCAGTACCGAACGGATCTTCCAGCTCTTCCGCCAGACAATCCAGCGAAATAAAGGTGTAGGAAATTAGCACTGAGATAAAAGGCGTCATGTAATGCAGATCCACTACAAGGGCAAACGGTAGCATAATGCAAAAAAGATAAACGGTACGATGCAAAATCAGGGTGTAGGCAAAGGGAATTGGCGTGTAGGCAATGCGCTCGCAACCTGCCAGAACCGCTGAAATATCGTTAAGCCGATCGTTGAGGCTAATAAACAGGATATCTGAAAGCTGTCCATTGCGTCGCTGAACCGCCAACCACTCCCCCATTATCAACAAAATACGGTTAGCTGGAGTGTTTGAAGCCAGTACACGCTGAAGATCTTCAGTCTTGAGATAATGTGCCAGCACTTCCGCCTGTGGCTGTTTGCGTAATGTTATGCGTAAACAGTGGGCGAAGGCGATTTGCAGCCGGGCAAACTCCCTTACACTTGCCGAATCCGGCAATGTCGTTTTTACCTCGCGCAGTAACGACCGTGAGGCAATCATCAACTGCCCCCAAAGTTTGCGCGCTTCAACGTAACGGGCGTACCCAGCATTATTACGAAAACCAAGAAAAATGGCGATGGCGACACCGAGAATGCTGAACGGTGCGAGGGTGAATTTGATGCCCAAATGCGTGTACCAGGGCAGCATGAAAATAACAGCGATAGAAAAGAGAAAATTGAGTAGTAAGCGCGAGGATATCTTGGATAATACTGAACCGTGCCAGACAAAAATACGGCGCAGCCAGTGTTGTTGTGGACGAACAATCATGATTATCTTCAGGCGTGGAAAAGTCGCACTATTAAACGTGATTCCGATCACATTCTCAAGACACTACTTACAAATTACCTACAAGCTTACAACATTAACAGGTGCTGCATGTGGCACCTGTTAATGATAAAGGCAAATAGGATGTTGTAACTAATATAGTCAAATAAGAAACCCGGTCGAAACCGGGTTCAGAGTATTAGCACAACGGACGTACAGCTTCGCGCATTCCTTTTTCGAGAATCGCATCCAGGTCATTAGCAACCTGCTCGACCAGACCAGGCACTTGCGTCAGGTCCTGCTCCCAGTGGTCTTTTTCTGCTAACACAATCGCAACCAGTTCCTGGGTGCCGATAACGCGGTCACGATGCTGGCTCCAGAGTTGCTGGTAACGTTCCAGCCAGTGCGCATCGTCCTGTACCGGATACGTTTCTCCGTTACGCTCTCCGCGATAGAACGCAATCAATGCCGCTAATGCGAAAGTGAGGCGCGCCGGAAGTGTGCCGTTTTCCTTCTGCCCTGCCAGCAACTGCGGCAGGATGCGGGTGCGGAACTTGGTCATACCGTTGAGCGCGATAGACAGCAGCTGATGCTTAATGTACGGGTTACGGAAACGCCCGGTGACGGCACTGGCGAAAGATTCCAGTTCATCACGTGGCAGATCCAATACCGGAATAATCTCTTCGTAAATGGCTTTTTCAACGAATGCGCAAATTTCAGCATCGTTCATCGCTTCGCCGACGGTATCCAGCCCTGCCTGGAACGCCACCGGCACCAGCGCGGTGTGTGCGCCATTAAGGATTGCTACTTTGCGCTCTTTATACGGTTTAATATCGTCAACAATCAGCACGTTAAGCGGATATTTATCCAGACGCAGTTCAGTCGCTAAGGATTTCGGCCCCTGAATCACAAACAGGTAAAAGTGTTCAGCGGTGTCGAGGAAACCATCGTGATAGCCGAGTTCAGCTTCCAGTTTAGCCACTTCATCACGCGGATAACCGGTAACGATGCGGTCCACCAGCGTAGAACAGAAACTGTTAGCCTGATCCAGCCATTGAATAAATGCTTCGGGCAGTGCCCATTCTTGTGCGTAGCGCAGCACCAGTTCACGCAACGCGTCGCCGTTGTAGTCGATCAGCTCACACGGAATGATGATCCAACCTTTATCCAGCGCGCCGTTGAAATGGCTGAAACGTTCGAACAGCAGACGCGTCAGTTTTGCCGGATAGCTTACTGCTGGCGCATCATCAAATTTGTCGCCCGCATGATAGCTAATACCCGCTTCTGTGGTGTTGGAAAAGACGAAGCGCATTTCCGGATTATGTGCAAGTTTCAGGAATTCATCGTAGTCACCGTAGACGCTGATTTCACGGTTTACAGAACGAATCAGACGCGCATCGCTGACCGCTTCTCCCTTCTCATTCAGGCCACGAATAATGGTGGTATACAGACCATCCTGCGTGCTCAGTGACGGCGGGAATGAAGTTTCAATCGGACGAACAACGACCACGCCAGAATTCAGGTCGGTGTGTTCATTCAGGAGATCAATTTGCCAGTCAACAAAGGCGCGCAGAAAGTTACCTTCACCAAACTGAATGATTCGTTCTGGATACTGTGCACCGGGAAAATCGCGACGATTTAGTGTTTTCACAATGGGTTCCCTTTTGATTAGTCATACAACCTGCTTGAATTGGTACGACAGGTTAGCAAACTTTAATACATTGAACCCCTGTTTTGATCAACTCGTGATGATTAATTAGCAGGTTTAAGATAAAAATGTGGCACAGATCATGGTTCCATCGAGGATTTTCCTCTTTCTCCAGTCGACAGAGTGGTAGAACACATTACGCTAAAACTGTGACAAAATAACAAAGCTGTCAGACAACTTCCTCACCATAACGCATGGTACTGGTGCGGTTACGCCCGTCTTTCTTCGACCGATAGAGACACGTATCAGCTTCGACCATCAATTTATTGAAGTCATCGGTTAGTGTGCGGTATGAAGCATCCCCACTACCGACGCCGATGCTAACCGTCAGATAAAGCGTCTTTTGTTGCCAGGTAAACGGTTGTAGTTCAACGCCTTTACGAATTTTCTCCGCCATCAGCAGACCATCAACGGGATTCATTGATGGCACGGCTACGGCAAACTCTTCGCCTCCCATTCTCGCCACCAGCCCCTTATCGCCGACAATTTTCTGAATATGCTGGGCAAACACGCTTAACACTTTATCGCCACACTCATGACCATAGTTATCGTTAATGCTTTTGAAATAGTCGATATCAAGCAACATGACGGTCAGATGTTGTGTCTGTTGCAGAGATGGACTTTTCAGCGCCTCATAAAGACCGGATCGTGAGTAAACCTGAGTCAGAAAATCAAAGTCGGCTCGCAGCGCAACTTGCTTCATTAGCGAATTAATCGCTGCCACGCTAAAGGAAACCATAATTGGGCAAATCGCCATCGTGGCAATGCCCAGACGCGCGGAAAACATCTGCGGAATAAAGAACGGCGAACCGACGGCGATATCAATTACCGAATTTGCTACCAGTACGATCTCCACTGCTCCGGTGATAAAAGTCAGCAGACACGTCACCTGTGGCGTATAGCGCACTGCACACCAGATTAATGCAGGCAGCGGGAACGCCAGACTCCCCGCTCCGCCAATGACGACCGAGGCAATAACCGACACAATAAGCGCAATGGCTGGCATCATCTGCTCTGCTTTAAAGCGCGGCAATACCCCAGGAATTGCCAGCGTCAGCATACAAGGCACAATCAACACGCCTGTTGAGAATTGTTCACTAAACCAGTCAGCAAGCAAAGGCCAGAAATCCAGGCTATCAATACTAACCGAACCAATCGCCCCGACGATGGCACATAATAAAGCGGCAATCAGACAATAATTAAATAACCGTAATGCGCTTACTGGCTCGTACTTATTTTTCCCCAGACGCTTATCCCGCATAACCAGTAGGGCGACAGTTACGATAAACATCATATTGGATAAATTGATAACCAGTGAAACCAGCCCCCATTCGGTGGTCATGGCATCATAAACCAGCATTGCCACGTAACAGATGGCATAGTAATGCAGACGATTAAGCCAGACGTAGCGGGCAAATACCCCAGCCATCACGCCATTCAGCGGCCAGAAAAGAGAAAGTTCGTGAACCAGGCGTAGCTCTGCACCTATAAAATAGAACAGCGTCGTTAGCGCAAAAATTGCAATGCTATTACGTAGTAGATGACCTTCCTGGAACAAACGGAAAGTGGATATGGGGTGTACATGCATTAATTATCTGTCCATACAATTGCGAGTGGCAATTATCTCAACGCAATAAGTAAATTCTCATAAAGGATAGCATGTTCGCTGACAGCGGCGACAAAGAAAGATATCAATCAGATGATCTTTTGGCTTTTACCACCATTCTTATGGCTGATTCATCTGAATAACCAGCCAGTGATAGATAACCGTCACGATATAACGTTGTTGTTCCTCACTTAACGAAACACCCTGCGGAATGTTATGCCACTTAGCCAGACAGCCACGGCAGCAGGTCGCGGTGGCGTGTTGAGCGATAAACACCGGATGCCCGCGCATGGGGGTTTGCTTCCCGTCGTTCGCCGGTAATGCCGGCGCAAGACGCTTAGCGACAAAATCTGCCGCATGTTGTTCAATAACCGGCGCGCCCTTCTCCAGACAATACTGACGCTCCTTGACGCCCAGACGAAAGCGAGAGCGAAATTTTGAACGGGCTAAACGCGCGAAGAGTGGATCAAGTGACTGCATTAATAAACCGAGCGTCCTAACTGTTTCGTTAATTGTTCAAGTACTGCAATACCGGCAAGAGAGTTACCTGCGTCATCCAGCTCCGGGCTCCATACCGCGATGGCCATTTCATGCGGGACGATCGCAACAATACCGCCGCCAACACCAGATTTTGCCGGAAGCCCTACCCGCCAGGCGAATTCACCCGCGTTTTGATACATTCCACTGGTCGCCATCAACGCGTTAATTTGCCGCGCCTGCATCGGCGTCACTACGGGCTCATCGATATGAATAGCCTTTCCCTGATTTGCCAGAAAAACAAACGTCCGCGCCAGCTCAACGCAGCTCATTTTCAGTGCACAGTAATGAAAGTAGTTTTGCAGAACGGTTGTCACATCATGATGGAAATTGCCAAACGACTTCATCAGCCAGGCAATAGCCGCATTTCGCGCGGAATGTTCAAACTCGGAGCGGGCAACCACCGTATCGTAGGCAATATCAGACACGCCGCTTAAGCCACGCACGACTTCCAGCATACGTTGCCGTGGTGCGCTTAATCGCCCTTGCAACATATCGCAGACCACCAGCGCACCGGCATTAATAAACGGATTACGCGGAATGCCCTGCTCCATTTCCAGTTGCACTAAGGAATTGAACGGAGATCCCGACGGATCTTTGCCGACGCGTTGCCAGATTTCTTCTTCGGAGTAATGACGCATAGCAACAACGAGACTGAGCACTTTGGAAATAGACTGAATAGAAAAACGTTCTTGCGCGTCTCCGGCCTGGAAAAGCTGCCCATCAACGGTACAGATAGCAATCCCCAGACGGGAACCATCGACGGTTGCCAGTGCCGGAATATAATCAGCGACTTTACCCTGACCAATTAGCGGACGTACTTGCCGCAAGATATTTTCTAAAATTGCATTATCCATGGCGACTGCCACTCTCTGCTCCTTGCTCGCAGGTCTGAAAAGACCTGCGAGTATAACAGAGCTAAATATGTGACGTCAGATCCGGTCTTTCCACACCGTCTGGATATTACAGAACTCATGTAAGCCGAAATGAGAAAGTTCACGCCCAAAACCGCTCTTCTTCACACCGCCAAAAGCGACCCGTGCGTCGCTGGCGCAGAAACCATTGATAAACACGCCGCCGCATTCCAGACGTGCCGCCATCTGTCTGGCTCGTGTTTCGTCAGCGGTAAAGATCGTCGCTGAAAGGCCGAACTCACTGTCATTCGCCAGTTCCAGCGCATGTTCTGCATCTCTCGCTACGGTGATTGCCGCAACGGGGCCAAACATTTCTTCACGAAACGCGGTCATTTCTGGGGTGACATTTGCCAGAACCGTTGGCGGATAGTAGTTACCTGCCCCAGCCATCTTTTCCCCGCCCAGTAACAAACGTGCGCCCTGCGCCAGGGTTTTTTCCACCTGATGATGCAACTCATCACGCAAGTCAAAACGTGCCATCGGACCAAGATCGTTCTCTTCGTCACGGGGATCGCCCATTTTCAACGCTGCCGCAGCTGCCACAAAACGTTCGGTAAATGCCGAAGCAATCCCCTCTTCGATGATAAAACGTTTTGCCGCCGCGCAAACCTGTCCGGTATTCTGGTAACGCCCGGCAACCGCCGCTTTAACCGCCAGTTCCAGATCGGCATCGTTAAGCACAATAAACGGATCTGAACCGCCCAGCTCCAGTACGCATTTTTTCAGTGCCGCACCAGCCTGTGCACCAATAGCCGCTCCCGCACGAACACTCCCGGTCACGGTGACTGCCGCAATACGTGGATCTTTAATCATCTGACTGACACCATCGTTATCGGCATTTAGCCAGCCATATACGCCCTGAGGGATACCCGCGTCTTTAAACACCTGGGCAATTAGCTGAGCACAGCCCGTCACATTCGGCGCGTGCTTAAGTAAGTAGCCGTTACCTGCAAGAATGATGGGAACAGCGCCGCGCATCACTTGCCATAAAGGAAAGTTCCACGGCATAACTGCCAGAATCGTCCCCATTGGTCGATACTCAATAACCGCCTGCTGATTCTCAACCAGCGTTGGCTCTGCTTTCAGCATTGACGGGCCATGTTCTGCATACCAGTCACACAAATTCGCCGATTTCACCACTTCGGCACGTGCCTGCTTGATGGGTTTACCCATTTCGCGGGTGATCATTTGCGCTATCTCTTCGCTGCGAGTACGCAGAGCTTTACCGATATCTCGCAGTTTTTCCGCCCGGTAATCTACGCTTGTCTCGCGCCAGCCGCGAAAACCTTCCACTGCAAGCTGAAGAGCGTTTTCAATATCGTCAGCGCCTGTCCAGGGCAGTGAGGACAGTTGTTCACCATTGGCTGGATTTATCGAAATGGCATGGGTCGCCGGAGTGATGGTCATTGGGGTATCTCCTTTATGAGTTATGGTTTGAAGATACGTAGATTTACTCTTGTTTGAAAATGAATAATATTAAGCCACTTATTCACAAATCGAGAATGCTATGGATCTGACTCAACTGGAGATGTTCAACGCAGTTGCCGAGGCAGGCAGCATTACCCAGGCTGCGGCTAAAGTACATCGTGTGCCGTCGAATCTCACGACTCGTATACGTCAACTGGAAACAGAGCTCGGTGTTGAGCTGTTTATCCGCGAAAATCAGCGTTTACGGCTTTCTCCCGCCGGGCATAACTTTTTACGCTACAGCCAACAAATTCTCGCGTTGGTGGATGAGGCGAGAAATGTCGTGGCTGGCGATGAGCCACAAGGTCTGTTTTCTCTCGGATCGCTGGAAAGCACCGCCGCAGTGCGTATTCCGGCAACGCTGGCAGAATTTAACCGTCGTTACCCCAAAATTCAGTTTTCACTTTCCACCGGCCCTTCCGGCACGATGCTGGACGGCGTACTGGAAGGAAAACTGAATGCGGCATTTATTGATGGGCCGATTAACCATACCGCCATCGACGGGATACCGGTGTATCGTGAGGAGCTGATGATCGTCACGCCGCAAGGACATGCGCCAGTAACCCGCGCCAGTCAGGTTAATGGTTACAACATCTATGCCTTTCGCGCCAATTGTTCGTATCGCCGTCATTTTGAGAGCTGGTTTCATGCTGACGGTGCCGCACCGGGGACTATTCATGAGATGGAGTCGTATCACGGGATGCTGGCCTGTGTGGTCGCGGGTGCGGGCATTGCGCTTATCCCTCGTTCTATGCTGGAAAGTATGCCCGGGCATCACCAGGTTGAAGCATGGCCGTTGGCTGAGCAATGGCGTTGGTTAACAACCTGGCTGGTCTGGCGTCGCGGTGCGAAAACGCGCCCGCTTGAGGCGTTTATTGAACTGCTGGATGTACCAGACTAAATGTTGTACCGGCTACTCACGCTGCCGTTGATACAGCATGACATGAATCGGCGAAACGCGACATAGATCACAAAACCGTTGTATTCAGATCATTAACCGTTTTAAGATCATTTCATTACCTTTTCGCAACTCATCCGATAATCGGTTATGACAACAAATATGGTTTCCCGCAAAGTGGCGTGGCTACGGGTCGTTACGCTGGCCGTTGCCGCCTTCATCTTCAATACCACCGAATTTGTGCCTGTAGGTTTGCTTTCTGATATTGCGCAAAGCTTTCATATGCAAACCGCACAAGTCGGTATCATGTTGACCATTTATGCGTGGGTAGTGGCGCTATTGTCACTGCCTTTTATGCTAATGACCAGTCAGGTCGAACGCCGCAAATTGCTGATCTGTCTGTTTGTGGTGTTTATCGCCAGCCACATACTGTCGTTTTTATCGTGGAGCTTTACCGTTCTGGTAATCAGTCGCATTGGTGTGGCTTTCGCCCATGCTATTTTCTGGTCGATTACGGCGTCTCTGGCAATCCGTATGGCGCCAGCCGGAAAGCGAGCGCAGGCATTGAGTTTAATTGCCACCGGCACAGCACTGGCGATGGTATTAGGTTTACCTATCGGGCGCATTGTGGGGCAGTATTTCGGCTGGCGAACAACCTTCTTCGCGATTGGTATCGGGGCGCTTATCACCCTTTTGTGCCTGATCAAATTACTTCCATTGCTGCCCAGTGAGCACTCTGGTTCGTTAAAAAGTCTTCCGCTGCTGTTTCGTCGCCCGGCATTGATGAGCATTTATTTGCTGACGGTAGTCGTGGTCACCGCCCATTACACGGCATACAGCTATATTGAACCTTTTGTGCAAAACGTTGCGGGGTTCAGCGCCAACTTTGCCACAGCATTGCTGTTGATGCTCGGTGGTGCGGGCATCATTGGTAGCGTCATTTTCGGTAAGCTGGGTAATCAGCACGCATCTGTGCTGGTCAGTGCGGCGATTGCGCTATTGCTGGTGTGCCTGGCACTACTGTTGCCTTCGGCAAGTAGCGAGATACACCTCAGCGTGCTGAGCATTTTCTGGGGGATCGCGATGATGATCATCGGACTTGGGATGCAGGTTAAAGTACTGGCGCTGGCACCAGATGCCACCGACGTTGCGATGGCGCTCTTTTCCGGGATATTTAATATTGGCATTGGCGCCGGAGCACTGGTGGGCAATCAGGTAAGTCTGCACTGGTCGATGTCGATGATTGGTTATGTGGGGGCAGTTCCGGCACTCGCCGCGTTGATATGGTCAATCATCATATTCCGCCGCTGGCCTGTGGCACTTGAAGAACAGACGCAATAGCTTCCATGCACGAACGAGCCTTTCAGATTATTGACAACGTGCGCTTTGTTTATGCCGGATGCGGCGGGAACGCCTTATCCGGCCTACAACTCAATACATTGCAGAGATTACGTAGGCCTGATAAACGTAGCGCATAGGCAATGTTGCGTTTGTCATCTGCTCAGACCCATTTGGGTCTTTTTTAATGGTAAGTTTTAATAATTTCCAGGATGCCGTTAATAATAAATTGCACGCCCATACAAACCAGCAAGAAGCCCATCAAGCGGGAGATCGCTTCAATTCCCCCTTTCCCCACCAGCCGCATAATGGCACCAGAGCTACGTAGACTTCCCCACAAAATGACCGCCACCAGGAAAAAGATCAGCGGCGGCGCAACCATCAGCACCCAGTCCGCGAAGGTTGAACTCTGACGCACCGTTGACGCCGAGCTAATGATCATCGCAATGGTTCCCGGTCCGGCGGTACTTGGCATTGCCAGTGGCACAAAAGCAATATTGGCGCTGGGTTCATCTTCCAGCTCTTCCGATTTGCTTTTTGCTTCCGGTGAATCCGTTGCCTTTTGCTGGGGAAAGAGCATACGGAAACCGATAAATGCAACAATTAACCCCCCAGCAATACGTAGACCGGGAATCGAAATGCCGAACGTATCCATCACCAGTTGCCCGGCGTAATACGCCACCATCATGATGGCAAATACGTATACCGAGGCCATCAACGACTGGCGGTTACGTTCGGCGCTGTTCATGTTGCCCGCCAGGCCAAGAAATAACGCGACTGTCGTTAATGGGTTGGCTAACGGCAGCAACACCACCAGCCCCAGACTAATTGCTTTAAACAAATCTAACATTGGTGGTTGTTATCCTGTGTGTCTGAGTCATCAGCGAAAAGTATAAAGGGAAAACAAAGAGAAAGTTTCACTCTTTAACTAATCTTGCATAGCACTGACCAAAACTTGAACCGATTTAGCAAAACGTGGCATCAGACAATTCATTCATTTGACTTATACTTGCCTGGGCAATATTATCCCCTGCAACTAATTACTTGCCAGGGCAACCAATGTGAAAAGTACCAGCGACCTGTTCAATGAAATCATCCCCTTGGGTCGCTTAATCTATATGGTTAATCAGAAGAAAGACCGTCTGCTTAACGATTATCTGTCTCCGCTGGATATCACTGCGGCACAGTTTAAGGTGCTCTGCTCTATCCGCTGCGCAGCGTGCATTACGCCGGTTGAACTGAAAAAAGTGTTGTCGGTCGACCTGGGGGCACTGACCCGTATGCTGGATCGCCTGGTCTGTAAAGGCTGGGTGGAACGGTTGCCAAACCCGAATGACAAGCGCGGCGTGCTGGTAAAACTCACCGCCAGCGGCGCAGCAATATGTGAACAATGCCATCAATTAGTTGGCCAGGATCTGCATCAAGAATTAACAAAAAACCTGACGGCGGACGAAGTGGCAACGCTTGAGCATTTGCTTAAGAAAGTCCTGCCGTAAACAAAAAAAGAGGTATGACGATGTCCAGACGCAACACTGACGCTATTACCATTCATAGCATTTTGGACTGGATCGAGGACAACCTGGAATCGCCACTGTCACTGGAGAAAGTGTCAGAGCGTTCGGGTTACTCCAAATGGCACCTGCAACGGATGTTTAAAAAAGAAACCGGCCATTCATTAGGTCAATATATCCGCAGCCGTAAGATGACAGAAATCGCGCAAAAGCTGAAAGAAAGCAACGAGCCGATACTCTATCTGGCAGAACGTTATGGTTTCGAGTCCCAGCAAACGCTGACCCGAACCTTCAAAAACTACTTTGATGTTCCGCCGCATAAATACCGGATGGCTAATATTCAGGGCGAATCGCGCTTTTTACATCCATTAAATCATTACAATAGCTAGTTGAAACGTGACAACGTCACTGAGGGAATCATGAAACTACTTTTATCCGCAATGATAACCGCGCTTATTGTCTTTTCTGCGCAAGGCTTTGCGGAACAAACCACGCAGCCGACGGTTATTCCCTGTGGTGATGAAGTGATTGTTCCCCCATCGCAGGAACAACCACCATTCGATTTAAATCACATGGGTACAGGCAGTGATAAGTCGGATGCGCTGGGCGTGCCCTATTATAATCAACACGCCATGTAGTTAATTCTGGCCCCGACATATCGGGGCTTATTAACTTCTCACCTTCACCGCTTTACGCCACCGCAAACCAAACACATTGATATACAGCCCGCCCATTATCAGCACCGCACCGAAAAATTGCAGACCCGTTAATCGTTCATCTAACAATAACGCCGCACTTGCCAGACCGACTACCGGGACAAGTAACGATAACGGTGCCACGCGCCAGGTTTCATAACGCCCAAGCAGCGTACCCCAGAGCCCATAGCCGACAATCGTCGCCACAAACGCCAGATACATCAGAGACAAAATGGTGGTCACGTCGATAGTGACCAGGCTGTGAATCATTGTTGCGGAACCATCGAGAATGAGCGAGGCGACAAAGAACGGGAGAATCGGGATCAATGCGCTCCACACTACCAGCGACATCACTGCCGGGCGCGATGAGTGCGACATGATCTTTTTATTGAAGATGTTGCCACACGCCCAGCTAAATGCTGCCGCCAGGGTCAGCATAAAACCGAGCATCGCCACATGCTGACCGTTCAGGCTACCTTCAATCAACACCAGCACGCCAAATATCGCTAAGGCGATCCCCGCAAGTTGCTTGCCATGTAGTCGTTCACCGAAAGTAAACGCGCCGAGGACAATCGTAAAAAACGCCTGTGCCTGTAAAACCAGCGAGGCCAGACCTGCTGGCATACCGAAGTTAATGGCGCAGAAGAGAAAGGCAAACTGCGCAAAACTGATGGTTAAACCATACCCCAGCAGCAAATTCAGCGGTACTTTCGGTCGTGCGATAAAAAAGATTGCCGGGAAGGCCACCAGCATAAAGCGCAAACCGGCCAACATCAGCGGTGGCATATTATGAAGCCCCACTTTGATGACCACAAAATTAAGCCCCCACACAACCACTACCAGTAGCGCCAACAACCCATCTTTTCGCGACATTCTACCGCCCCTGAATTTTCATCTTTTGTAAGCAATCAACTTAGCGGAATTTACTTTTTTTTAACAGTTGATTCGTTAGTCACCGTTTACGACGGCATTAATGCGCAAATAAGTCGCTATACTTCGGATTTTTGCCATGCTATTTCTTTACATCTCTAAAACAAAACATAACGAAACGCACTGCCGGACAGCCAAATGAACTTATCTCTGCGACGCTCTACCAGCGCCCTTCTTGCCTCGTCGTTGTTATTAACCATCGGACGCGGCGCTACGCTGCCGTTTATGACTATTTATTTGAGTCGCCAGTACGGTCTGGGTGTCGATCTGATTGGTTATGCGATGACAATTGCGCTCACTATCGGCGTCGTTTTCAGCCTCGGATTTGGCATTCTGGCGGATAAGTTCGACAAGAAACGTTATATGTTACTGGCAATTACCGCCTTCGCCAGCGGCTTTATCGCCATTCCCCTGGTGGACAACGTGACGCTGGTGGTGCTGTTCTTCGCGCTCATCAACTGCGCATATTCCGTTTTTGCTACCGTGTTGAAGGCCTGGTTTGCCGATAATCTTTCCTCCGCCAGTAAAACGAAGATCTTCTCGATCAACTACACCATGCTTAACATTGGCTGGACCATCGGCCCACCGCTCGGCACGCTGTTGGTGATGCAAAGTATCAATCTGCCCTTTTGGCTGGCAGCCATCTGTTCTGCGTTTCCTGTGCTTTTCATTCAAATTTGGGTGAAACGCAGCGAGAAAATCATCGCCACAGAGACAGGAAGCGTCTGGTCTCCAAAGGTTTTGTTACAGGATAAAGCTCTGCTGTGGTTCACCTGCTCAGCCTTTCTGGCCTCTTTCGTGAGCGGAGCGTTTGCCTCGTGCATTTCACAATACGTGATGGTGATTGCTGATGGTGATTTTGCCGAAAAGGTGGTCGCGGTTGTTCTTCCGGTTAATGCTGCGATGGTAGTTACGTTGCAATATTCCGTGGGCCGGCGCATTAATCCGACCAATATCCGCGCGCTAATGACGGTCGGCACTCTCTGCTTTGTCATCGGTCTGGTCGGGTTTATCTTTTCGGGCAACAGCCTGCTACTTTGGGGAATTTCAGCCGCCGTGTTTACTCTTGGCGAAATCATTTATGCCCCTGGTGAATATATGTTGATTGACCATATTGCACCGCCAGGGATGAAAGCCAGCTATTTTTCCGCCCAGTCTTTAGGCTGGCTTGGTGCAGCGATTAACCCATTAGTGAGTGGCGTCGTGCTCACCCGCCTGCCGCCGTCCTCGCTGTTTGTCATCTTAGCGTTGGCGATCATTGCTGCATGGGTGCTGATGTTAAAAGGCATTCACGCAAGACCCTGGGGGCAGCCGGTTCTTTGTTGACTCTCTGCCGTGCCTTAACGGCACGGCTTGACTCATTATTTTCCTGTTGCAAAGGCGTAGCCTTCATCTTCCCAGCCGGTTACCCCGCCGATCATGATTTTAACTGGCCTTCCTAACCGAGCCAGTTTGAGTGCCGCGCGGTCTGCGCCGTTACAATGTGGCCCCGCGCAATACACCACAAACAGAGTATCTTCCGGCCATTGAGCCATTCTCTCTTCGGTCATTTGCTTATGGGGCAGATGAATTGCGCCTGGGATATGCCGATGAGCGAAATCCTCTTCACGTCCGACCACATGCAGCAAAACGAAATCATCGCCAATGTAGGCCAGCGAGTCATGAACATCGGCGCAATCCGTTTCAACACTCAAACGCATGAGAAAATGCGCTTCGGCAACGTCCGGTTTCGCTGCGGTAAATTCAGTGACATAACGCATATTGCTTTTTCCTTTTGGGTTGTTGTGTTAACAATAATGTAACCAATCAACCTTTCACTGACTGCCTCACGATATGCCAGAAAAGAGTAAAATGATGCCAACATTGCAGCGCCCGCTGGTTGTTGTATTGGCTTATGACGGACTATGCACTTTCGAATTTGGTGTAGCCGTTGAAATCTTCGGCCTGCCGCGACCGGAACTGGGCGATAACTGGTATCGGTTTGCTGTTGCTGCGGTAGAACCCGGTGCGCTGCAAGCTACTGGCGGGATCCACGTAGTTGCGGATGGCGGGCTGGAGCTACTGACTGAAGCCGATATGATTATTATTCCAGGCTGGCGCGGTATAGATGCAACAGTACCAGAAATGCTATGCCAGGCGTTGCGCGAAGCACATCAACGCGGTACTCGCCTGGTTTCGATATGCTCGGGCGTATTTGTCCTTGCCGCCGCTGGCCTTCTTCACCAGCGAAAAGCGACCACCCACTGGCGTTACACTGAACAACTCCAGCATCGTTACCCTTCAATTCACGTAAGTGACAATGTGTTATATCAGGATGAAGGACAAGTGATGACCTCCGCTGGAAGCGCAGCAGGGATCGATCTGTGCTTACATATCGTGCGCAAAGATTATGGTCACGAAATTGCTAATAATGTCGCCCGGCGGCTGGTCATTCAGCCGCATCGCCACGGTGAGCAACCACAAAACCTGACACGCCCGATGGCTGCGCCGCGTGAAAGCCATACGTTAGGCGCATTATTCGACTTTTTACAGCAAAATCTGGCACAAACGCATACCGTTGCCTCTCTCGCCGGACGAGTGAATATGAGTCAACGTACTTTTTTAAGACGCTTTGTCGCCTTAACGGGTATGACACCCGCCCGCTGGCTTCTCAATGAGCGATTAATACGAGTGGAAGATTATCTGCAAAATTCGTCGTTTAGCATCGATAAAATTGCAGATCTGACGGGGTTTGGTAATTCATCTTTACTGCGTCATCATTTTCACCAGCGTTTTTTATTATCCCCTTCACAATATCGGAAAAACAGCCGTTCCTCATCACATTAACCCTCTAATTCAGCCTTCGTTTAGGTTACCTCTGCTAATATCTTTCTCATTGAGATGAAAATTAAGGTAAGAGAGGAAACACACCACACCATAAACGGAGGCAAATAATGCTGGGTAATATGAATGTTTTTATAGCTGTACTGGGAATAATTTTATTTTCTGGCTTTCTGGCCGCGTATTTCAGCCACAAATGGGATGACTAATGAACGGAGATAATCCCTCACCTAACCGGCCCCTTGTTACAATTGTGTACAAGGGGCCTGATTTTTCTGACGGCGAAAAAAACCGCCAGTAAACCGGCGGTGAATGCTTGCATGGATAGATTTGTGTTTTTACTTTTGCGCTAACAGGCTTTTCTGTGCACTGGTAACGGATCATTGACACAGTAGCATTATTTTTCTCAATGAATGTTAAACGGTGCTTAAACTCGGGTAATCACGTTTTGTTCGTCAATAAACATGCAGCGATTTCTTCCAGTTTGCTTACCCTCATACATTGCCCGGTCTGCTCTTCCGATGACCACATCCAGCGGTTCTTCAGGAAATGCGCGGCTCACACCTGCGGTCACGGTTATGTTGATATGCCCTTCAGAATATGCGATTGCATGGGTATCGACTCGCTGGCAAATACGTACTCCGGCACGACATGCATCTTCATCATTAGCAGCTTTGACAATGATGATAAATTCTTCGCCACCATAGCGATAAACCGTTTCGTAATCACGCGTCCAGGCAGATAAGTAAGTTGCCAGGGTTCGTAATACCACATCACCGATTAAATGCCCGTAGGTATCATTAACCAATTTAAATCGGTCTATATCCAGCAGCATTAAATAGAGATTCAGTGGCTCAGCATTACGTAATTGATGATCAAAGGATTCATCAAGAACCCGACGACCAGGTAATCCAGTCAGAACATCCATATTGCTACGAATTGTCAGCAAATAAATTTTGTAATCTGTTAATGCTGCCGTAAAAGAAAGTAACCCTTCCTGAAATTCGTCAAAATGAGCGTCCTGCCAGCGATTTTCGACAATTGCCAACATTAATTCCCGACCACAGTTATGCATATGTTGATGGGCAGAATCCATTAGCCGAACGTAAGGTAATTCATCGTTATCGAGTGGCCCCAGATGATCAATCCAGCGACCAAACTGGCACAGTCCATAAGAATGGTTATCCGTAATTTCTGGCTTACTGGCATCTCTCGCGACCACGCTGTGAAACATACTCACCAGCCACTGATAATGGGCATCGATAGCCTTATTGAGATTTAGCAAGATGGCATCGATTTCCGTTGTCTTCTTGATCATTGCCACTCCTTTTTCACAGTTCCTTGTGCGCGCTATTCTACCGAGAGAAAAGAAAAATTACGTCAATATTTTAATAGAAATCCTAATCTGAGACGGCGTTAAAGATAACATTGTGATTTAAAACAAAATAAGCAGATAAAAAAGTGTTTAATTCTGTAAATTATCCCTTCCTTGCACCATAAAACAGAGGCAAATAACATAAACAGTAAAGCCTGATGCCCCTATTGATTGGACCATCAGACGCATTTATTTTTGTGACTATTTCTGCAGATGTGTGACCCGAACGACGGCTGGAGTGCTTTTCTTATCCAGACTCCCGCTAATGTTGATCATCTGGTCAGGCTGAACTTGTCGTCCATCAAAGACGGCAGCAGGAATAACAACATTAATCTCACCGCTCTTATCACGAAAAACGTAACGGTCTTCACCCTTGTGGGAAATCAAATTACCACGTAATGAAACTGAGGCACCATCATGCATAGTTTTCGCAAAATCAACGGTCATTTTTTTTGCATCATCAGTTCCGCGATAGCCGTCTTCTATTGCATGTGGCGGTGGTGGCGCAGCATCCTGTTTTAAACCTCCCTGATCATCTGCCAACGCATAAGGCATGACAAGAAAACCTGCTAATACAATGGCCTGAAATTTCATACTAACTCCTTAATTGCGTTTGGTTTGACTTATTAAGTCTGGTTGCTATTTTTATAATTGACAAATAAGAATCGTACTGATTGTTATAAAACAATTAAAATCAGTCAGCTAGCAACAAAATTTGCTGCAAATTTAACTCAAAAAAGACAATAAAAAGATTAATGAAAGCTGCGTTTAAGTCTTAAATATATTTTCAGAATAATCGGATTTATAAATCTGATTTTTATTATGGTGAAAGAACATACCAAAAAGGCAAATCACCTTTGCAGCTAATAATGTGGACAAACAACGATGAACATTAATAGCAATAAAATTGTACAACTTGCAGATAGCGATACTATTGAAAACCTGACATCCGCGTTGAGCCAAAGACTTATCGCTGATCAATTACGCTTAACTACCGCCGAATCATGCACTGGCGGTAAGTTGGCTTGCGCGCTGTGTGCTGCTGAAGACACACCAAAGTTTTACGGCGCAGGCTTTGTCACTTTTACCGAACAAGCCAAAATGAAAATCCTTGGCGTCAGTCAGCAATCTCTTGAGAAATATACGGCGGTGAGCGAGAAGATAGCGGCAGAAATGGCAACTGGCGCCAAAGAGCGCGCAGATGTCGATATTAGTATTGCCATTACCGGCTACGGTGGGCCTGAAGGTGGGCAGGATGGTACGCCCGCAGGCACAGTCTGGTTCGCATGGAATATAAAAGGAAATACGCATACTGCGGTTATGCATTTTGATGGTGATTGCGAAACAGTATTAGCATTGGCGGTTCGATTTGCACTGGCGCAGCTTTTGAAATTACTGGAATGACTTTCTGGCCTGGCTTTACGCCAGACCAGCTATATTTACAGAAAATTAGACGTTCAGTCCACGATGTTGCAACATCGGCGCAATCTGTGGTGCCTTACCGCGCCATTGACGATACAAACGTTCTAAATCTTCGCTGTTGCCTCTGGAAAGAATCGCCTCGCGAAAACGTTGCCCATTCTCACGCGTTAAGCCGCCCTGCTCGACAAACCATTGATAACCGTCGTCTGCCAGCATTTGCGTCCACAAATAGGCGTAATATCCCGCCGCATATCCGCCACCAAAAATGTGGGCGAAATAACTGCTGCGATAACGTGGCGGTATGGCGGGAAGATCCATATTTTCCGCCACCAGCGCCCGCAGCTCGAAATCATTCACATCCTGCATCGCTTCATGCTCTTGCAGACAGTGCCAGCGCATATCAAGAAGTGCGGCGCTAAGCAGTTCGCTCATCTCATAACCTTTATTGAACAGGCTGGCATTACGCATTTTTTGTTGTAACTCTTCCGGCATTGCTTTCCCGCTCTGATAATGCCGGGCGTAGCGCGCGAATACCTGCGGATGCATTGCCCAATGCTCGTTGATTTGCGAAGGAAATTCGACAAAATCGCGTGGTGTATTGGTGCCAGAAAGCGTGGCATAACGCTGGCAGGCAAACAGACCGTGCAACGTATGCCCAAACTCATGGAATAATGTAATAACATCGTCCCACAGCAACAATGCGGGTTCGTCTGCCGCCGGTTTCTGATAATTACAAACGTTATAGATTACCGGGCGTGTTTCATTAAGCGTAGATTGTTCTACAAAATTCCCCATCCATGCGCCGCCGCTTTTTGAGTCACGGGCGAAGAAATCGCCGTAAAATAACGCCAGCCCCACGCCATTATGATCAAAAATTTCCCATACGCGGACATCAGGATGGTAAACAGGAATATCAAAACGTTCGACAAACTTAATACCGAAGAGCTGATTCGCAGTCCAGAATACACCTTCATTCAACACTGTGTTTAATTCGAAATAAGGTTTGAGCTGCGCTTCATCAAGACAGAATTTCTCCCGCCGCACCTGTTCAGCATAAAATGCCCAGTCCCACGGCTGCGCGCTAAACCCGCCCTGCTGATTATCGATAACCGCCTGTATAGACGCTAATTCATCGCTCGCACGTTGACGCGCCGCCGGAACAATTTCCCGCATAAAATTGAGTGCTGCTTCTGGTGTTTTTGCCATCTGATCGGCAATTTTCCACGCGGCATAATGAGGGAAGCCAAGTAATTTGGCCTGTTGGGCGCGGATCTCCACCAGCCGTTGAATGATGGAACGAGTATCATTGCCATCGTTTTTTTCCGCGCGTGTCCACCCCGCAGTGAACAGTTTTTCACGTGTAGAACGATCGCTGAGTTCCGCAAGCGCCGGTTGTTGCGTGGTATTCAGCAATGGGATGAGCCATTTGTTTTCCAGACCTTTCTCGCGAGCCGCCTCTGCCGCCAGCGCAATTTCTTGCTCACTCATGCCTGCCAGTTGCGAAACATCGTCAACCACCAGCCCTCCGGATTTGTTCGCGGCTAATAACCGCTGGTTAAACTGACTGGTCAGGGTAGCGGCTTCTGTGTTCAGCACTTTTAATTTTTCTTTATCGGCATCTTCAAGTTTGGCACCGGCAAGAACAAAACGCTGATGAATAACTTCTACCAAACGAACAGATTCACTATCAAGGCCCAGCGTTTCACGCCGCTGCCAGACAGCATCTACCCGCGCGAATAATTCGCCATTCAGGTAGATATCATTAGCCAGTTCCGCCAGTTCCGCCGAGAACTGTTCATCGAGACGCTGTAATTCATCATTAGTATGCGCCGAGGTCATGGCAAAGAAGACGCTGGTAACGCGAGTGAGTAACTCCCCGCTCTTTTCGAGAGCCAGAATAGTGTTAGTAAAATCGGGCGTCTGCGGGTTTAAAGCTATCGCCTCTATCTCAATCCGCTTTTGCCGCATCCCCTCATCGAATGCCGGGCGATAGTGTTGATTTTCAATCTGATCAAAATGAGGAGCCATATACGGCAGAGTGCTCTGCGTAAGGAAAGGATTCGTCGTTGACATTTTCTACTCCTGAAAACGAGGTGTTCCATAGCGTAGGCTTACTGATAACGGAGTGCAATCTTGCAAACCAGTATTACCCGCTCTTAAGCATCACGTGCTATGTTATTGACACACAAAATCGTTGAGGAACAGTGAGATGATCGTTTTAGTAACTGGAGCAACGGCAGGTTTTGGTGAATGCATTACACGTCGTTTTATTCAACAAGGGCATAAAGTTATCGCCACTGGCCGTCGCCAGGAACGGTTGCAGGAGTTAAAAGACGAACTGGGAGATAATTTGTATATCGCCCAACTGGACGTTCGCAACCGCGCCGCCATTGAAGAGATGCTGACTTCGCTTCCTGCCGAGTGGCGTAATATCGATATTCTGGTAAACAATGCTGGACTGGCGCTGGGTATGGAACCTGCACATAAAGCCAGCGTTGAAGACTGGGAAACTATGATTGATACCAACAATAAAGGCCTGGTGTATATGACCCGCGCTGTCCTGCCTGGCATGGTCGAGCGTAATCATGGTCATATTATTAACATTGGCTCAACGGCGGGTAGCTGGCCGTATGCTGGTGGTAACGTTTATGGCGCGACAAAAGCGTTTGTTCGTCAGTTCAGCCTGAATCTGCGCACTGACTTGCATGGTACGGCAGTACGTGTCACCGACATCGAACCGGGGCTGGTGGGTGGCACCGAGTTTTCCAATGTTCGCTTTAAAGGTGACGACGATAAAGCGGAAAAAACCTATCAAAACACCGTTGCGCTGACGCCAGAAGATGTCAGCGAAGCAGTCTGGTGGGTTGCTACACTCCCTGCTCACGTCAACATCAACACACTGGAAATGATGCCGGTTACCCAAAGCTATGCCGGACTGAATGTCCATCGCCATTAATTTTTATACCCGGCTTAACCGCCGGGTTATTGCTTGTCACAAAAAAGTGGTAGACTCACTGAGTTAACCCACTCACAAGCAAGAACGAATGACCGTCGAAACGCAACTTAATCCCACACAACCTGTCAATCAGCAGATTTATCGTATTCTTCGCCGCGACATTGTCCATTGTCTAATTCCACCGGGCACACCGTTGTCGGAAAAAGAAGTTTCTGTTCGTTTCAATGTGTCACGCCAGCCGGTTCGTGAAGCCTTCATAAAACTGGCAGAAAACGGCCTGATTCAAATTCGCCCGCAGCGTGGCAGCTACGTCAATAAAATTTCCATGACTCAGGTACGCAACGGTAGTTTTATTCGTCAGGCTATTGAGTGTGCCGTCGCCCGCCGGGCGGCGAGCATGATTACCGATAGCCAGTGCTATCAGCTTGAGCAAAATCTCCACCAACAACGTATTGCCATTGAACGCAAACAACTGGATGATTTTTTTGAGCTGGATGATAACTTCCATCAAATTCTGACGCAGATTGCCGACTGTCAGCTTGCGTGGGACACCATTGAAAACCTGAAAGCAACTGTTGACCGCGTGCGCTATATGAGCTTTGACCACGTATCGCCACCTGATATGTTGTTACGTCAACATATGGATATTTTTACTGCTCTACAAAAACATGATGGTGATGCGGTAGAAAAAGCAATGACTCTGCATTTGCAGGAAATAAGTGAATCCGTGCAGCTGATCCGCCAGGAAAATAGCGACTGGTTTAGCGAAGAGTAATTCATTTCCTCTCATCCCATCCGGGGTGAGAGCCCATCCCTTTCTTCTGGTTCATGCAAGCATCAAAAAAGATGTGAACTTGATCATAAACAAAAAAATATTCACTCGACAGGAGTATTTATATTGCGCCCGTTACGTGGGCTTCGACTGTAAATCAGAAAGGAGAAAACACCTATGACGACCTACGATCGTAACCGTAACGCAATCACCACTGGCAGCCGTGTTATGGTTAGCGGCACCGGTCACACTGGCAAGATCCTGTCGATTGACACTGAAGGTCTGACCGCAGAGCAAATCCGTCGCGGTAAAACCGTGGTTGTTGAAGGTTGTGATGAAAAACTCGCGCCTCTGGACCTGATTCGTCTCGGCATGAACTAAGCGTGTGAATGCCGCCGATGGCGGCATTGCTGTTTTTACCTCTCGATATATTTCGCCACGGTCGCTTTCGCGCCATGCGCTAATAGAGACAAGTACGCTTCCGTCACCTTTGCAACAAACAAGCTATTGTTCGGCAAATTATCACCAAATATCGCCTTAATCGCCATCAACGACTGCACACGCGTTTTCCCTTCGGCACTACTTTGCACAGCCTTTTGAATGACCGCTAGTAACGGATCGCTAATCTCAATCTGTTTTCCCTGTTCATCAACACCACCAACATAACGCATCCAACCAGCGACGCCCAGCGCCAACAGACCGAACGCGCTGTCATGCGCCAGATGCCAGCGAATTGAATCCAACATCCGCTGTGGCAGTTTCTGACTACCGTCCATTGCAATCTGCCAGGTTCGGTGGCGTAAAGCCGGGTTGCTGTAGCGTTCAATCAATCGATTAGCATAATCTTGCAGATCTACACCCTGTACTTTCAGCGTGGGCGCCTGTTCCTGCAACATCAAGGCATGTGCTGCATGACGATAATTTTCATCTTCCATACAGTCGTTAATGTGCTGATATCCCGCCAGATAGCCCAGATAAGCCAGGAAGGAGTGGCTGCCGTTGAGCATACGCAGTTTCATCTCTTCATAAGGCAGCACATCGCTGACCAGTTCAGCGCCTGCTTTTTCCCATTCCGGGCGTCCGGCAACAAAATTATCTTCAATCACCCACTGACGGAACGGTTCACACGCCACGCCTGCCGGATCGCGCTCGTTGGTAAGTTGTTCGATTTTATCCAGCGTTTCCGCCGTCACTGCGGGTACAATGCGATCCACCATTGTCGATGGGAAAGTCACGTTTTCCTCTATCCATTGCGCCAGTTTTACATCCACTGCTCTGGCGTATGAAGTGACAACGTCACGCATAACGTGACCGTTTTCTGGCATGTTGTCGCATGACATAACGGTAAACGCGGGAAATCCTGCGGCTTTACGGCGAGCCAGCGCCTCGACAATCACGCCTGTTGCTGTTTTCGGCTGGTGGGGATTTTGCAAGTCGGCAGCTACCATCGGGTGATCCATCATTAACTGTCCGGTCGCCGGAGAGTGGAAATACCCTTTTTCGGTGATTGTCAGAGAGACAATTGCGATTTGCGGTTCACACATCGCGGCCAGCACGGCTTCTAAGCCATCAATTTGTACGTGCAGCGCCTTTTTCACGACGCCAACGACGCGAGCGGTCCACGCATCAGCCGACATTTCCGCAACGGTATAGAGATTATCTTGCTGTTTAAGATCGACGATTTGCTGTTCGCCGCCAATCAGATTCACTTCATAGTAGCCCCAATCGCTGTGATGCTGGGCAGCCAGGATATCGGCATACACGCCCTGATGCGCGCGATGAAATGCGCCAAACCCTAAATGAACAATTTTTGGCGTCAGGTTATTACGATCATAAACAGGGAGTGTCGCTTTTGCGGATAACAAATTATTTCCCATGACGTTTCCTTTAATTTAAATATGGCAAGCTGAATGGTTTGTTATATGAATAAAAATCCCTCCTCACTAAGAGAAGGGATTCTGGATTTACAGACTTGTTGAAGGTTGCGCAGCTTTTACAACGCGCGGTTGATCTTCTGCAGCATCTTCCAGCGCACTCAAATCGCGGTCTTTAACTTCTGGCATTTTCAGCGCGGAAATTAAGCCGATGACGGAATAAGCCATAATCATTATTGCAATCGGATACCAGGATCCTGTCATGTTACAGAAAATACCGGCCAGAATAGGACCAAACCCTGAAGCGATAAGACCACCAATTTCTTTAGATATTGCCATTCGGGTAAAGCGGTTTTTACAGCCGAACATCTCTGCCATGGTAATGTTTTCCAGGGCAAATAATCCCAACACCGCACAGTTGTGAATCACAATGAGTGCAACCATGATGGTGCCCGGTGCATAGCTTTTATCTACAATGATAGAAAGCATTGGCCACGCCAGGACAATAGCTGAAGTATTCATAATGATATAAGGAATACGACGGCCAATTTTATCGGATAACCAACCGAGGAAAGGAATCGTCATAAAACCGATAATAGAACTGATCATTAATGCATCTGTGGGAATTGCTTTATTAAACAGCAAAGTTTGCACTAAATAACCAGCAAGGAAAGTTTGAATCAGACCTGAGTTTCCTGCCTGTCCAAAACGCAGACCTGTTGCCAGCCAGAAGGATTTGCTCTGGAACATGCTACCGACAGGTGCAGGTTTTGCTGTAGGTTGGTTGCTGTCGTTAACCTTCTCAAAAACCGGGCTTTCTTTCAGGTTCATTCGCAACCAGATAGCAAAGACCATCACGACAACGCTCGCCAGGAACGGTATACGCCATCCCCATGCCAGCAGTTCTTCTTTACTAAGAATAAAGAACATAAAGGCCCAGATTGCCGTTGCGCTCAAGGTTCCGCAGTTAGTACCCATAGCCACAAATGAGGAGATAATTCCGCGCTTACCTTTCGGCGCATATTCCGCCAGCATCGTACCGGCACCGGAAATTTCCGCACCTGCCCCCAGCCCCTGAATAATACGCAACGTCACCAGCAAGATTGGCGCAAAAACACCAATCTGCGCATAGGTCGGCAACACACCAATTAAGGTAGTACAGATCCCCATCATGGTGATGGTAATAAAGAGCACTTTTTTACGCCCTATTCTGTCGCCCATTTTGCCGAAAATAAATGCTCCGACAATACGTGCAACATAACCAGCACCGTAAGTTCCCATTGCCAGAATTAACGCCATTGCGGTTGACGATTCCGGGAAAAATATTTCATGGAATACTAACGCTGCACCGAGCGAGTATAACTGAAAATCCATAAATTCAAGTGCCGTACCTAACCATCCTGATACCGCTGCCTTCACTAAATCCTTAGTGCTTCTTTCATGTTTATCTATTGTCATAATTGTTATCTCTAAATAAGAGGTAAGATGCGTAATGCTTATTCGCTATTATTGGTATTATTCAGAAAACGTGAGTAAAACTTTGCAACAATGCTTTTGATCCTTTTCAAATAATGAAATGGCATCAGCAACATGCAGATAATCAAATGTATGGGTAATTAATTTATCAGGATTAATTAACCCTTTGCTTAACCAGTCGATAACTACCGGGAATTTATTGGCATTTAACCGGGAAGAAAAAATAGAGAGTTCCTTGCCGGTAATTCCCTGCTGAATGACTTCAGACGGTTCACTGGAGAAGCCCATTAACACAATTCGTGCCGCCGGAGAAGCCAGCATAACCGCTTCTTTCAAAATGGAAGGATGGCAAGCAGCATCAATAATTAATGTTGGTTTGATGCCCTTTTCAGCGAATATTTCGCCAAGCGATGTCTGGCTGTTATTAATCGCCCAGTCTGCCCCGCTCTCTTTCGCTTTATCCAGTCGTTCATCAATACGATCGGCGACAATCACATTTTTAACGTTATAAACACCTTTCAATACCTGAACGATAGTCAGACCAATCGGGCCGGCACCATAAACCAGCACGGTGTCATCTTCAGTCGGCTGACCGTGTCCAGTAACGTTCGCCGCAATGGTAAAAGGTTCGATCATTACAGCGAACTGATCAGCCACCCCATCGGGAATTTTCCACGCATTCTTCGCCGGAACGACTGCATATTCGCTAAAACCGCCATCAGCGTGAACACCTAATACAGCTAAAGTTGTGCAAACGTTGGGTTTACCCATTGAGCATGGATAACAATGTCCGCAGCTGACTACGGGATCTACCGCAACACGTTCGCCAACTCTGGCGTTATCCACACCTTCACCTACGGCATCAATCACACCAAAAAATTCGTGACCAATGACGCGCGGATATTTCGCAAACGGATTATGACCGCGATAAATGTGACTATCCGATCCACAAATTCCCGCGAGTTTCACTTTTACTCGTACTTCACCCACTGCCGGGGTCGGAATTTCACGTTCGATAATCGCCAGTTGATTCGGTTTTTCAATTAAAATACTTTTCATTATTGTATGACTCCTTACCAGTTCCATAGCGTGCCATCTTCCAGACGTGCGACTGGTAGATAGGCAGGTTCGTAGGGATATTTTGCCGCCAGCTTTTCATCGAATTCGATGCCAATGCCTGGCTTATCACCAGGATGCATATAGCCGTTATCGAAGCTCCAGTTGTGCGGGAAGACTTCAAGCATTTGTTCTGAATAGCCCATATACTCCTGGACGCCGAAATTCGGCACCCACAGGTCAAAGTGCAACGCCGCAGCCATGCAGACTGGCGACAAATCGGAAGGACCATGTGAGCCAGTACGTACCTGGTAAAGCGAAGCAAAATCGGCAATTCTGCGCATACCTGTGATGCCGCCAGCGTGGGTCAGCGTTGTACGGATATAGTCGATGAGTTGTTCTTCAATCAGCTGTTTGCAGTCCCAGATGCTGTTAAAGACTTCCCCCACCGCAATTGGCGTTACGGTATGTTGGCGAATGAGGCGGAAGCACTCCTGGTTTTCTGCGGGTGTCGGATCTTCCATCCAGAACAGGCGATAATCTTCAATACTTTTGCCAAAACGTGCCGCCTCAATGGGTGTTAAACGATGGTGCATGTCATGCAGTACATGCTCATTAAAGCCAAACTTATTGCGCACTGCGTCGAACAGTTTTGGCATAAAGTCGAGATATTTTTCCGTTGACCACAACTGCTCTTCTGGCCACTGCCCTTTGGTCGCAGGTTCATAAGCCAGCCCTTTTCCTTTGGACATACCGTAAGTCGTTTTCATACCGGGAATACCGCACTGCACGCGGATAGCTTTGAATCCCAGTTCTTGATGGCGAGCGTAATCATCCAGTGCTTCATCAATACTGTGACCGGTGGTATGACAATAGACCATTACGCCTTCACGGGAAGCCCCACCTAACAGTTGGTAAAGCGGCATGTTTGCGGCTTTGGCTTTAATGTCCCACAGCGCCATATCAACAGCGGAAATAGCCGACATGGTGACAGGGCCGCGACGCCAGTAAGCGCCTTTATAGAAAAACTGCCAGATATCTTCGATACGATGGGCATCGCGGCCTATAAGTTGTGGACAGATATGATCCTGCAAATAGGACGCAACGGAAAGTTCGCGCCCGTTCAGAGTGGCATCACCAAGACCGGTAATACCGTCCTCGGTGGTGATTTTTAAGGTGACGAAATTACGTCCCGGACAGGTAACAAAAACTTCAGCCCCTACGATCTTCATGTTCTATTCCTTGCATCGCTTGTCGTGATGCATGAAATCTACGCAACTGAGCTACTACCATACAAGTATTAAGATCAAGAAAAGCCAGAGCGATCACAAAAAAAGGCGCATATTTGCGCCGTGAATAGTTCTAAAAACAGTCAAACTTTATTGTTTTTTCGGGGATCGACTAGTGCGTATATTATTGATAACAAAACATGAGTTATATCAGATAAGTCAGGCGCGTCCCCAGCCAGCAACAATAATCAACATGCCGAAAAGTGCAATTATCGCTCCCGTCCAGTCGTAGAGACTGAGCTTCACTCCATCCACAACCCGCAGCCACAGGAGCGCCGTACAGACATAAACACCGCCATATGCTGCATAAACTCGCCCACTTGCTGCTGGATGCAACGTTAACAGCCAGACGAAAAGCGCCAGGGAAATTCCCGCCGGAACCAACAACCAGACACTGGCATTCCGTTTCAGCCACAGCCAGGGCAAAAAACAACCAATGATTTCACACAAAGCGGTAGCAAAAAACAGTAACGTTGTTTTAATCATCTTTGTCACTCATTGACATCATGTATATTTATAGGACGACATAATATCATCAACATAGACATCCTCTGGTACGTTTCGCGTTCACAGTGGATCGTGTAAAATCGCCCTTAATCATTCATGTAAGGAATAGATCATGAATATCACTCTCTGCAAAAAACTCAGCCTGCTCGCTTTTCTGCTGCCTTGCGCACTGGCATTTAGCGCAACTACCCATGCAGAAACCAACAAACTGGTGATTGAATCTGGCGACAGCGCACAGAGTCGCCAGCAGGCAGCAATGGAAAAAGAGCAATGGAATGACACGCGTAATCTGCGTCAAAAAATCAACAAACGCACCGAGAAAGAATGGGATAAAGCCGACGCCGCATTTGATAACCGCGATAAATGCGAGCAGAGTGCCAACATTAATGCCTACTGGGAGCCGAATACTTTACGCTGCCTGGATCGTCGTACTGGTCGCGTAATCATCCCCTAACCTGTTATTGATATAAGGAATGTAAGGACACGTTATGACTAGCGCCCACAGTGTTAAGCTACGTCCGCTGGAGCGTGAAGATTTACGCTATGTGCATCAACTCGACAATAACGCCAGCGTGATGCGTTACTGGTTTGAGGAGCCCTACGAAGCCTTCGTTGAACTCTCTGATCTGTACGATAAACATATTCACGATCAGAGTGAACGTCGTTTCGTCGTGGAATGTGATGGCGAAAAGGCAGGTCTGGTGGAACTGGTAGAAATTAACCACGTCCATCGCCGCGCAGAATTTCAGATAATCATCTCCCCGGAATACCAAGGTAAAGGTCTGGCAACCCGCGCCGCGAAATTAGCGATGGATTATGGTTTCACTGTTCTTAATCTTTATAAGCTTTATCTGATTGTTGATAAAGAGAATGAGAAAGCGATTCATATATATCGTAAGCTCGGTTTTACGGTCGAAGGTGAACTGATGCATGAATTCTTTATTAACGGTCAATATCGTAATGCCATTCGCATGTGCATATTCCAGCATCAGTATCTGGCGGAACATAAAACGCAAGGGCAAACTCTACTAAAACCGACCGCGCAATAGTATTAATAATAATCAATGGTATTTTTGATGGTGTAAACCCGTTCGACGGCGGGTTTTACTCCCTCATCCACAATGATTAATTGGCAGTCCACTGGATTCGCGTGGCTGTCATATTCACAAGTCTGTCTGACATTACCAACCTGTTGATTATTCAGTAAAGTAATTGCCGTATAATCCAGTTTTTTGATCGGGTCCGTTGATGGTGTGGCGCTGACAGATAACGTTTTGTCGTTACTTTTCGTCGTTTTCCCCAGCGGATAACCCTGATCATCATAGTGATATTCCATCTGCATCTGTTTGCTGCTGGCCTTAACCACGAAACCATTATCATCAGTTTCCCAACTTACACCGGCAGAAGGTAATTCTGCTAACTGGCATTTTCCCTGTAGACGTACTCTTTTCTCCAGCGTCTGTGCATCCCGATAATAATTTGCATCCAACACCAGGGTAATCACGGTATTATTTTCCAGATCCAGTAATTCGAGGGAATCAAAACAGCCCTCTTCCGATAAATTCCCCGAAACACGTTTCGTGACTTCCCCTTGCTCATTCATTAACGTCTGAGTGAAATCTTTAACCGGCCCACGCAGCGGGTCAAAATCAAATTCATTAGAGAAACTGGCCATTTCTGGCGTTAATGAAAGAGTTACCTCTGTACGGTCACATCCTGTGAGTATTATCGCAAGCAAACATGGCAGTAATTTGTAATTCACATCAATCACCAGACAGTAGAGATGATTCTCAATCATAGTAGTAAATACAGTAATTTACACGTGAAATGCTATGCTTATTTAGTAATATTCATGTAAGGAGCCAATGATGAAAATCATAGCCTGCAGTGCCGCACTTCTGCTCACCCTGGCCTCATCCACAGTGCTCGCCGCGTCGGATTCATGTGAGCGCATAAAAAGTGATATTTCACAGCGTATTATCAATAACGGCGTACCAGAAAGTGGCTTCACTTTAAGTATTGTGCCGAATGATCAGGTCGACCAGCCTGATTCACAGGTCGTCGGGCATTGCGCTAACGACACGCATAAAATTCTCTACACCCGCACCACCAGCGGTAATGTTTCTGCCCACACCCAGCCAACCCATGATAATGAGCCTGCGGAATCGCATTAATAAACCTGTGACTGCCTGATACGATGCTTACGCATCATATCAGGCCTGCCGTGTGGTATTGTTATGCGCAGGCAGTGTCCGCTAGCTGGGACACCTGCGGTGAGATGATCGGGCGTGCGCTCGTTTATGGCCTGCACATAATGTTCAGAATGGCCATCGCAGGTTAACAAATTGGTGCGGGATAAACCGCACGTTTCAGGATGATAGGAATGACGCATTTCTCACAACAAGATAATTTTTCTGTCGCGGCGCGCGTGCTGGGCGCGCTGTTTTATTACGCTCCTGAGAGTAAAGAGGCCTCTCCACTGGTTTCTGCGCTAACCAGTGACGATTGGGTCACCCAGTGGCCTTTATCACAAACGTCATTAGCGCCGCTGGCAACGGCTTTTAAGGAAGAATGTGAAGAGTCGCGTACTCAGGCCTGGCAACGATTATTTGTCGGGCCGTGGGCGCTACCCTCTCCTCCGTGGGGATCTGTCTGGCTGGATCGCGAATCGGTGCTGTTTGGCGATTCTACTTTGGCGCTTCGTCAATGGATGCGCGAAAAAGGCATTCAGTTTGAAATGAAACAAAACGAACCGGAAGATCATTTTGGTTCGCTGCTGTTGATGGCAGCATGGCTGGCAGAGAACGGTCGTCAGACCGAGTGCGAAGAGTTGTTGGCCTGGCATCTTTTACCGTGGTCAACACGCTTTCTTGAGGTGTTTATCGAGAAGGCGGAACACCCTTTTTATCGCACGCTCGGTGAGCTGGCTCGTTTAACGCTGACACAATGGCAGTCACAGTTGCTGATTCCTGTCGCGGTAAAACCCCTGTTTCGCTGAATAATCCTGAGTAAGACCGAAGGGCGTGAACTGCACGCCTTTCGGCTCCAGTAAGTGACAACGTCACGCTTAATACCACATAAAGCACGCACAGCTTTTGCGCCAGGCTTCTTTTCCCGCAAAATAGAGACCCGTGTTTAATTTGCCGTTTCTGCTCATGCAACATCTACATGTCTACCCGGATCTGCGCACCATGTTCCGCCGCCTGCTTATCGCAATGGTCGTAGGCATTCTGGCGGCCTTTGCCGTTGCAGGGTTTCGTCATGCGATGCTGCTACTGGAGTGGCTGTTCCTCAATAATGACTCCGGCAGTCTGGTCAATGCAGCAACGAACCTTTCTCCGTGGCGTCGGCTGCTAACGCCGGCGCTCGGCGGACTGGCGGCTGGTTTGTTGCTGATGGGTTGGCAGAAACTCACTCAACAACGCCCCCATGCGCCTACCGATTATATGGAGGCGTTACAAACCGATGGGCAGTTTGATTACGCCACCAGTCTGATTAAATCCTTCGCTTCTTTGCTGGTGGTGACCAGCGGCAGCGCCATTGGTCGTGAAGGTGCGATGATCCTGTTGGCGGCACTTGCTGCATCCTGGTTTGCCCAACGTTTTACCCCACGCGAAGAGTGGAAATTGTGGATTGCCTGTGGCGCGGCTGCGGGGATGGCAGCAGCCTATCGCGCCCCACTTGCCGGGAGTTTATTTATTGCCGAAGTATTGTTTGGCACCATGATGCTGGCCTCCCTTGCACCAGTAGTAATCTCTGCCGTAGTGGCATTGCTTATTAGCAATCTTCTTAATCACAGCAATGCTTTGCTCTACAGCGTGCAACTCTCCATGATGATTCAGGCTCGTGACTATGCACTGATTATCAGTACAGGCGTGCTGATGGGTTTGTGCGGTCCATTGTTTTTAAAGCTAATGAACGCCAGTCATCAGGGTTTTATTAATCTAAAACTTGCACCGCCCTGGCAACTGGCATTGGGAGGGTTAATCGTGGGTCTGCTTTCCCTGCTCACTCCTGCCGTGTGGGGCAACGGCTATAGTACGGTGCAATCCTTTTTAACAGCCCCGCCACTGTTTATGGGCATTGCCGTGATCTTCCTCTGCAAGCTAGTTGCCGTGCTGGCCAGCAGTGGTTCCGGCGCGCCTGGGGGAGTGTTTACGCCGACCTTATTTATCGGACTGGCAATTGGCATGTTGTATGCCCGGAGCCTGGGGTTATGGTTTACTGACAGTGAAGGAATTACGCTTTTACTTGGGCTAACCGGGATGGCAACACTACTGGCTGCGACTACACATGCGCCCATTATGTCGACACTGATGATATGTGAAATGACCGGGGAGTATCAGCTACTCCCCGGTTTATTGATTGCTTGTGTGATTGCGTCAGTAATGTCGCGGACGTTACATCGTGATTCTATCTACCGCCAGCACACTACGCAGCATGGATAAGCGGATATATTGCCCCAGTTCACGCTGTTCTGCGCGAGGCAGATAAGGAAGCTCACCAATAAGCGGTGCCGGGAGTTTTTTACCCAATACATCAATGATTTCAGCGTAATGTGCTAACCCTGGGTTGATACGGTTAGCCACCCAGCCAATCAGCGGCAGTCCGTCGTTGGCAATCGCCTGTGCTGTCAGAAGCGCATGGTTAATACAACCTTCCTGAATACCTACCACCATCAACACGGGTAGCTGCTCCTGAACCACCCATTCAGAGAGCGGACGCAGGTCATTCATCAGGCTACGCCAGCCACCAGTACCTTCAACAACCACATGGTCGACTTTATCAGTCAGATTAGCCAGGCCATTTGAAATAAGGGTGTAATTGATCGGGCAACTGTGCGCCACACTGCTTTCTTCTTCGCTTAACGCTATGGGATTGACTGCTTCATAAGGCAGTTCAATTGATGAAACACTCTGCAACACCAGGGCATCTTTATTACGTAGCCCATCAGGTGTCTCTTTGCTCCCCTTCGCCACGGGTTTATACCCCGCAACCGTTTTTCCCTGGGAGGCTAACGCTTGTAGCAATGCGCGGGAAACCACTGTTTTCCCCACAGAAGTGTCTGTACCTGTTATAAAGAAACGCTTCAGCATCACTAACTCCACCGTTATGCTTCACAAATATAAGCCAGGAAAATAATTCAACTTTGGAAGTCTAAGTTATGCGTTCCTGGCTCAATTTGAGATAGCGCAAATTTTGGTAGAACAGTTAAAAAATGTTAACCCTGCAACAGACGAATCAACAAAGAACCGTTATACATCGCGTCTTTTACCAACGCCGCCCCCGCCATCGTCCCCTGATTAGAGAACTGGGTACTCTCGACGCTAATATGCTGGCTGTAGGCGGGAAGCGCCTGCTGACGGATACTGTCAGAAATTACAGGGAACAGGATCTCTGCAGCTTTGCTTAGCGGCGAACCAATCAGTATTTTTTGTGGGTTGAATAAATTCACCATAATGGCAAGAATTCGCCCGACGTGCGTCCCCACGCCAGTAATAATATCTTTTGCCAGCAGATCGCCCTGCAACGCAGCCAGACACAATGAATCCACAGTTAATGGCTGCCCATGTAACATAGAACTCATAGATTGATTCAAACGTAATTGTGCAAGCTCAAGAATACTATCAACACTAGCAATGGTTTCAAGGCAGCCGTGGTTACCGCAATAACAGCGTTTCCCGTAGGGATCGACCTGAGTGTGACCAATTTCCACAAGGCTACTGCTTCCCGCGTGTAGCAAATGACCATCGGTAATCACACCAGCACCCACGTTGTGATCAATCACCACCTGAATCACATCGCGTGCTCCGCGTGATGCGCCGAACAAGGCCTCAGCCATCGTCCATGCGCTAATATCATGCTGAATATAAACCGGTACACCGGTGTGCTGCTCCAGTACTTCGCCGAGCGGCATCTCTTTTACGTCCTCATAGAACGGCATACGATGCACAATGCCATTTTCCGTATCAATAATTCCCGGCAAGGTTATGGCAATCGAAGTTAGACGCTCCAGTTTTTTCTGATGGCGGATAAAAAACTGATCAATATGATTAATGATGCGATCCAGCAGTGGCGAGTCATCTTTCAACGCCAGCTCCTGCGACTCTTCCACCACCAGTTTGCTGCTCAGATCGCGCAGGGCAAGGAAAATCTCCCCGCGACTAATGCGCAAAGAAAGATAGTGCCAGGCTTCGGTTTCAACCACTAGCCCCACCGCTGGACGACCACGGTTCCCCGCCTCTTTAATTTCCAGCTCTTGCACCAGGTGCGCTTCGAGCATTTCACGGACAATTTTGGTGATACTGGCTGGCGCCAGTTGCGCCAGCCGGGAAAGATCGATACGCGAAACTGGACCAAGCTGATCAATCAGGCGGTAAACCGCGCCCGCGTTGGTCTGCTTTATTTGATCAATGTGCCCAGGCTGGTTTTCAGCAACCACCGCATACTCCCTATATTTTCGCGCTCCGAAATAATCTGTAGGTTATGGTGAAGTACTTCAATATGCGTCGTCAAATTTTTACTTCGTCATGTGATTGACAGCACATTTTTCGGTTTTTTTTGCTGAATTATCCCTCACCGGAGTGCATTCATCAGCTGAATACGAAAGTTTCGCGCTGCCGGGCTTTGTTCACGATGCTTTGGCCAAACCAGCCACATTTCAGAAACCGCATCCTCTTCAGCAATAGGTAACCAGCGCATTTCATTGAGTTGGACACGTTTAAAAGAGGCGGGCAAAATCGAAACACCAAGACCGGCGGAAACCAGACCGATGATCGTCATCGCCTCGCCCACTTCCTGGGTGATGACCGGAGTCAGATTATAACGCCGCATCAGGCCAATAATGTCGTCATACAGCCCCGTCCCTACGTGCGGATCAAAAAAAACAAACGGTTCTTTTGCCAGTTCCGCCAGCGTTACCTTCGGTTTATTTGCCAAAGGATGATCGTGCGGGATCATCGCCATAAGCGGTTCATGCACGATTACCGCGTGATCCAGCGTCTCCGGCAACACGGTGTTTCGTAACAACCCCATATCGAGCGTCCCTTCGGTAAGAGGGTCTATTTGCTCGCGAGTATTCATCTCACGCGTCTGCAAATGGACATCAGGAAATTCACAGCGAAATAGCGATAAGGTATCAGACACTGCGCGAATAAAGGGTGCCGACGAGGTAAAGCCAATGCGTAACTCTCCCGCTTCTCCCTGATGCAGACGCTCAGCGCGAGCGGCTGCGTCATCCACCATAGACAGGATTTGCCGACTATCAGCAAGGAACTGCTTTCCTGCTGCCGTAAGCAGCACGCTGCGGTTGGTTCGTGCCAACAGTCGCGCGCCAATTTGTTGCTCCAGAGCCTGAATCTGCTGACTTAGCGGCGGTTGCGAAATGTTCAGGCGGGCAGCCGCGCGTCCAAAATGCAGCTCTTCCGCAACGGCAACAAAGTACCGGAGGTGACGCAATTCAATATTCATATCTTAAACATCTTATTTGAGATTATTAATATATTAGACATAACAATTCGATTTTCCTACTCTATTCCTAATCCCACATCACGGGCATAATTAGCAAGGATTTCAAGTGAGTCGTACTACAACTGTTGATGGCGCTCCGGCAAGCGACACTGACGAGCAACCCCTTTCCCAGCCAAACGAATTCATTAAACGCGGTACACCGCAATTTATGCGTGTCACCCTGGCGCTATTCTCTGCCGGGCTGGCAACCTTCGCGCTTCTCTATTGCGTGCAACCTATTCTTCCGGTGCTTTCGCAAGAATTTGGCTTAACGCCTGCTAACAGTAGTATTTCACTGTCCATTTCAACGGCGATGTTAGCTATCGGTTTGCTGTTTACTGGCCCGCTATCCGATGCCATTGGTCGCAAGCCAGTGATGGTGACGGCGCTACTGTTGGCCTCCATCTGTACGTTACTTTCGACAATGATGACCAGCTGGCACGGCATTTTGATTATGCGCGCCTTGATTGGCCTGTCGTTAAGTGGTGTAGCTGCTGTTGGTATGACCTACCTTAGCGAAGAGATCCACCCCAGTTTTGTGGCCTTTTCAATGGGACTGTATATCAGCGGCAACTCGATTGGCGGCATGAGCGGGCGCTTAATCAGCGGTGTATTTACTGACTTCTTTAACTGGCGAATTGCGCTGGCGGCTATCGGCTGTTTCGCCCTGACCTCGGCGTTAATGTTCTGGAAAATTCTCCCGGAATCACGTCATTTCCGTCCTTCTTCACTGCGCCCAAAAACACTGTTTATTAACTTCCGTCTGCACTGGCGCGATCGGGGACTCCCCTTATTATTCGTCGAAGGTTTTTTGCTGATGGGCTCATTCGTAACGCTGTTTAATTACATCGGTTATCGGTTGATGCTCTCCCCATGGCATGTTAGCCAGGCAGTGGTTGGGTTATTATCGCTGGTCTATTTGACAGGCACCTGGAGTTCGCCAAAAGCAGGCACCATGACTACCCGCTTCGGTCGTGGCCCGGTGATGTTATTTTCGACAGGTGTTATGCTTTTGGGTCTTATCCTGACATTGTTCAGCTCACTTTGGCTCATTTTTATCGGTATGATGCTTTTCTCAAGCGGATTTTTTGCCGCTCATTCTGTTGCCAGTAGCTGGATTGGCCCTCGTGCTAAACGCGCCAAAGGCCAGGCTTCTTCGCTTTATCTATTCTGTTACTACCTGGGTTCAAGCATTGCCGGAACATTAGGTGGCGTCTTCTGGCATAACTATGGCTGGAACGGCGTCAGTGCATTTATTGCCCTGATGCTGGTGGTCGCTATTCTGGTCGGAACACGTTTACATCATCGGCTGCACGCCTGAAAAAATAAGTCCGGACGATGTGTTAAATTTCTGTCCGGACTTATTGCTTGCTCAACTCAACGTTAATAACCACCCCAAAATAGACGAAGCGCCTGCCATTTCTCGCAGAGCATCTAACGTCATCAGGATAATAAATACCCAAATTAGCGGATTCATTTTGCTGTGTGTCATTTATTGCAAATACACAGTGATTCTACCAATTTATAGGTAGTGAAAAAGTTAAGTTATTCAATACTACCGATATTGGTGGGAAATTTGCCTTACGTTACAATACGTTATTATTTCCTTCGTCATCGTTATCCGCTTTGTACATATCGTTACATGCCGAAACCAACCACTCACGGAAACCTGTCATTTCCAGAGATATAGTCATGACATCGGCCCCGCAGTGGGGTTGCATAAAAAACAAAATTGAGGGTATGACAATGAAAAAAGTATTAGCTCTGGTTGTTGCCGCTACTATGGGTCTCTCTTCTGTCGCATTTGCTGCAGAAACTGCGACCACGCCTGCTCCGACTGCTACAGTCACCAAAGCAGCGGCTGCAAAAACAACGCATCATAAAAAACAGCATAAAGCGGCGCCTGCCCAAAAAGCGCAGGCGGCTAAAAAGCATCATAAAAAAGCGAAAAATGAACAGAAAGCGCCTGAGCAAAAAGCACAGGCAGCCAAAAAGCACAGCAAAAAACACAGCCAGCAGCAATCTGCAAAACCCGTTGTACAACCAGCCGCGTAAGTTTTCGGCAGTAATAATGGCGCGCCCCCTCGCGCCTGAAAATTACGGTGTTAAACGGATAACGTTTAACACCGCCTTTAGCGGAGGGTACTATGGTGGGCCGTTATCGCTTTGAGTTCATTCTTATCACCCTTATTTTATGCGCCCTGATTGCCACCTGTTTTTATCTTTCCTGAGCGTAGTTATCTGATTTTACTCCCACTTTCATCCCGTCCCGTCTATAGTATTTACGAGGGTTTGCTTTTAATAATCATAATTACTCACCAGAGTGTGATATGCGTACAACCATTGCTGTAGTACTGGGTGCAATTAGTCTGACATCTGCATTTGTGTTTGCGGATAAACCGGACGATCATAAATCGACCAATAATGAGGTCAGCACCCTATTTTTTGGTCATGATGATCGTGTATCAGTAAATAACACGAGCCAATCGCCGTGGGATGCGGTTGGGCAACTAGAAACGGCCAGCGGCAATTTGTGTACGGCGACGCTAATTGCGCCGAACCTGGCATTAACGGCAGGACACTGTTTATTAACGCCGCCGAAGGGCAAAGCGGATAAAGCAGTTGCGTTGCGTTTTGTGTCAAATAAAGGTCTTTGGCGCTATGAGATCCACGACATCGAAGGCCGCGTTGATCCGACGCTAGGGAAGCGGTTAAAGCCGGATGGGGATGGCTGGATTGTTCCCCCCGCAGCCGCGCCGTGGGATTTCGGTTTGATTGTGCTGCGCAATCCCCCTTCGGGCATTACGCCGTTGCCGTTATTTGAGGGAGATAAAACCGCGCTTACCGCTGCATTAAAAGCTGCGGGTCGTAAAGTGACTCAGGCGGGATACCCTGAAGATCATCTCGATACGTTGTACAGTCATCAAAATTGCGAAATAACCGGCTGGGCGCAAACCTCGGTAATGTCGCACCAGTGCGATACCCTACCAGGTGACAGTGGTTCGCCACTGATGCTTCATACTGATGACGGCTGGCAGTTAATTGGGGTACAAAGTTCAGCTCCTGCAGCAAAAGATCGCTGGCGCGCCGATAACCGGGCCATTTCTGTCACCGGTTTTCGCGACAAACTCGAAGAACTGACCCGGAAATAACGTTCAAACGCTGCCCGCATTATCGGGCAGCGTGGTCATCAGGCGAGTTTCACCATAATCATTCCAGCCAACAGCAAGACCAGACCAACCCAGCCTTTGCGATTTAAACGTTGACCAAACAAGATCCAACCAGCGGCTAACGTGGCAGCAATACCAAACCCGCCCCACAACGCATACGCCACCGACAAATCTATGCCCTTTACTGCCTGGGAGAGTGAGCTAAAGGCCGCAAGCACCGCTGCCAGCGAAAGCAAGCCATAGACTTTGCGGCGAAAGCCGTCAGAATATTTCAAAAAGACGTTAGCAATGATTTCCAGCACGATTGCCAGTGCCAGCCAGGCGGCGTGAACCCATTCAAACTGCGCCATGATTCACCTCCAGCGAGGGTTTACGCACTTTGCGAGTACCAGATTTAATCAACACAATCCCGAGCACCAGGGTTGTTAACCCGGCAATTTTTAGCAGCGATAAGCTTTCGTCAAATAACAGAACACTAAATAGCGTAATAAATAAAATACCGATACCTTCCCACAGAGCATAAGCCACGCCAAGTGCTATTTTTTTCACGGCGAAAGAGAGAAATATATATGACAGCGAAATCATCACCAGCATTAAAATAAAACCGCCGCTTCCCTCACTAACGCTCGCCCATTTCATTGACAGCGTGCCGGTAATTTCTGTGGCAATAGCCAGACCTAATAAAACCCAATAAATATACATCGTCCTTCCCCTGCAAGAGAATTATTTTAACATTCGCTCGACTCAGCGAAACCAAAAGAAAAGTATTCAGCCCAGCGCAGAGCGCCAGCTTTGGCAGAGGAAGGGACTAAAGCGCGTTGCGCCAGTGTTGCTCACCTGCGAGCAAGATGGTGGTTGAGGTACGAAAATGAGTAAATGTAGAAAATAACGTCCTGAACAAATTGTCCATAATATTACAATTATCCGCAGTGTTGCTTCTCGTCATCGCGGATGATAATTGTCCTCGGTAGTTGTACACGTCTGATTTGTATCATAGCTTAAGAATTAACTCAAAACATTTTCATTTCTTTACCTGAGGAGTTTGATTTTCGTTATAATGCCACGGCTAAAAAGAAAATATTATTAGCGAAGAAAGAAAAAATGGGGATACGCATGGCAAAGCCGATCATCACGCTCAATGGTCTAAAAATAGTCATTATGTTGGGAATGCTGGTCATTATTCTCTGCGGTATCCGTTTTGCCGCCGATATCATCGTACCCTTTATCCTTGCCCTATTTATCGCAGTCATTCTTCATCCGCTGGTACAACGCATGGTTCGTTGGCGCGTGCCGCGTGTGTTGGCTGTGTCGATTTTAATGATAATCATCGTGATGGCGATGGTGCTATTACTGGCCTATCTCGGCTCAACGCTTAATGAGCTGACCCGCACTTTGCCACAGTATCGCAGCTCAATCATAAAGCCTCTGCAAGTTCTGGAGCCTTTATTACAACGCGCGGGTATTGATGTCTCGGTTGACCAACTGGCGCATTACATTGATCCGAACGCGGCGATGACGTTGCTCACCAACTTGCTGACACAGTTATCTAATGCCATGTCATCCATATTTTTATTGTTGCTGACGGTGCTGTTTATGCTGCTCGAAGTGCCACAACTTCCCGGCAAACTCCAGCAAATGATGGCGCGCCCGGTCGAAGGTATGGCGGCGATCCAGCGCGCCATTGACAGTGTGTCGCATTATCTGGTGCTGAAAACAGCCATCAGCATCATCACCGGTCTGGTCGCCTGGGCGATGCTCGCCGCACTCGATGTTCGCTTCGCTTTTGTCTGGGGATTACTGGCCTTCGCGCTTAATTACATCCCTAACATTGGTTCGGTTCTCGCGGCTATCCCCCCTATCGCTCAGGTACTGGTGTTTAATGGTTTCTATGAGGCGTTACTGGTACTGGCGGGATATCTGCTGATTAATCTGGTCTTCGGCAATATTCTGGAGCCGCGCATCATGGGGCGCGGACTGGGGCTTTCCACACTGGTAGTTTTTTTGTCGTTAATTTTTTGGGGATGGTTGTTAGGACCGGTGGGAATGCTGCTTTCCGTGCCGTTGACGATTATTGTCAAAATTGCGCTTGAACAAACGGCGGGAGGCCAAAGCATCGCCGTCCTGTTAAGCGATCTCAATAAAGAGTAACGGCCTCCGCAGAGGCCGTCAGGGTTACAGGGCTTTCAGGATTGCATCCACGCTGGCTTTGGCGTCACCAAACAGCATGTGGGTATTTTCTTTGAAGAACAGCGGGTTTTGCACGCCAGCATAGCCGGTGTTCATCGAGCGTTTAAAGACAATCACGTTCTGTGCTTTCCACACTTCCAGCACAGGCATACCAGCAATCGGACTCTTCGGATCATCCTGCGCCGCCGGGTTAACCGTATCGTTAGCGCCAATCACCAGCACAGTATCGGTATCAGCAAAGTCATCGTTGATCTCGTCCATTTCCAGCACGATGTCATACGGCACTTTCGCTTCTGCCAGCAATACGTTCATATGCCCCGGTAATCGACCTGCAACCGGGTGAATACCGAAACGCACATTGATACCACGGGCACGCAATTTCTCGGTGATTTCTGCCACCGGATATTGCGCCTGCGCGACCGCCATGCCGTAGCCTGGGGTGATGATCACCGAGTGCGAGTTTTTCAGCAATTCTGCCGTCTCTTCCGCAGTGATTTCGCGATGCTCGCCAACTTCCTGATCGTCACCGGTGGAAGAACCATCTGTGCCGAAACCACCCGCAATGACGCTGATAAAGGAACGGTTCATCGCCTTACACATGATGTAAGAAAGGATGGCACCCGAAGAACCGACCAGCGCACCGGTCACAATCAGCAGGTCATTACTGAGCATAAAGCCCGCCGCTGCCGCTGCCCAACCAGAATAAGAGTTCAGCATCGACACCACCACGGGCATATCTGCGCCACCGATGGAAGCCACCAAATGCCAGCCGAAAACCAACGCAATGGCGGTCATTATCAGCAATGCCAGAACTTGCAGGCCAACGCTTTCAGTGCGAACAAACACAATCAGCAGCAGGAAGGAAACAACCAGTGCCGCCAGGTTCATTTTGTGACGGTTTGGCAGCATCAGCGGTTTAGACGAAATTTTACCGCACAGCTTACCGAACGCCACGACTGACCCCGTGAAGGTTACCGCACCGATGAAGATGCCGAGGAACACTTCCGTCAGGTGAATATTCACCAGAATCGGCGCCATTTCCGCGTCGTGATGCAGATAGCTGTTAAAACCAACCAACACCGCCGCCAGACCAACGAAGCTATGCAGGATCGCCACCAGTTCCGGCATTTCGGTCATTTCAACCTTCTTCGCCAGACGGATACCAATCGCCCCACCGATGACCATTGCCAGTAAGATCCAGCCAACGTTGCCAGTATCCGGTCCAAAGATAGTTGCAATTAAAGCAATCGCCATCCCGGCGATACCGAGGTTGTTACCCCGGCGAGACGTTTCATGTTTTGAAAGCCCGGCCAGACTGAAGATAAACAGGATCGCGGCAACAATGTATGCAGCTGTAACTAATCCTCCAGACATATGTTACCCCTTAGTTTTTGCGAAACATTTTCAGCATACGCTGAGTCACGGTGAAGCCACCGAAAATATTAATGCTGGCTATAAGCACCGCGATAAAACTAAGGAAGCTAACCCAGCCGCCCTGGCCAATCTGTAAAAGTGCTCCGACAACAATAATCCCTGAAATCGCATTGGTGACCGACATCAATGGTGTATGTAGCGCGTGCGAAACATTCCACACCACGTAATAGCCCACAACGCACGCCAGCGCGAACACGGTGAAGTGTCCGAGGAACTCTTTCGGTGCAACATTCGCCAGCCAACCGAAAAGGATAATTGCCAGCGCCATCAAGGCGTATTTACGCCACGGCGAACAGGCACATTTTTCCTCGGTTTTGACTTCCGGTGCTGCTTTTTGTGCCGCCTGCGGCTGAGCTGATACCTGAATCGGCGGTGCCGGCCAGGTAATTTCGCCCGCACGGATCACGGTCACGCCGCGAATCACCACATCATCAAAATCAACAGTGATGTTGCCGTCTTTCTCTTTGCACAACAATTTCAGCAGATTGACGAGGTTGGTGCCATAAAGCTGTGAGGATTGCGTCGGCAGACGCCCCGGAAGATCGGTATAACCAATGACTTTGACGCCATTTTCAGTGGTGAAGATTTGCCCCGGCACGGTGTATTCACAGTTACCGCCGTTTTGTGCTGCCAGATCGACAATCACACTGCCCGACTTCATGGAGTCCACCATTTCACGGGTAATCAGTTTCGGTGCCGGTTTGCCTGGAATAAGCGCAGTGGTAACAATGATATCGACGTCTTTTGCCTGCGCAGCAAAAAGCTCCATTTCCGCTTTGATGAACGCTTCCGACATCACTTTGGCATAGCCATCGCCGCTGCCTGCTTCCTCTTTAAAATCCAGTTCAAGGAATTCCGCGCCCATACTCTGAACTTGTTCTTTCACTTCCGGACGAGTATCGAACGCACGCACAATTGCGCCGAGGCTGTTTGCTGCACCAATGGCCGCCAGACCAGCAACACCCGCACCAATCACCATGACTTTTGCCGGCGGCACTTTACCTGCCGCAGTGATTTGTCCGGTAAAAAAGCGACCAAACTCATGAGCTGCTTCGACAATAGCGCGATAACCTGCGATATTCGCCATCGAACTTAACGCGTCCAGCGACTGGGCGCGAGAAATACGCGGTACGGAGTCCATCGCCATCACGGTGACGTTACGTTCCGCAAGTTTTTGCATTAGCTCCGGATTCTGCGCAGGCCAGATAAAACTTACCAGCGTTGTACCTGGATTCAGTAGTGCAATTTCATCATCTAACGGTGCATTGACCTTCAGAATGATCTCTGACTGCCAGACGTTATTCCCTTCTACTATTTCAGCGCCCGCTTGCACAAACGCTTTATCGTCAAAACTCGCCAGTTGACCCGCGCCGCTCTCTACCGCGACGGTAAAACCTAGTTTCAGCAACTGTTCCACTGTTTTTGGCGTTGCTGCAACACGGGTTTCATTGGTTAACCGTTCTCTTGGTATGCCAATTCGCATGATATTCCCTTCCATCGGTTTTATTGATGATGGTTTGCCTGTGTTTCAAGTACACAAGCCGCTCATGAACGAGCTAAATGTTACTCCGTTAAAATAAATTAGTAACAAACGTCTATAACGTACTGAAAATAATGCCTGTGATCTAGCGCCAAAAATCAGTATCTCGGCGTTAACTCGAAAAATATTAACGATTCAGCCTTGATAGTGGGATAAACACCATAGAACACAGGATAAGGGGCGATAATTGTCTTCGATAGCCAGGTAAAACATGAGATCACCCCGTCGCAAGCCGCCAGTTAACATTAAATTAACTTATACAATTCAGCCATTTCAGCCATTTTATGTTACTGCGGTTACTTTTTAATCACAGATGGTTATTCGAACAGGTTTAAAATCAAATCAAGAAGTCTGATATGAAAAATCACGCAGACAGTTACACCGTTTAAATGCAATAATCAGCCACGTTTCTCGTTAATAACAATACCAGTACCTGGTTTGCGCAAGGCGAAGGATTATTTTTATGAAGCTTAAGAACACCCTCCTGGCGTCGGCACTGCTTTCTGCTACGGCATTCTCCGTTAACGCAGCAACAGAACTGACACCGGAGCAAGCGGCAGCGGTTAAACCTTTTGACCGTGTAGTGGTTACCGGACGTTTCAATGCCATTGGCGAGGCGGTCAAAGCCGTATCCCGCCGCGCTGATAAAGAAGGCGCAGCCTCTTTTTATGTTGTCGATACGTCAGATTTCGGTAACAGCGGTAACTGGCGTGTAGTTGCCGATCTCTATAAGTCTGATGCTGAAAAAGCAGAAACTGAAAAGAATCGTGTGATTAACGGTGTGGTGGAACTGCCAAAAGACCAGGCCGTTCTGATCGAACCGTTTGATACAGTTACCGTCCAGGGCTTTTACCGTAGCCAACCTGAAGTTAATGACGCCATCACCAAAGCGGCGAAAGCAAAAGGCGCATACTCTTTCTATATTGTTCGTCAAATCGATGCCAACCAGGGCGGTAACCAGCGCATTACGGCCTTCATCTATAAAAAAGATGCTAAGAAACGCGTAGTACAAAGCCCGGATGTGATCCCGGCGGATTCCGACGCGGGACGTGCAGCCCTGGCGGCCGGTGGCGAAGCTGCGAAGAAAGTTGAAATCCCAGGCGTTGCCACTACTGCATCACCAAGTTCCGAAGTCGGTCGCTTCTTTGAAACCCAGTCATCAAAAGGCGGACGTTACACTGTCACGCTACCTGACGGCACTAAAGTCGAAGAACTGAACAAAGCGACCGCAGCGATGATGGTGCCGTTCGACAGCATTAAGTTCTCAGGTAACTACGGCAACATGACCGAAGTTTCCTACCAGGTTGCTAAACGTGCCGCGAAGAAAGGGGCTAAGTATTACCACATCACCCGCCAGTGGCAGGAACGTGGCAATAACCTGACCATCAGCGCAGATCTGTATAAATAACTATTCAGTATCACGATAAGGCGGCTTTATGCCGCCTTTAGCATTTTTAGTCACAAATTTTCCCCTAACCATTGCATGACGATACATCTCTTCGTAAAATCCCGCGCCTTAGTGACAAACACCATTTTTATGCGTTTTGTCCTAATATTTATTCTTCCAAACACGTTTTGATCACTGGATACAGATGGAAAAGAAACTGGGACTGAGCGCGCTCACTGCGCTGGTATTAAGCTCAATGCTGGGCGCAGGTGTTTTCAGTCTGCCGCAAAATATGGCGGCGGTAGCCAGCCCGGCAGCATTATTGATCGGCTGGGGTATCACCGGCGCAGGGATTTTATTACTGGCCTTCGCTATGCTGATCCTGACGCGTATTCGTCCCGATCTTGACGGCGGTATCTTTACCTATGCCCGTGAAGGGTTTGGCGAACTGATTGGTTTCTGCTCCGCATGGGGATACTGGCTGTGCGCAGTTATCGCCAACGTCTCCTATCTGGTGATCGTCTTTTCCGCATTGAGTTTCTTCACCGATACGCCGGAATTGCGCCTGTTTGGCGATGGCAATACCTGGCAATCGATTGTCGGTGCATCCGCCTTATTATGGATTGTTCACTTTTTGATCCTGCGCGGCGTGCAGACTGCTGCCAGCATTAACCTGGTGGCTACGCTGGCAAAATTATTGCCGCTAGGTCTGTTTATTGTTCTGGCGATGATGATGTTCAAACTGGACACCTTCAAACTCGACTTCACTGGCCTTGCACTTGGTATACCGGTATGGGAACAGGTGAAAAACACAATGTTGATCACACTGTGGGTATTCATTGGCGTGGAAGGTGCAGTGGTGGTTTCTGCGCGAGCGCGTAATAAACATGATGTCGGCAAAGCAACACTTCTGGCGGTACTTTCCGCGCTGGGCGTTTATTTACTGGTAACTCTGCTTTCGCTGGGGGTGGTAGCACGCCCTGAACTGGCTGAAATCCGTAATCCCTCTATGGCCGGCCTGATGGTGAAAATGATGGGGCCGTGGGGTGAGATTATCATCGCTGCCGGACTGATCGTTTCCGTTTGCGGCGCGTACTTAAGCTGGACCATTATGGCGGCAGAAGTCCCCTTCCTGGCTGCCACTCATAAAGCATTCCCGCGCATTTTTGCTCGCCAGAATGCGCAAGCTGCGCCGTCTGCCTCACTGTGGCTGACCAACATCTGCGTGCAAATTTGCCTGGTACTCATCTGGCTAACCGGTTCCGATTACAACACATTGCTCACCATCGCCTCAGAAATGATTCTGGTGCCCTATTTCCTGGTTGGCGCGTTCCTGCTGAAAATCGCTACCCGTCCACTGCATAAAGCAGTAGGTATCGGTGCCTGCATTTATGGCTTATGGTTATTGTACGCCTCTGGCCCAATGCACCTGCTGTTGTCCGTCGTTCTGTATGCACCTGGGCTTCTGGTGTTCCTGTACGCGCGTAAAACGCATACACATGATAATGTACTGAATCGTCAGGAAATGGTGTTAATTAGCATGTTGTTAATTGCCGCAGTTCCGGCGACCTGGATGCTGGTGGGATAACGTTCGTCCCATCGTTGGATAGCAAAGGAGATAACGATGGGTAAAACCCACCCCTTGCCAATATTAATTACTGGCGGAGGCCGTCGCATTGGCCTCGCCCTCGCCTGGCATTTCATTAATCAAAAGCAACCGGTGATTGTCAGCTATCGGACGCGCTATCCTGCCATTGATGGACTGATTAATGCGGGTGCGCAATGTATTCAGGCTGATTTTTCAACCAACGACGGTGTGATGGCGTTTGCCGATGAGGTACTAAAAAGCACCCATGGCCTGCGTGCTATTTTGCACAACGCCAGCGCGTGGATGGCTGAAAAACCAGGTACGCCACTGACTGACGTGCTGGCCTGCATGATGCAAATCCACGTTAATACCCCATACCTTCTTAACCACGCTCTGGAAAGATTACTGCGTGGGCACGGACACGCCGCCAGCGATATCATTCACTTTACCGATTATGTGGTGGAGCGCGGAAGCGACAAACATATTGCCTATGCTGCGAGCAAAGCGGCGCTGGATAATATGACACGCTCGTTTGCCCGCAAGCTGGCACCGGAAGTGAAAGTGAATTCTATCGCGCCATCGCTGATCCTGTTTAATGAGCATGATGATGCTGAATATCGTCAACAGGCGCTGAATAAATCACTGATGAAAACCGCACCAGGCGAGAAAGAAGTGATCGACCTGGTCGATTATTTACTCACCAGTTGCTTTGTTACCGGACGCAGTTTTCCGCTTGATGGCGGTCGACATCTGCGTTAATGCAGCTTCATCCAGCATATAATCAACACCCATGCGCTTATCCCCCAGCACGCAACGGAACCCACAAAAGCGGCGGGCAAGCGCATTATTCCGGTGAAATACCACAGCGACGCCAGGTAAATAAGATAGGGAATAATCGACCACATGCTGAAAATGATGGTTGCGCGTAAGGCTTCAATGCCGCGTTCGCTGGCAACAATATAATGCGCAATAAGCGCAAAGGTCGGGAAAAGCGGAATCAGCCCGGCGATATAGTAATTTTTCGTTTTTGCTAATACACCAATTAACACCACCACCAGCGCACCAAGCGCGGCTTTGATTACCAGCCCCATCTTTTTACCTTAACACTTCCATAACAAGTCATCCGTAGAATACCTGATGAAAACTTGTTTAGGAACGATTGATAGTAAGTAAAAACAACGCGGTGTATTGTGACGTTTTTATATCTACCGTGAATAATATGAACACTATCGTATTTGTGGAAGATGACGCGGAAGTCGGTTCACTGATTGCCGCGTATTTGGCGAAACATGATATACAGGTAACCATTGAACCTCGCGGCGACCATGCAGAAGAAACAATTCTGCGGGAAAATCCGGATTTGGTGCTCCTCGATATCATGCTACCAGGCAAGGACGGCATGACTGTCTGTCGTGATTTACGCACTAAATGGAGCGGGCCTATAGTTCTGCTGACATCTCTCGATAGTGATATGAACCACATTCTGGCTCTGGAAATGGGCGCCTGCGACTATATTCTCAAAACAACGCCCCCCGCAGTCCTGCTGGCGCGGTTACGTTTACATTTGCGTCAGAACGAGCAAACCACGCTGACCAAAGGTATACAAGAAGCACCTCTTACTCCTTATAAGGCATTGCATTTCGGCACGTTAACCATCGATCCCATTAACCGTGTAGTTACGCTTGCTGACTGCGAAATTTCACTCTCTACCGCCGATTTTGAACTGCTCTGGGAATTAGCCACCCACGCGGGGCAAATTATGGACAGAGATGCGTTGTTGAAAAATTTACGCGGCGTCAGTTACGACGGTCTGGATCGTAGCGTGGACGTGGCTATTTCGCGGTTAAGAAAAAAACTGCGCGATAACGCTGCCGAACCTTATCGCATTAAAACCGTGCGAAACAAAGGCTATCTGTTTGCGCCTCATGCGTGGGAATAAGCGATGAAAAAACTGTTTATCCAGTTTTATCTTCTACTGTTTGTCTGCTTTCTGGTGATGTCCCTACTGGTTGGGCTGGTGTACAAATTTACCGCCGAACGCGCGGGCAAACAGTCGCTGGATGATTTGATGAACAGTTCTCTATACCTGATGCGTAGCGAATTGCGCGAGATCCCCCCACACGACTGGGGAAAAACGCTGAAAGAGATGGATTTAAATCTCTCTTTTGATCTGCGCGTCGAACCGTTGAGTAAATATCATCTCGATGAAATCTCCATGCATCGACTGCGTGGCGGCGAAATTGTCGCCCTGGACGATCAGTACACATTCTTACAGCGTATACCGCGCAGCCACTACGTGCTGGCAGTCGGTCCCGTGCCTTATCTTTATTACCTCCATCAAATGCGATTACTGGATATCGCGCTGATCGCTTTTATTGCCATCTCCCTCGCCTTTCCCGTGTTTATCTGGATGCGTCCGCACTGGCAGGACATGTTAAAACTGGAAGCAGCGGCGCAACGATTTGGCGATGGGCATCTCAATGAACGTATTCACTTTGATGAAGGTTCGAGTTTTGAACGGCTTGGCGTGGCGTTTAACCAGATGGCGGATAATATCAACGCCTTGATTGCCAGTAAAAAACAGCTTATTGACGGTATCGCCCACGAACTGCGAACGCCGTTAGTGCGCCTGCGTTATCGACTGGAGATGAGCGAAAATCTGAGCGCAACAGAATCTCAGGCGTTGAATCGCGATATCAGCCAACTGGAAGCCTTAATTGAAGAGTTGCTGACTTATGCCCGACTCGATCGCCCGCAAAATGAGCTCCATCTTAGCGAACCAGACCTGCCGTTGTGGCTGTCAACGCATCTGGCCGACATTCAGGCACTAACTCCCGATAAAACGGTACGGATAAAAACCATCATGCAAGGTCATTATGCGGCGTTGGATATGCGCTTGATGGAGCGCGTGCTGGATAACTTGCTCAATAATGCCCTGCGCTACTGCCATTCAACAGTCGAAACCAGCCTGCTACTGGCAGGAAACAAAGCGACATTAATTGTTGAAGATGATGGTGCAGGGATTGCACCACAGGATCGAGAGCATATCTTTGAACCCTTTGTTCGCCTCGACCCCAGCCGTGACCGTGCAACCGGCGGCTGCGGGCTGGGACTGGCAATTGTCCACTCAATTGCACTGGCAATGGGCGGCACGGTTAATTGTGACACCAGCGAACTGGGCGGCGCCCGCTTCTCGTTTAGCTGGCCGTTATGGCACAACATTGCGCAATTTACCTCTGCCTGACGCTACGCGCACGGTGGTCAAGTCGTCGCCACTGTGCTATAACATAAGTATGTTGTAACTAAAGTGGTGATTTTATGGCTCGTTACGATCTCGTAGATCGACTCAATACTACCTTTCGCCAGATGGAGCAAGAACTGGCCGCATTTGCCGCTGAGCTTGAACAGCACAAGTTGCTGGTTGCCCGGGTATTCTCTTTACCGGAAGTCAAAAAAGAGGATGAGCATAATCCGCTGAATTGCATTGAAGTTAAGCAACATCTCGGCAAAGAGGCGCAGGCGCTCGCGCTACGTCATTTCCGCCATTTGTTTATTCAGCAACAGTCTGAAAATCGCAGCAGCAAGGCCGCTGTTCGTCTGCCCGGCGTGTTGTGTTATCAGGTTGATAACCTTTCACAAGCGGCGCTGGTAAGTCATATCCAGCGCATCAATCAACTTAAAACCACTTTCGAGCATATCGTCACGGTTGAGTCAGAACTTCCTACGGCGGCGCGTTTTGAATGGGTGCATCGCCATTTGCCGGGGCTGATCACACTGAACGCTTACCGCACCCTCACCGTTCTGCATGACCCCGCAACTTTACGTTTTGGCTGGGCGAATAAACATATCATTAAGAATTTGCATCGTGATGAAGTGCTGGCGCAGCTGGAAAAAAGTCTGAAATCACCCCGCAGCGTCGCACCGTGGACGCGTGAGGAGTGGCAGGGAAAACTGGAGCGTGAATATCAGGATATTGCTGCCCTGCCACAGGACGTGAAGTTAAAAATCAAACGTCCGGTAAAGGTGCAGCCGATTGCCCGCGTCTGGTACAAGGGAGATCAAAAACAGGTACAACACGCCTGCCCTACGCCGCTTATTGCACTGATTAATCGGGATAATGGCGCGGGCGTACCGGACGTTGGCGAGTTGTTGAATTACGATGCCGACAATGTGCAGCACCGTTATAAACCGCAGGCGCAGCCGCTTCGTTTGATCATTCCACGGCTGCACCTGTATGTTGCAGATTAACGCCCGGATTTCATGCTGCCGACCATCTGTTCTGGTCGTACCCAGCTGTCAAACTCGGCTTCGCTAAGATAGCCCAGCGCAAGGGCTGCAGCTTTTAAGGTCAGCCCTTCTTTATGCGCTTTTTTTGCAATCTCGGCGGCTCTGTCATAGCCAATGTGGGTGTTTAGTGCGGTCACCAGCATCAGCGATTCATTGAGTAATTGATTGATTCGCTCACGATTCGGCTCAATCCCCACTGCACAGTGTTTGTTAAAACTTTCCATGCCATCTGCCAGCAAGCGTACCGATTGCAGGAAATTGTGGATAACCATCGGGCGGAAGACGTTCAGTTCAAAGTTTCCGGAAGCGCCACCCATGTTGATCGCCACGTCGTTCCCCATCACCTGACAGCAAAGCATGGTTAACGCTTCACACTGCGTTGGGTTCACTTTCCCAGGCATGATTGAACTGCCCGGCTCGTTTTCCGGGATTGAGATTTCACCAATTCCGCAGCGAGGGCCAGATGCCAGCCAACGAACGTCATTGGCAATTTTCATCAGTGACGCAGCCAACCCTTTCAAGGCGCCGTGCGCCTGAACCAGCGCATCACAGGTCGCCAGAGCTTCAAATTTGTTCGGCGCGGTAACAAACGGCGCGCAGGTAATTACCGAAAGTTCATCCGCAACGCGACGCGCATATTCCGGATGAGTGTTCAGCCCCGTCCCTACTGCTGTACCACCCAGCGCCAGTTCCGCCACGTGCGGCAGACTGTACTCGATATGTTTGAGATTATGCTCCAGCATCGCTACCCAGCCAGAAATCTCCTGCCCCAGCGTCAGCGGCGTGGCGTCCTGCAAGTGGGTACGACCAATTTTGACGATATCGGCAAATGCACGCGATTTTTCACTCAGCGTCTGTGTCAGGGTTTTAAGCTGCGGAATGAGTTGCTTGCGCAGCGCCAGCAGCGCCGCAACGTGCATCGCCGTCGGAAAGACATCGTTGGAACTTTGGCTTTTGTTCACGTCGTCATTAGGGTGAACTTTACGTTCCATCCCGCGCACGCCGCCGAGCAATTCGCTCGCGCGGTTAGCCAGCACTTCGTTCATATTCATATTGCTTTGCGTACCGGAACCGGTCTGCCAGATAGCCAGCGGAAATTCATCGTCATGCTGTCCCGCCAGCACTTCATCTGCCGCCTGACGAATGGCACTCGCTTTCTCTTCAGACAGCAAGCCTAAATCTTCATTAACTTTTGCCGCTGCGCGCTTGGTTAGCGCCAGCGCATGAATCAGTGAGGTTGGCATTTTCTCCGTCGAAATGCGGAAATGCTCCAGCGAGCGTTGAGTTTGTGCGCCCCACAGCTTATCTGCCGGGACATCGATCGCACCCATCGAATCTTTTTCGCTGCGTACTGTTTTCATGGACTGCTCCTCACCTGATTAATTTTTTCTTTCTGTTTTGCTTACGTTAAGCAACTTTTAGCTCACTCATTATTTACTATTTGATAACAAATGTTTGGTCTTTCGTGCCATGTAAAAAAGCCGCCCCGAAGGGCGGCTCTGTTTATTTCACGCAGCGGGTGCACTGCGTGAGCTGTATCTGCTGGAAGAAGTCATTTCCTTTATCATCCACAAGAATAAACGCTGGGAAATCTTCCACTTCAATTTTCCAGATCGCTTCCATTCCCAGTTCAGGATACTCAACACATTCCAGACTCTTAATACTGCCCTGCGCCAGCACTGCCGCCGGGCCGCCAATACTGCCGAGGTAGAAGCCACCGTGTTTTTTACAGGCATCCGTCACCTGCTGGCTGCGGTTGCCTTTCGCCAGCATGATCATACTTCCGCCCTGCGCTTGCAGTTGATCGACATAAGAATCCATCCGTCCGGCGGTCGTTGGGCCAAGAGAACCGGAAGCATAACCTTCTGGCGTTTTTGCCGGACCCGCGTAGTAAATCGGGTGATCTTTGATGTATTGCGGTAGCCCTTCGCCGTTGTCCATGCGCTCTTTCAGTTTGGCGTGGGCAATATCACGACCGACGATAATCGTGCCGTTAAGCGATAAGCGCGTAGAAACGGGATACTGCGACAACTGTGCGAGGATCTCTTTCATCGGACGGTTAAGGTCAACGCGCACCGCTTCGCCTTCTCCCGCTTTGCGCAGCTCTTCCGGGATATATTTGCCTGGATTATGTTCCAGTTTTTCGATCCAGATCCCCTGACGGTTGATCTTCGCTTTGATATTACGGTCAGCAGAACAGGAGACGCCCATTCCGACCGGGCAGGATGCACCATGACGCGGCAGGCGAATCACGCGGATGTCGTGAGCGAAGTATTTACCACCAAACTGCGCGCCCAGTCCAAGATTTTGCGCTTCGATCAGCAATTCTTTTTCCAGCGCCACATCGCGGAACGCCTGACCGTGCTCATTCCCTTCCGTTGGCAGTTCGTCATAGTATTTAGCGGAAGCCAGTTTCACCGTTTTAAGGTTAGTTTCCGCAGACGTTCCGCCAATAACGAACGCAATATGATACGGAGGACACGCCGCCGTACCCAGCGTGCGCATTTTCTCAACCAGGTAATTTTTCAGTTTCCCCGGCGTCAATAACGCTTTGGTTTCCTGATAGAGATACGTCTTGTTTGCCGAACCGCCACCTTTGGCGATACAGAGGAATTTGTACTCGTCGCCATCAACAGCATAAAGATCGATCTGCGCTGGCAGATTGGTGCCGGTATTCACCTCTTTATACATATCCAGCGGCGCATTTTGCGAGTAGCGCAGGTTATCTTCGATATAGGTGTTATAGACACCGCGCGCCAGCGCCGCTTCGTCACCGCCACCGGTCCATACGCGCTGCCCTTTTTTACCAACGATAATCGCGGTGCCAGTGTCCTGACAGGTTGGCAGAACGCCTTTTGCCGCGATATCGGAGTTACGCAGGAATTGAAGCGCCACATATTTATCGTTTTCGCTGGCTTCCGGGTCACGCAAAATGTCGGCAACCTGCTGTTGGTGAGCCGGTCGCAGCATAAATGACGCATCATGAAACGCCTGACGCGCCAGCAGAGTTAACGCTTCGGGTGCGACTTTCAAAATCTCCTGCCCTTCAAATTCAGATACGCTAACGTGTTCGCTGGTCAGCAGGTAATACTCGGTATCATCTTTTTTGAGTGGGAAAGGAGCCTGATAATGAAAGGGTTTGTTTGACATTGTTCTCTCACTTACTGCCTGGTTTGGTTATGCTCTGGGCGGGTGTTCCGTTGCCCTGTTAAAAGCGAGTAACAATATCCTACACAGTTTTTTAACAAAAACTGAGACAAGTACGACTTTTTGCGGCTCCAGGTTACTTCCCGTAGGATTCTTGCTTTAATAGCGGGATTAATTTCCACATTTAAACAGGGATTGATCATGCAAAAACTCATTAACTCAGTGCAAAACTATGCCTGGGGCAGCAAAACGGCGTTGACTGAACTTTATGGTATGGAAAATCCGTCCAGCCAACCGATGGCCGAGCTGTGGATGGGGGCACATCCGAAAAGCAGTTCCCGTGTGCACAATGCTGCCGGAGATATCGTTTCACTGCGTGATGTGATTGAGAGTGATAAATCGACTCTGCTTGGAGAGGCCGTTGCCAAACGCTTTGGCGAACTGCCTTTCCTGTTCAAAGTATTATGCGCAGCTCAGCCGCTCTCCATTCAGGTTCATCCGAACAAACGCAATTCTGAAATCGGTTTTGCTAAAGAAAATGCCGCAGGTATCCCGATGGATGCCGCCGAGCGTAACTATAAAGATCCTAACCACAAGCCGGAGCTGGTTTTTGCCCTGACACCATTCCTCGCGATGAACGCGTTTCGTGAGTTCTCCGAGATTGTCTCCCTGCTCCAGCCTGTCGCGGGCGCGCATCCGGCGATTGCTCACTTTTTACAGCAGCCCAGTGCAGAACGTTTAAGCGACCTGTTCGCCAGCCTGTTGAATATGCAGGGTGAAGAAAAATCCCGCGCGCTGGCGATTTTAAAATCGGCCCTCGACAGCCAGCAGGGTGAACCGTGGCAAACGATTCGTTTAATTTCTGAATTTTACCCGGATGACAGCGGTCTGTTCTCCCCGCTGTTGCTGAATGTGGTGAAACTGAACCCTGGCGAAGCGATGTTCCTGTTCGCTGAAACACCGCACGCCTACCTGCAAGGCGTGGCGCTGGAAGTGATGGCGAACTCTGATAACGTGCTGCGTGCGGGTCTGACGCCAAAATATATTGATATTCCTGAGCTGGTTGCCAACGTGAAGTTCGAAGCCAAACCAGCTAACCAGTTGTTGACCCAGCCGGTGAAGCAAGGTGCAGAACTGGACTTCCCGATTCCAGTGGATGATTTTGCCTTCTCGCTGCATGATCTTAGTGATAAAGAAACCACTATCAGCCAGCCAAGTGCCGCCATTTTGTTCTGCGTTGAAGGTGAAGCAACTCTGTGTAAAGGTTCTCAGCAGTTACCGCTTAAACCGGGTGAATCAGCGTTTATTGCCGCCAACGAGTCACCGGTGACAGTGAAAGGCCACGGACGTTTAGCCCGTGTTTACAACAAGCTGTAAGAGCTTACTGAAAAAATTAACATCTCTTGCTAAGCTTATTAAAGGCTTATAACACTTCAGGCGGCCAGTCCGCCTGATTTCATTTTATGGATAATCACTATGAATAAATCGCTGGTAGCGGTAGGCGTCATTGTTGCGCTCGGCGTAGTCTGGACAGGCGGCGCATGGTACACAGGCAAGAAAATAGAAACCCATCTCGAGGACATGGTCGCGCAGGCGAATGCGCAACTTAAACTGACGGCTCCTGAATCCAACCTGGAAGTGAGTTATCAAAACTATCATCGCGGCGTGTTCAGCAGCCAGTTACAGCTGGTGGTGAAACCCGTTGCCGGGAAAGAAAATCCGTGGATTAAAAGCGGTCAGAGCGTGATCTTCAACGAATCGGTTGATCATGGTCCCTTTCCCCTGGCCCAGCTTAAAAAACTGAACCTGATCCCATCGATGGCGTCGATTCAAACCACGCTTGTCAACAACAATGTGAGCAAGCCACTGTTTGATATGGCAAAAGGAGAAACACCTTTTGAGATTAACTCCCGCATTGGTTACAGCGGTGATTCCAGCTCAGATATCTCTCTCAAGCCACTGAATTACGAACAAAAAGATGAAAAAGTCGCCTTTAGCGGCGGCGAGTTCCAGTTAAATGCTGACAGAGACGGCAAAGCTATCTCCCTTTCCGGGGAGGCACAAAGCGGCCGGGTGGATGCGGTTAACGAATACAACCAGAAAGTGCAGTTGACCTTTAATAATCTGAAAACCGACGGTTCCAGCACACTGGCAAGTTTTGGTGAGCGCGTGGGTAACCAAAAACTGTCACTGGAAAAAATGACCATTTCGGTAGAAGGCAAAGAACTGGCACTGCTGGAAGGCATGGAGATCAGCGGTAAATCAGACCTGGTCAATGACGGTAAAACGATCAATAGCCAACTGGATTACTCGCTAAACAGCCTGAAAGTACAGAATCAGGATCTGGGCAGCGGCAAGCTGACTTTAAAAGTTGGTCAGATTGATGGCGAAGCCTGGCACCAGTTTAGCCAGCAATATAACGCGCAAACCCAGGCTCTGCTGGCACAGCCAGAGATTGCCAACAATCCCGAACTTTATCAGGAGAAAGTGACGGAAGCCTTCTTTAGCGCCCTGCCGCTGATGTTGAAAGGCGATCCGGTGATAACTGTCGCTCCGTTAAGCTGGAAAAACAGTCAGGGTGAAAGTGCGCTGAATCTGTCGCTGTTCCTGAAAGATCCGGCAACGACTAAAGAAGCGCCGCAGACACTGGCTCAGGAAGTTGATCGCTCGGTTAAGTCTCTGGAGGCAAAACTAACCATTCCGGTCGATATGGCAACTGAGCTGATGACCCAGGTAGCGAAGCTGGAAGGTTATCAGGAAGATCAAGCGAAAAAACTGGCAAAACAGCAAGTTGAAGGCGCGTCAGCAATGGGTCAAATGTTTCGTCTGACCACCTTGCAGGACAATACCATCACCACCAGCCTGCAATATGCTAACGGTCAGATCACGTTAAACGGGCAGAAAATGCCACTGGAAGATTTTGTTGGTATGTTTGCGATGCCGGCATTAAACGTTCCGGCTGTACCGGCAATACCGCAGCAGTAATTCACTGCCAAAACGCCGGAGAGTTTTCTCTCCGGCGTTATTTCTTACTTCAACATAAAGTCATACTGAATACTCATTTTCACATCCCAGTAATTCAGGCGATCGCCCAGATTACTGCCATCGCGCTTTTCCCGCCCTTTATCGGCAGCAAGAAAGAAATTCATCCCTTGTAACGGCCCTTCGCTGACCCGATAGTTCATACCACCTAAGATACCCGCGCCTTCAATCCGCACATCTCGTTTACTGGATTCATAGCCGCGAGTCACAATCGGTGCAAATGTCAGCGTAAATTGCGGAGTTACACGGTAGTTGACACCTAATTGCCAGGACTGCATTCCTTCACGGTTACGATCAAGACTTAATGAAAAGGGATAGCCAATGTCGGTATCCACCACGGCACCATTCATTGCATGGCGCAAATAACCACCACTGCCAAATACGCTTCCCCACGGCGCATTCCAGGTCAATTGTCCACTAACCAACGCCGTTTCATTGGGCTGGCTGGTATTACGACTTAAACCTTCGAGCTGCGCGTAAAATCCGAGCAACTCCCCTTTCAACGTATAATTCGGGTCGAGCGGTATGCTTTTCTCCAGAATACTTTGTATCTGATTGGAAACATCTTTCTGTACCGATGCCCCCAGAGAATAGCGACTGGTATTATCATGCCAACTGGCGGCTAAAAAAGAACGTGCGCGATGTTTATCGTATTTTCCCGTCTGGCTGTTATACACCCCTTCATCACGAATACCGGTTGTTGAATCAGTCCATAAAAATACTCGTGAACGCCACATTCCCCACAGATCAATATTTGGCGTTAAAGCCCAATAACCTAATGCTCCTTCAGAAACAGTCGGTAATGTACGTTGCGAACTGCCAGCCATTAACGGAATACGATAAGGTAAGCTACCATAACTATAATCCGTCCCGAAGCGACCTAATTTAAGCAGGCTATTTTCACTGGGTTTTATTTTTACTGCCCCCAGGGCAAAGCCAAAACTTTTATCACCATCAAGATACCACCGGGTACTCATATCAGCACGAGCACCTAATTTATAAACATAATACGCCCCGCCTTCAACGCCAATAATATTGGAATAATAACCACTATTAAAATCGAGCAATCCTCCCTGTACCCATGCGTAAATGTCTCTTCCCGCGCCAGCACTGGGCTTATCAGCCCTGCGCAATTCGTTTTTCAGTCTGATGCGTAGTCCCGCTTCATCGTCAGCCAGTTGCGCCGCGTAAGCAGAGGTAAGGCCAGAGGCAGCCGTCAGGCAAATAACGGCCATGGCCACTATTTTTCTCATAGTTGCACCTTTGATGTTCTGATTATTTTTATTGAATATTAATTAGTGATATCGCTGATTAATTGCTGCTGCACTTTTTTACGATTATCAATTTCAACCACGATTTCTTTGAATTTTTTATCCGTGAGCGGATAAAACCAGATAATGACGAATGCCAGTAGCATAAATCCGCAAGGTATTAAGGCTATTGATGTGCGGATGCCCATAATAACTTCCGGCGTTTGCGCCTGATTGGCGATATATCCGCTTAATCCCAAAATAAAGGCGGGAATTGAACCGCCTATTGCCTGGCCGCATTTGCGGGTAAATGAGAATAGTGAATAGGTGAGCCCTTCAATTCGCACGCCGGTCAGGTATTCACCGTATTCTACGGTATCAGCTTCCAGCGCCCACATCACGGTCATGGTAACGCCCTGACCAATTGAAGCGATGGCTAACGCGACCAACGCCACTGGCAGCGACCAGACGGAAACCCAGAAGAACAGCAAATAACCGCAGGTCCCCAGCAGAGCGCCAATCAGGAAAGTATTCTTTTTACCGATCCTGGCGACCATTCCTGGCACCAGTGGTGCCGACGCCACTGTACCGACCAGGTTTTGCACCAGTACCAGCACAGTAAACAGACCGGTGTCATTCAGCACATAGCGAACATAGAACAACGACGATGCGCTGACCGCGAAGGTCGAAATCAGCACACACAGTGCACCGATGCACAACATAAACAGCGGACGATTCCGTTTCAGCGTTTGCAGACTGATCTTCAAGGACGGCTGCGCCACGATACGTACCACATTCTCACGCGTCGATTTGAAGCAGATGAAGTAAAGCACCATACCGGCAATTGCCAGTACAATCGTCCAGAAATGGTACACCGACACCATCTCCTCCGGGCTGGAGTTTTTAATGCTCGGTCCTATCAGAAAAGCCAGACAGACAAATGTCAGCGAAGCGGCAATTCCTCGAGCCGCGCCCAGACGGGCGCGGGACTGCGGTTGTTGGGTCATCGCGGTAGCAAGTGAACCATAAGGAATATTCACCAGGCTGTAGCAAAGCCCGAGACCCATGTAGGTCAAATATGCATACACAACTTTGCTGCTATGACTCCAGTCGGTCGGCACCCAGAATACCAGCACGCTGAAGATCATTAACGGCGCAGTACCGAAGAGTAAAAACGGGCGGAATTTTCCCCAGCGGGTATTCACACTGTCCACCACTCGTCCGGCAAAGACGTCGGCGAAGGCATCGAATACCCGCACCAGTAACAGCATGGTGCCCGCCGCAGCGGCACCGACGCCAGCGACGTCGGTGTAGTAACTCAACAGGAAGAGCGCCCCCATTGCGAAGGCGAAGTTATTGGCGACGTCACCGAGGCTGTAGCCGACGATGGTGCGCTAGGAGAGTTGTTGATTCATTGTTTGCCTCCCTGCTGCGGTTTTTCACCGAAGTTCATGCCAGTCCAGCGTTTTTGCAGCAAGAAAGCCGCCGACTTCGGTTTGCGGTCGCGGGTGAAGATCCCTTTCTTGTTACCGCCAACGCGCAAAATGCCCTGCGAGGTTGCAAAATCGGCGAAATTCCATACCTGTTCACCGACGACGGCGCTGACGCGATCAAAGACGCGGTGATACATATCCAGCCATGCACACTGATACTCTTCACTCCACATGTCGGTGTACATCGAGTGCAGACCGGCTAACGTATCCACGCCGTATTCGGTGATGATAATCGGCTGATGCAGTTTCTCCTGCCAGGCCAGAAGTTCTTTTTCCAGTACCTTCTCTGCCGTTTCCAAATCGCCGCTTTGTACATACCAACCGTAATAACGGTTAAGACACAGCACATCGAAGAGATCGCTGATGGTATCGGTGTGAGCGTCACAGAACATCACATTGACGCAAGTGATCGGACGCGTTGGGTCGAGTTTACGCGTTGCTTCCGCCAGTGGCGCGAAATATTCCCGTGCACCTTGCGGGCGGGTATCCGGTTCATTGGCAATGCTCCACATCACCACGCTAGGGTGGTTTTTGTCACGCGCAATCAGTTCTTTAATCGCCTGTAAGTGCGCCTGCTGGGTTTCCCCGTTGACCGCCTCTTCGCTGTAGAGTTCTTTCGGCTTGTTGCCCGCTTCGAAACCAATGCCTAAAGAGAGGTTAAAGCCGACAGCTGCAGTTTCATCAATCACCACAATGCCATGTTCGTCTGCCCAGTCGAGCATCTCTTCAGCGTAAGGGTAATGCGAGGTACGGTAAGAGTTGGCTCCAATCCAGTCCATTAATGCGTGATCGTGCACCATCAGCACGTTATCGAATCCTTTGCCGCGCAAATCCGCATCTTCATGACGGCCAAAGCCAGTAAAGTAGAACGGTTTGTGGTTGATCAGGAACTGTTCGCCCTTCACTGCCACTGACCGGATGCCGACGCGCAGCGGGTAGATATCACACTCTGTCTGGCTTTTGGCTGTGACGCACAGTTCATAGAGATAACCTTCACCCGGTTGCCAGAGGTGCGGATTCACCACTTGCAAAGTCCCGCTGGTGCCTTGTCCAGTTGCAACCACCTGTTGATCCGCATCACGCAGTTCAACGCTGACATCACCATTGGCCACCACCTGCCAGTCAACAGACGCGTGGTTACAGGCTTGCGCGACATGCGTCACCACGGTGATATCGTCCACCCAGGTGTTCGGCGTGGTGTAGAGCATTACGCTGCGATGGATCCCGGCGTAGTTAAAGAAATCATGGAAGTAAGACTGCTTTTTCTTACCGTTTTCGTCGGTAATCACCATTCCCGGCGGGATAGTCTGCCAGTTCAGTTCGTTGTTCACACAAACGGTGATACGTACACTTTTCCCGGCAATAACATATGGCGTGACATCGGCTTCAAACGGCGTATATCCCCCCTGATGCTCCATCACTTCCTGATTGTTTACCCACACTTTGCCGTAATGAGTGACCGCATCGAAACGCAGCACGATACGCTGGCCCGCCCAACCTTTAGGTATAAAGACTTCGCGCTGATACCAGACGTTACCCACATAATTACGAATATCCGCATCGGCGAACTGATCGTTAAAACTGCCCGGCACAGCAATTGCCCGGCTCTCTTGTAATGCGCTTTCCCACCAACGCTGATCAATTCCACTGTTTTCGCGATCCAGACTGAATGCCCACAGGCCGTCGAGTTTTTTGATTTCACGGGTTGGGGTTTCTACAGGACGTAACATAAGGGACTCCTCATTAAGATAAAAATACTGGTCAACCTTTAATCTGATTAGTTAACCAATTTTGTGATGTACACAGTTATCTGTGAGAAACCCATGGAAGAGAAATGGAAATAAAAAGAACTGACACCGCGATCAAAAAACCAAAAACTGCAATACCCACAGCGTGATACGGATCGCATTAATCTTTAAAACAGCGTTGACAGAAGCCACAAAATAAGCAATCGAACGCTCATTCGAATAGATTTTAAATGGTAAATTCACGTGTCATATGGCTACTGTGTATGTGTTAACGGTGGTTTTGTGACGAAACGGAAAGAGTTTCTATGCAGGATTAAGCGGGCCAGTCTTCACCGCCCCGCGAAAAGACAGAATCAGGATGCAGTTAAAATACCACCAATCATCGCGCGTAATCCCCGGGCGAATGACGCTTCACACGCCAGGTCTTCGGCTTCGATATCGGCCAGTACGCCATAGGTCAAATCCAGCAGTAAGCGAGAGGTCATTGCCGTGTTGATGTCAGGGTTTATCTCACCTTTTTGCTGGGCATCGCGCATACGCTGGGCGATAAACTCCGTAATCGTCAGATGCTTATTCTTAAGCATGGCGGCGACCTGTGGATTGCGCATCCCTTCCGCCATAATCTCGACCACCAGCGCCCGCTGTCCAAAGGCTTCATGAGTGAGAGAAACTATCGACTCGACCATATAGTCAACGAAATGAATCCCTTCGATAGGTTCGCGGAAGCGGATCACCGCCCTCTCCTGATCCTGAAGGATAATCGCCTGAATCAGGGCTTCTTTAGAAATGAAATGGTGATAGAGCGTTCCTGGGCTTATGCCGCAAGATTTACAGATGGCTTTCATCGAGGCACTGTGAAATCCATTTTCTGAAAAAATCTCTCTGGCAGCATTGAGGATCCGGGTCCGTGTCGGTTGTGCTTCAGTCTGCATGTTATCCATCGTTAAACCATTATAGTTAGCGTGAATAAGTAGTTTACCGCTTTGCCATGCAAGCGCCTAACATTGCAGGTCAAATGTGCGAAGCCCCCCGCATTCGAGTATTATTCACACGATAATTGGTCAACCAGTAATCGAAATATAGCAACCAGTAGCGAGATAGATGCATTTTTCTGATAACCCATCAGCATCGGAAAACAACGCTGAGTTGCGTTGTTTTCCGGGTTATTCGAATTAATTGAGTTCCTGTACCCCACCGCCGGAGACAGTGAGAATTTGTCCGCTTATCCAGCTGGCTGCGGGTGAACACAAGAACAACGCCGCATTAGCAATATCTTGCGGTTGGCCCAGACGTCTGATTGGCGTGTGTTGCAACATTTTTTGTTCGATTTCTGGTGTAATAACGGATTTGAGGGCATCCGTTAATATTGCTCCCGGCGCAATACCATTCACCCGAATATTTTTTTCACCCAGGTCGAACGCCATATTCCTGACCAGATGACTGGCCGCAGCTTTAGATGACGCATACGAGGTCATGTTTTTATTTTTATTTTCTGCCGCCATGGAAGTGATAGTCAGAATAACGCCACCGCCATTTTTTTCCATTTCTGGCGCAATGAGTTGTGAAAGATGGAAAAAAGAAAAGACATTCAATTCATAAGCGCGGTGAAAATCCGCCATTGGCATATCAAATGGCTTAGGCCCACCGCCACCGGCGTTGTTAACCAGAATATCAACTTTACCCAGTTTACTGACGGCAAAGTCTGCCAGAGCGGATAATTCCTGTTCGGACGTAATATCACAGCGCCACGCAAATGCCTGGCCACCCAGTTGTTGAATTTCATCTACAACATGATTAGCTGCATCGGCGTTAATATCGCTGACAACTACAGATGCACCTGCTGTCGCGAATGTAATGGCGATTTCTTTACCAATACCTGCACCCGCACCGGTGATGATGGCACATTTTCCGTCGAGTCTCAGGTTGTCAGAATTAAACACATAAACCTCCTGTGAACTTCAGTAAAAATAAAAGGCACCGCCTGTGTGCCACATTTTTTATCATTAACCTTGAGGAAAGGACACTACCAGGTATAGCAGATAAAGAGAGGATTATTTCGCCGCAATGAGCCGGGCGGGGATAATAAGATTACGTGAATGCGTCTCTTCATGGGTGATTTTTTGCATCATGCGATCCGCAAGTGTTGTACCAAGTTCCCGCGCAGGTGTACTTGCCCAGGTAACGGGTATGTCATCAAGTGTGGTTTGCGTCGCATCGGTAAATGCCGCCAGCGAAACCTGTTGCTCAAAGTAACGATCGACTCCGCTCTCCCCGCTTTGCCGCCCTGCTTTCAGCAAACCAAACCATGCCCCCATCGCAATAGTTTCGTTATAGCAAACCACGGCGCTGATAGTCGGGTTACGGCGCAAAAGTGCTGTGATAGCTTCCGCAGCTTGTTTCTGGCTGGAAGTGCACTCCAGTACCCAATCGCTGTGAAACGGCAGGCCAAATTTTAATAATGTCGCGCAATATCCCCCCACCCGCTCCGCGCGGGTTAATGAGGAACTTTGCCCTCCCAACCAGGCGATACGCTGATGTCCATTGCGAATGAGATGCTCCGTCAATAACTGCGCAGCCTGCATGTTGTCCGGGCGAACCGTATCGACATCATCAAGATAACTGGCACGGGAAGCGAAAATCACCGGGATACCTTTTTCTTCTGCCATCCGCCGCAGGCCATCGCTGCTTCCCGCCGCACCGGCAATCACTACACCATCGACGCCCTGGTTGAGCAACAGTGAGAACCGCTGTGCCAACTGCTCGCCGTCTTTACCGCCGTGAAGCAAAAAAACCATCCGCCCCTGCGCCTCCAGAGCTTCCGTCAATCCGGCCGTTAATTCAGCGTAAAATGACGTAGATAAATCACGGACGATCAAACCAATGACGCCGCTTTGCCCGCCGCGCAGTGCCGACGCCTGGCGATTGCGCACAAATCCCAGCTCTTCAATCGCTGCGTTAACCCGTTCCCCCGTAGCGGTAGATATTCGTCCTTTCCCGCTAAGTACCAGCGAAACGGTACTGACCGACACGCCCGCAGCCAGCGCAACATCATGAATGGTGATTTTTTTGGCGGTAGCCATACAGATGACCTACTCCCTGATTTTTGTGACAGATAAAACGTTTTACCTTTAATTTATCTTATACCCGCTATTATCGTCGCGTAATGTGATTTATGCCTCACTAAAGTTTGATAAAACGTTTTATCTTCTCGCGCAATTTATTGAATCCAGACTGTTCTTAACAAGGAGTCGTTTTATGACGGCGAAAACAGCACCGAAAGTCACGCTGTGGGAATTTTTCCAGCAGTTAGGCAAAACCTTTATGTTACCCGTCGCATTACTGTCGTTCTGCGGCATTATGTTAGGGATTGGTAGTTCCCTGAGTAGCCATGATGTCATCACCCTCATCCCGGCATTGGGTAACCCCGTGTTGCAGGCTATCTTTACCTGGATGAGTAAAATTGGCTCGTTCGCTTTTAGCTTCCTGCCGGTGATGTTCTGTATTGCGATCCCGCTTGGTCTGGCACGTGAAAACAAAGGCGTAGCGGCGTTCGCTGGTTTCGTAGGTTATGCGGTGATGAACCTGGCGGTTAACTTCTGGTTGACCAATAAAGGCATTCTGCCAACCACCGATGCAGCTGTTCTGAAAGCCAATAACATCCAGAGCATTCTTGGGATCCAGTCGATCGACACCGGGATCCTCGGTGCGGTGATCGCCGGTATTATCGTCTGGATGCTGCATGAGCGTTTTCATAATATCCGCCTGCCGGATGCGCTGGCATTCTTCGGCGGTACGCGCTTCGTGCCAATTATCTCCTCGCTGGTGATGGGGCTTGTCGGTCTGGTGATTCCGTTAGTCTGGCCGATTTTTGCCATGGGTATTAGCGGCTTAGGTCATATGATCAACAGCGCGGGTGATTTCGGACCTATGCTGTTTGGTACGGGTGAACGTCTGCTATTGCCGTTTGGTCTGCATCACATTCTGGTGGCATTAATTCGCTTTACTGACGCGGGCGGCACGCAGGAAGTCTGTGGACAAACCGTCAGCGGCGCACTCACCATCTTCCAGGCGCAATTAAGCTGCCCGACCACTCACGGTTTCTCTGAAAGCGCCACGCGTTTCCTCTCCCAGGGTAAAATGCCTGCGTTCCTCGGCGGTCTGCCAGGTGCTGCATTAGCCATGTATCACTGTGCTCGCCCGGAAAACCGTCATAAAATTAAAGGCCTACTGATTTCTGGCCTGATCGCCTGTGTTGTTGGCGGCACCACCGAACCGCTGGAGTTCTTGTTCCTGTTCGTAGCGCCAGTTCTCTACGTCATCCACGCGCTGTTAACCGGCCTCGGCTTCACCGTCATGTCTGTGCTCGGTGTCACCATCGGTAATACCGACGGCAATATCATCGATTTTGTGGTGTTCGGTATTTTGCATGGCCTGTCGACTAAGTGGTACATGGTGCCAGTGGTGGCGGCAATCTGGTTTGTCGTTTACTACGTCATCTTCCGTTTCGCTATCACCCGCTTCAATCTGAAAACACCGGGTCGCGACAGTGAAATCGCCAGCTCAATCGAAAAAGCCGTTACCGGTGCGCCGGGTAAATCGGGTTACAACGTTCCGGCAATCCTCGAAGCCTTAGGCGGTGCCGACAATATTGTCAGCCTGGATAACTGCATTACCCGTCTGCGTTTGTCAGTGAAAGATATGTCGCTTGTTAATGTGCAGGCGCTAAAGGACAATCGGGCAATTGGCGTAGTACAACTTAATCAACATAACCTGCAGGTTGTTATCGGGCCGCAAGTTCAGTCAGTAAAAGACGAAATGGCTGGTCTGATGCGTACTGTTCAGGCATAAGGATAAAATATGTTCGATTTTTCAAAGGTCGTGGATCGTCATGGGACATGGTGTACACAGTGGGACTATGTCGCTGACCGTTTCGGCACTGCTGACCTGTTACCGTTCACGATTTCAGACATGGATTTTGCCACCGCCCCCTGCATTATCGAGGCGCTTAATCAACGTCTGATGCACGGTGTATTTGGCTACAGCCGCTGGAAAAACGATGAGTTTCTCGCGGCTATTGCCCACTGGTTCTCCACCCAGCATAACACCGCCATTGATACGCAGTCGGTGGTTTATGGTCCTTCTGTTATCTATATGGTGTCGGAATTGATTCGCCAGTGGTCTGCTGTCGGTGAAGGTGTAGTGATCCATACCCCAGCTTACGACGCATTTTACAAAGCCATCGAAGGTAATCAGCGCACCGTGATGCCCGTTGCTTTAGAGAAACGAGCAGACGGCTGGTTTTGCGATATGACCAAACTGGAAGCGGTGTTGGCAAAACCGGAGTGTAAAATTATGCTCCTGTGTAGCCCGCAGAACCCCACCGGTAAGGTCTGGAGTTGTGACGAACTGGAGATAATGGCAGACCTGTGCGAACGGCATGATGTGCGCGTTATCTCCGATGAAATCCATATGGATATGGTATGGGGCGAGCAACCGCATATTCCCTGGAGTAACGTGGCGCGCGGAAACTGGGCGCTGCTGACCTCTGGCTCAAAAAGCTTCAACATACCCGCTCTGACCGGAGCCTACGGCATCATTGAAAATAGCGATAGTCGCGAGACGTATTTATCGGCACTGAAAGGTCGTGATGGATTGTCCTCACCAGCCGTACTGGCGCTTACCGCCCATATTGCCGCCTATCAACAAGGCGCGCCGTGGCTGGATGCCTTACGTGTCTATCTGCAAGACAATCTGACATATATCGCAAATACGATGAATGCAGCGTTCCCGGAACTCAACTGGCAGCTACCACAATCCACTTATCTGGCCTGGCTTGATCTACGTCCGTTGAATATCGACGACAACGCATTGCAAAAAGCCCTGATTGAGCAAGAAAAAGTAGCGATCATGCCGGGATATACCTACGGTGAAGAGGGTCGTGGCTTTGTTCGTCTCAATGCCGGATGCCCGCGTTCAAAACTGGAAAAAGGTATTGCCGGTTTGATTAACGCCATCCGAACTGTACGCTGATTACGATTGCGCAACGTAAATAATCGTTGCGCAATCGTAGATTTTTACCCGGTTTTGTTTTTATAATGGTGCGCACTTTTATATACAGAAAAAGAGTGCGACCATGATTGATACCACCCTGCCATTAACCGATATCCATCGCCACCTTGATGGCAACATTCGTCCCCAGACCATTCTTGAACTTGGCCGCCAGTATAATATCTCGCTTCCTGCACAGTCCCTGGACACGTTGATCCCTCACGTTCAGGTCATCGCCAACGAACCCGATCTGGTTAGCTTTCTGACCAAACTTGACTGGGGCGTTAAAGTTCTTGCCACGCTCGACGCCTGCCGTCGCGTGGCGTTTGAAAATATAGAAGATGCTGCCCGTAATGGCCTGCACTATGTTGAACTGCGTTTTTCGCCGGGTTATATGGCGATGGCGCATCAGTTGCCTGTCGCAGGCGTCGTTGAAGCAGTCATTGATGGCGTACGTGAAGGTTGCCGCACCTTTGGCGTGCAGGCGAAACTTATCGGTATTATGAGCCGAACCTTTGGCGAAGCCGCCTGTCAGCAAGAGCTGGAAGCATTTTTAGCTCATCGCGATCAGATTACCGCACTGGATTTAGCCGGTGATGAGCTTGGTTTCCCGGGGAGTCTGTTCCTTTCTCACTTCAATCGCGCGCGTGATGCAGGCTGGCATATTACTGTCCATGCGGGCGAAGCCGCCGGGCCAGAAAGCATCTGGCAGGCTATTCGTGAACTGGGGGCGCAGCGTATTGGACATGGCGTAAAAGCCATTGAAGATCGGGCGCTGATGGATTTCCTCGCTGAACAGCAAATTGGTATTGAATCTTGTCTGACCTCAAATATTCAGACCAGCACCGTAGCGTCTCTGGCGGCACATCCGCTGAAAACGTTCCTTGAGCATGGTATTTGTGCCAGCATTAACACTGACGATCCAGGCGTACAGGGCGTGGATATCATTCACGAATATACCGTTGCCGCGCCGGCTGCTGGGTTATCCCGCGAGCAAATCCGCCAGGCGCAGATTAATGGTCTGGAAATGGCTTTCCTCAGTGCAGAGGAAAAACGCGCACTGAAAGAAAAAGTAGCGGGGAAATAAGAACATGCCTGATAAGACGCGTAAGCGTCGTATCAGGCATTAAACTCATCAAGAATGTCTACATTATTTACGCCAGACACAGCGTCGCGCGATGTTTGGCGGATTCAATGCCCAGCTCAATCAGCTCCATCACCTGGATTGCCTGACTTGCCGGAACCGGATTTTCTCCATCGCCATTCAACGCATCACGAATGGCAGCATAGTAAGCCGGATAATTTCCCGGCACCGTCAGCAGTGTTTCTTCGACACGTTCTTCACCTTCAACGCGGGTAAGTACGCCGTCACGCATATCGTAGCCCCAATCCTCTTGTGGCAGACGCTCGCCATTTTTCAAGCGTTCTTCCTGTGGATCGAGGCCATATTTAATATAGCTGCCGCGAGAGCCATGAACGATATAACGCGCCGACTCTGCCGCCGCCAGCATAGTGCCGTGTAAAATAACCCGCCGTTGTGGATAGGACAAAATGGCGTGGAAATAATCGGTCGACTGCGCTCCTGGACGTAACTGTGCTAAATCCACGGTCATGCTGACAGGTAAGCCAAACAACGTAATGGCCTGATCGAGCAGATGCGGTGCCAGATCGTACCAGATACCGCTGCCAGGACCGCCCTGTTCACGCCAGCGATCGCGTACCTGCGGACGGAAACGATCAAAATGTGACTCAAAGTAAGCAACCTCACCCAGCACACCTTCCGCAAGTAATCCTTTCAGCGTCAGAAAATCACTGTCCCAGCGACGGTTATGAAACACGGACAACACGCGTCCAAGGCTTTTTGCCAGCGCATCCAGTTCTCGCGCTTGTGACAGTGTCACGGTAAAGGGCTTATCAACGACTACGTGTTTACCCGCTTCCAGCGCCGCTTTCGCTAACGGAAAATGAGTATCGTTGGGCGTAGGAATGACAATCAGGTCAATATTGGGATCATTAAAGAGATGCTTCGGTTCAGAGACAACCGTAACCGTTGGCCAGTCGGCCTTTACTTTTGTTTCGTCACTGCTGGAGATAACTGCCAGCTCCAGCCCGGGCGTGCCCGCAATCAGGGGCGCATGGAAGGTTTTACTCGCATAACCGTACCCAATCAACCCAACACGGATGTTGTCGCTCATGTCATTGCCTCTCATTGAAGTATGATTGCTATTTGACACTATCCTTTACCCTCTCTCAACAGTTTAATAACCTGCCAGCAATAAGGGATGTTATTTAACTTAAGTCAAAAAAATAGCTAATTTTCCGAAGGAAAAAGATAAATATCGCAAAAACATCAGTAAAAATCTTGCTGGAGCAATTATTGCTAAGTAACATTTACGGCCTTAGTTAATGGATCAATCAACATAGATGTGGGCAGTAATGAATCGTCTTATTGAATTAACAGGTTGGATCGTTCTTGTTGTTTCAGTCATTCTTCTTGGCGTGGCGAGTCACATTGACAACTACCAGCCGCCAGAACAGAGTACCCAGGTGCAACACAAGTAATCTCTGCGTTTGCAAGACAACATGCAGCCATTCGGGTGCATGTTTTAACTTGACAGGTATTTAAACCAGGAATTTATTATCTTGCTCGATGGAGTTGACGATTGTCAGGAATAGTAAAGCGCGTTACTCTTTTATTAGCAGTATTTCATCCCTGAATATTTGCCATCAGCACATTCTTATTATTGTTATTGCAAAAGCGTTCACCGCTGGTGAAATTTTATCATAACATATAATGCCTACCACTTTGGTATTAGTTATTTTATGGATCTTTTATGACTGCTCAGGAATACTTATTAAAGTTTCGTAAAATCAATTCTCTCGAAAGTCTGGAAAAACTCTACGACCACCTTAATTACACCCTGACGGACGATCAGGATATTATCAATATGTATCGCGCAGCCGATCACCGCCGTGCTGAACTGGTCTCTGGCGGTCGATTGTTTGACCTTGGACAGGTTCCAAAGTCCGTCTGGCACTATGTTCAATAAAGAAAGTAGCGATTGGTTATAAAAGCCTTATAATAACGCCCCTAAAATTAGATTTGCCTGTTTGCTGTCGCTATTCTGGAGAACGTATGATCACCACAACGCCACAACGTATTGGAGGCTGGTTGCTTGGGCCATTGGCCTGGCTGTTAGTCGCCCTATTGAGTACGACGCTGGCGTTGTTGCTGTACTGTGCAGCGTTATCCTCTCCTCAAACATTTAAAACGCTCGGCGAACAAACAATGACGACGCAAATCTTATGGGGCGTTTCGTTTATTACCGCTATTGCCATGTGGTATTACACCTTGTGGTTAACTATCGCGTTCTTTAAACGCCGGCGTTGTGTTCCTAAACACTATATTATCTGGTTACTGATTTCCGTATTACTGGCGGTTAAAGCCTTTGCGTTTTCGCCAGTTGAAGATGGTGTCGCCGTTCGCCAGTTGCTGTTTACTTTGCTGGCAACCGCATTGATCGTCCCCTATTTCAAACGCTCGTCGCGGGTGAAAGCGACGTTTGTGAATCCGTAATAACCTTACAGTTAACCTGTTGTCGCCTGCTCTGGATTAACGGATAATAGGCGGCTTTTTTATTTCAGGCCGAAAAATGACTGACTACCTGTTACTGTTTGTCGGAACTGTACTGGTCAATAACTTTGTACTGGTCAAGTTTCTGGGGCTTTGCCCGTTTATGGGCGTTTCCAAAAAGCTGGAAACCGCAATGGGCATGGGGCTGGCAACAACATTTGTGATGACGCTGGCGTCTATTTGCGCCTGGCTTATCGACACGTGGATTTTGATCCCGCTCGATCTGATTTACCTGCGCACCCTGGCCTTTATTCTGGTGATTGCTGTGGTCGTGCAGTTCACCGAGATGGTGGTACGTAAAACCAGCCCGGTGCTTTACCGACTGCTGGGGATTTTTCTACCGCTTATCACCACCAACTGTGCGGTGCTCGGCGTGGCATTGCTGAATATCAATCTCGGACACAATTTCTTGCAGTCGGCACTGTACGGTTTTTCTGCTGCTGTCGGCTTCTCGCTGGTGATGGTGCTTTTCGCCGCCATTCGCGAACGCCTTGCTGTGGCTAATGTCCCGGCACCTTTTCGCGGTAATGCCATTGCTCTCATTACCGCAGGTCTTATGTCTCTGGCCTTTATGGGCTTTAGTGGTTTGGTGAAGTTGTAATGAATGCTATCTGGATTGCCGTTGCCGCCGTGAGCCTGCTGGGTCTGGCGTTTGGCGCCATTCTGGGTTATGCCTCCCGCCGTTTTGCGGTGGAAGACGATCCGGTCGTTGAGAAAATTGACGAAATCTTACCGCAGAGCCAGTGTGGGCAGTGCGGTTATCCTGGCTGTCGCCCCTATGCCGAAGCCATCAGCTGTAACGGTGAAAAAATCAACCGCTGCGCCCCTGGCGGCGAAGCTGTAATGCTAAAAATTGCCGAACTGCTTAATGTCGAGCCGCAGCCGCTGGATGGCGATGCGCAAGAGTTGACGCCTGCGCGGATGGTGGCGGTTATTGATGAAAATAACTGTATTGGCTGCACCAAGTGCATTCAGGCGTGTCCGGTAGACGCCATCGTTGGCGCTACCCGTGCCATGCATACGGTAATGAGTGAGCTCTGTACGGGCTGCAATTTATGCGTTGACCCGTGCCCGACGCACTGCATCTCGTTGCAACCGGTCGCAGAAACGCCTGACTCCTGGAAATGGGATCTGAACACCATTCCCGTGCGCATTATTCCCGTGGAACACCATGCTTAAGTTATTCTCTGCATTCAAAAAAAATAAAATCTGGGATTTCAACGGCGGCATCCATCCACCGGAGATGAAAACCCAGTCCAACGGTACTCCCCTGCGCCAGGTTCCACTGGCGCAGCGTTTTGTCATTCCACTGAAACAGCATATTGGCGCTGAAGGTGAGCTGTGCGTTAGCGTCGGCGATAAAGTATTGCGCGGCCAGCCGCTTACCCATGGTCGCGGTAAAATGCTGCCAGTTCACGCGCCAACGTCTGGCATTGTTACGGCTATTGCGCCCCATTCTACGGCTCATCCTTCAGCCTTAGCTGAATTAAGCGTGATTATTGATGCCGATGGTGAAGATTGCTGGTTCCCACGTGACGGCTGGACCGATTACCGCTCACGCAGCCGGGAAGAATTAATTGAACGCATTCATCAGTTTGGCGTCGCCGGGCTGGGTGGTGCGGGCTTCCCGACAGGCGTTAAATTACAGGGCGGCGGCGATAAAATCGAAACCTTGATTATTAATGCAGCCGAGTGCGAACCGTATATTACCGCCGATGACCGTCTGATGCAGGATTGCGCAGCTCAGGTGGTGGAAGGCATTCGCATTCTTGCGCATATCTTACAGCCGCGCGAAATTCTTATCGGTATTGAAGATAACAAACCGCAGGCGATTTCCATGCTTCGCGCGGTGCTGGCGGATTCCCACGATATTTCTCTGCGGGTGATTCCAACCAAATATCCTTCCGGCGGCGCCAAACAGTTAACGTACATCCTGACCGGAAAACAAGTGCCGCACGGCGGTCGCTCGTCGGATATCGGCGTGTTAATGCAAAACGTTGGCACGGCTTACGCAGTAAAACGCGCAGTAATCGATGGTGAACCGATTACCGAGCGCGTGGTGACGCTGACCGGCGAAGCGATTGCACGTCCAGGCAACGTCTGGGCGCGTCTGGGTACGCCGGTGCGTCATTTATTGAACGATGCCGGATTCTGCCCTTCTGCCGATCAAATGGTGATTATGGGCGGCCCGCTGATGGGCTTTACCTTACCGTGGCTGGATGTACCGGTAGTCAAAATCACCAACTGCCTGTTAGCTCCGTCCGCCAGTGAGCTGGGCGAACCGCAGGAAGAACAAAGCTGCATCCGCTGTAGCGCCTGTGCCGATGCCTGCCCTGCGGATCTTTTGCCGCAGCAGTTGTACTGGTTCAGCAAAGGTCAACAGCACGACAAAGCCACCACGCATAACATTACCGACTGCATTGAATGCGGTGCCTGCGCGTGGGTTTGCCCGAGTAATATTCCCCTGGTGCAATATTTCCGTCAGGAAAAAGCCGAGATTGCCGCCATTCGTCAGGAAGAGAAACGCGCCGCAGAAGCTAAAGCGCGTTTTGAAGCTCGTCAGGCACGCCTGGAACGCGAAAAAGCGGCGCGTCTTGAACGACATAAGAGCGCAGCAGTCCAACCGGCAGCCAAAGACAAAGATGCGGTTGCTGCCGCACTGGCACGTGTGAAAGAAAAACAAGCTCAGGCCACGCAACCGATTGTGATTAAAGCGGGTGAACGCCCGGATAACAGCGCGATTATTGCGGCACGGGAAGCCCGTAAAGCACAAGCCAGAGCAAAACAGGCAGAATTGCAGCAAACTAACGACACCGCAACAGTTGCTGATCCACGTAAAGCAGCAGTAGAAGCCGCAATTGCTCGAGCTAAAGCACGCAAGCTGGAACAGCAACCTGCTAACGAATTGCCGCAGGAACAGGTTGACCCGCGCAAAGCCGCTGTCGAAGCTGCTATCGCCCGCGCTAAAGCACGCAAGCTGGAGCAGCAGCAGACAAACGCAGAACCAGAAGAACAGGTTGACCCGCGCAAAGCCGCTGTCGAAGCTGCTATCGCCCGTGCCAAAGCACGCAAACTGGAACAGCAGCAGGCAAACGCAGAACCAGAAGAACAGGTTGACCCGCGCAAGGCCGCCGTTGAAGCTGCTATCGCCCGCGCCAAAGCACGCAAGCTGGAGCAGCAGCAGGCAAACGCAGAACCAGAAGAACAGGTTGACCCGCGCAAAGCGGCAGTTGCTGCGGCTATCGCCCGCGTTCAGGCCAAAAAAGCCGCTCAGCAAAAGGTTGTAAACGAGGACTAAATGGTATTCAGAATAGCTAGCTCCCCTTATACCCATAACCAGCGCCAGACATCGCGCATTATGTTGCTGGTACTGATCGCAGCCGTGCCCGGAATCGCTGCGCAACTTTGGTTTTTTGGCTGGGGTACTCTCGTTCAGATCCTCCTGGCGTCGGTCAGTGCACTTTTAGCCGAAGCTCTTGTGCTGAAACTGCGCAAACAGCCTGTTTCCACAACCTTAAAAGATAATTCGGCGCTTTTAACAGGGCTGTTACTCGCCGTAAGTATTCCGCCCCTCGCACCATGGTGGATGGTCGTGCTGGGTACGGTGTTTGCGGTGATCATCGCTAAACAGTTGTACGGCGGTCTGGGGCAAAACCCGTTTAACCCGGCGATGATTGGCTATGTGGTCTTACTGATCTCCTTCCCGGTGCAGATGACCAGCTGGCTGCCACCGCATGAAATTGCGGTCAACATCCCTGGCTTCATCGACGCCATACAGGTTATCTTCAGCGGTCATACTGCCAGCGGCGGTGATATGAACACGCTACGCTTAGGTATTGATGGCATTAGCCAGGCAACGCCACTGGATACGTTCAAAACTTCTGTCCGCGCCGGTCATTCGGTTGAGCAGATTATGCAGTATCCGATCTACAGCGGTATTCTGGCGGGTGCTGGTTGGCAATGGGTAAACCTCACCTGGCTGATTGGCGGCGTGTGGTTGCTATGGCAGAAAGCGATTCGCTGGCATATTCCGGTCAGCTTCTTAGTAACGCTGGCGTTATGCGCAACGTTGGGCTGGTTGTTCTCACCAGAAACACTGGCAGCACCGCAAATTCATCTGCTGTCTGGAGCAACCATGCTCGGCGCATTCTTTATTTTGACTGACCCGGTTACCGCTTCTACGACCAATCGTGGTCGTCTTATTTTCGGCGCGCTGGCGGGCTTATTAGTCTGGTTGATCCGCAGTTTCGGCGGCTATCCTGACGGCGTGGCTTTTGCCGTCCTGCTGGCGAACATCACGGTTCCTCTGATCGATTACTACACGCGTCCGCGCGTCTACGGCCATCGCAAAGGGTAAACCATGCTGAAAACTATCCGAAAACACGGCATTACGTTGGCGCTATTTGCAGCGGGTTCAACAGGGTTAACTGCGGCCATCAACCAGATGACCAAAACGACGATTGCTGAACAGGCCAGTCTGCAACAAAAGGCGTTATTTGATCAGGTGCTGCCAGCCGAACGCTATAACAATGCGCTGGCACAGAGTTGCTATCTGGTCACTGCGCCAGAGTTAGGTAAAGGTGAGCATCGGGTTTACATCGCCAAACAGGATGACAAACCGGTAGCCGCCGTTCTGGAAACAACCGCGCCAGATGGCTATTCCGGAGCGATTCAGCTGCTGGTGGGAGCCGATTTTAACGGCACGGTACTTGGCACACGCGTGACAGAGCACCACGAAACGCCAGGGCTTGGCGATAAAATCGAACTGCGCCTTTCTGACTGGATCACCCATTTTGCGGGTAAAAAAATCAGTGGTGCGGATGATGCGCACTGGGCGGTGAAGAAAGATGGTGGTGATTTCGACCAGTTCACCGGCGCGACGATTACTCCCCGCGCGGTGGTTAATGCGGTAAAACGCGCCGGATTGTACGCTCAGACGTTACCGTCACAACTTTCTCAACTTCCTGCCTGTGGAGAATAAAGCGTGAGCGAAATTAAAGACGTTATTGTTCAGGGGTTGTGGAAGAACAACTCCGCACTGGTTCAGTTGCTTGGCCTCTGCCCACTGCTGGCGGTCACGTCCACTGCCACCAACGCTCTGGGTTTAGGGCTTGCGACGACACTGGTGCTGACGCTTACCAACCTGACTATCTCGACGCTGCGTCACTGGACGCCAGCTGAGATCCGTATCCCCATTTACGTCATGATCATCGCCTCGGTGGTCAGCGCCGTACAGATGCTGATCAACGCCTACGCCTTCGGCCTGTATCAATCGTTAGGGATTTTTATTCCACTGATTGTCACTAACTGTATCGTTGTGGGTCGCGCTGAAGCCTTCGCCGCCAAAAAAGGTCCGGCGCTTTCGGCTCTTGATGGTTTTTCGATAGGCATGGGCGCAACCTGCGCAATGTTCGTGCTGGGTTCACTACGCGAAATCATCGGCAACGGAACGTTGTTTGACGGTGCCGATGCGCTGTTGGGTAACTGGGCAAAAGTATTGCGGGTGGAGATCTTCCACACTGATTCCCCTTTCCTGCTGGCAATGTTACCACCAGGCGCATTTATTGGTCTGGGACTGATGCTGGCAGTGAAATATCTGATTGATGAAAAAATGAAAAAGCGCCGCGCTGAAGCAATCGCCGAACGCGGCTTGCCGAACGGTGAAACAGGGAATGTCTGATGAACAAAGCAAAACGCCTGGAGATCCTCACACGTCTGCGTGAGAACAATCCTCACCCCACAACCGAGCTTAATTTCAGTTCGCCTTTTGAATTGCTGATTGCCGTACTGCTTTCCGCTCAGGCCACCGATGTCAGCGTTAATAAGGCGACGGCGAAGCTCTACCCGGTGGCTAATACGCCTGCGGCAATGCTCGAACTGGGTGTTGAAGGCGTAAAAACGTATATCAAAACTATTGGGTTATATAACAGCAAAGCGGAAAATATCATTAAGACCTGCCGTATCTTACTGGAACAGCATAATGGCGAAGTTCCGGAAGATCGCGCGGCGCTGGAGGCCTTACCCGGCGTTGGACGTAAAACAGCTAACGTGGTGTTGAATACCGCTTTCGGTTGGCCGACCATCGCTGTAGATACCCACATTTTCCGGGTCTGCAACCGCACCCAATTTGCGCCAGGAAAAAATGTCGAGCAGGTTGAGGAAAAATTGCTGAAAGTGGTTCCGGCAGAATTTAAAGTCGATTGCCACCACTGGTTAATCCTTCATGGGCGTTATACCTGCATTGCCCGCAAGCCGCGCTGTGGCTCCTGCATTATTGAAGATCTTTGTGAATACAAAGAGAAAGTTGACATCTGACACAAATAGATGGTGGCGTCTACCCATTCATTACCTTTCCTTATCTTCTTCAAAAACATCCCTCTAACGTTAATGATGCCGCCTCGCTGCGGCATCATCAGGCAATCCGTTTGTGAATAACCAAAAATGCAGGTTAATTGTTTTTTTAATAGCGAAATTTTCTATCTATTCGTGATCAAGATCACACTGATACTGAAATGTAAAAAGAATGCATTTTAAAAGTTAAATTTGACAAAGCATTGATTCAATCCGTCCTGAAACCTACAAAACATTACACTGGCTATTTTTCAGATAATGGACTATCCCACTACATAAAACACCTTATAGCAGAACATATCGCCAAACTGGAATTATTACCCTGTCTCAGTAGTGAAAAAATCTGCCTTTACGTTTTTTGAAAAATTTAACGCTGGATAACATTTCCCGGAGCCGATGAATTCTCCACGTCAGTTATATGTAACAGATTATTACAAAGGACTTGTCTGAAAGTGCAAGATAGTGAACATTACCTGCCGTTTCCCCTCCCACTATAACAATTGCGCGTATGTTTTTTAGACATCACGCGAGAAAGCACCCCCGTTAATATGGGATGTAAAAAAAGAGGTAAAAGTGTCCACTGCAAACCAAAAACCAACAGAAAGCGTCAGTTTGAACGCTTTCAAACAACCGAAGGCGTTCTATCTCATCTTCTCGATTGAGTTATGGGAACGTTTTGGTTATTACGGCCTACAAGGAATTATGGCTGTCTACCTGGTTAAACAACTGGGTATGTCTGAAGCGGATTCAATCACCCTTTTCTCTTCCTTTAGCGCCCTGGTTTATGGTCTGGTCGCTATCGGCGGCTGGTTAGGTGACAAGGTACTGGGTACTAAACGCGTTATTATGCTTGGTGCTATTGTACTGGCCATTGGTTATGCGCTGGTTGCATGGTCTGGCCACGACGCCGGTATCGTCTATATGGGTATGGCGGCTATTGCCGTAGGTAACGGCCTGTTTAAAGCCAACCCGTCTTCGCTGCTCTCTACTTGCTATGAGAAAAACGACCCGCGTCTGGACGGTGCATTTACCATGTACTACATGTCCGTCAACATCGGTTCTTTCTTCTCTATGATTGCAACCCCATGGCTGGCTGCCAAATATGGCTGGAGCGTCGCGTTCGCCCTTAGCGTAGTAGGTCTGTTAATCACTATCGTTAACTTCGCCTTCTGCCAACGCTGGGTTAAGCAGTACGGCTCAAAACCTGACTTTGAACCAGTCAACTACCGTAACCTGCTGCTGACCATTATTGGTGTTGTAGCCCTGATCGCAGTTGCAACCTGGCTGCTGCACAACCAGGAAGTAGCACGTATGGCGCTGGGCGTTGTTGCCCTGGGTATCGTGGTTATCTTCGGTAAAGAAGCGTTCGCCATGAAAGGTGCTGCGCGTCGTAAAATGATCGTCGCCTTCATCCTGATGCTTGAAGCAATCATCTTCTTCGTGCTGTACAGCCAGATGCCGACGTCGCTGAACTTCTTTGCGATTCGTAACGTTGAACACACTATTCTTGGTCTGGCCGTCGAGCCAGAGCAGTATCAGGCGCTGAACCCATTCTGGATCATCATTGGTAGCCCGATTCTGGCCGCTATCTATAACAAGATGGGCGATACCCTGCCGATGCCGACCAAGTTTGCAATCGGTATGGTGATGTGTTCTGGTGCGTTCCTGATCCTGCCGCTGGGTGCGAAATTCGCGTCTGACGCCGGTATCGTTTCTGTAAGCTGGCTGGTAGCTAGCTACGGCCTGCAGAGTATCGGTGAACTGATGATCTCTGGTCTGGGTCTGGCGATGGTTGCACAGCTCGTTCCGCAGCGTCTGATGGGCTTCATTATGGGTAGCTGGTTCCTGACCACTGCCGGTGCAAACCTGATTGGTGGTTATGTTGCGGGTATGATGGCTGTTCCGGATAACGTAACCGATCCGCTGATGTCGCTGGAAGTGTATGGTCGCGTGTTCTTGCAGATTGGTGTCGCCACTGCCGTTATTGCTGTGCTGATGCTGCTGACCGCGCCGAAACTGCATCGCATGACCCAGGACGATGCTGCAGACAAAGCGGCGAAAGCTGCCGTAGCGTAAATTTCAGGGAAACTCTTTTACAAGCCGCTAACTTTTCGTTAGCGGCTTTTTTTTTGTTCAGCAACGCACTACCATACTTTAAACCACAGCCAAAAGGAGTTACCGATGAAACTGTTCTACAAACCGGGCGCCTGCTCTCTTGCTTCCCATATCACCCTGCGTGAGAGCGGAAAGGACTTTACGCTCGTCAGTGTGGATTTGATGAAAAAACGTCTCGAGAACGGTGATGATTACTTTGCCATTAACCCTAAGGGACAGGTTCCTGCGTTGCTACTGGACGATGGTACTTTGCTGACGGAAGGCGTAGCAATTATGCAGTATCTTGCTGACAGTGTTCCCGACCGCCAGTTGCTGGCATCGGTAAACAGTATTTCTCGCTATAAAACCATCGAATGGCTGAACTATATCGCCACCGAATTGCATAAAGGGTTCACACCACTGTTCCGCCCGGATACCCCGGAAGAGTATAAACAGGCTGCCCGTGCACAACTGGAGAAAAAGCTGCAGTATGTTAACGACGCGCTGAAAGATGAGCACTGGATCTGCGGGCAACGTTTCACCATCGCTGACGCCTATCTGTTTACGGTTCTGCGCTGGGCATACGCGGTGAAACTGAATCTGGAGGGTTTAGAGCACATTGCAGCCTTTATGCAGCGTATGACTGAAAGACCGGCGGTGAAAGCTGCGTTGACGGCGGAAGGCTTGCAGTAATCGTCATCGGCCCACAGGAAGCTGTGGGCCGAGGTATTTCAGAGCTTCGTTGCGCTGAAATAGTGTTCCGGTTTGGCTATACGATCTTGCGCGGCAACCACCTGCAGTTCATATTCCTGCATTGCTTTGGTGGTTACCATAATTTCGTATACTGCCGCCGTCACGTGTTCCAGTGCCTCCTGCAGCGTTGCCCCCTGCAACAATTTCACCAGCAGTAAACCGCTCGTCACATCACCAACACCTACCGGCTGGCGCATACCGAAATCGACCAGCGGACGGCTGATATGCCAGGCTTCATCAGCAGTAACCAGCAGCATTTCAAAACGTTCGCGGCTGTAGCCCGCACGTGCAAGGTGTTTAACCAATACGATTTGTGGCCCTTGCGCAATAAGCTCACGCGCAGCGTTAACGGCCTCTTCGACGTTATGTACTGGATGTTCACAAAGAATTTCCAGCTCGACCAGATTCGGCGCGATGATATCGCTGGCTGGCATACCGTGACGGACATGAAATTCCGCCACGCCTGGCGCAACGATGCAACCTTTTTCCGGGTGCCCCATTACGGGATCGCAAAAATATTTCGCTTGTGGATTCGCCGCTTTTATCTGACGGACAATACCGAGGATATGTTCGCCCTGCTCCGCCGATCCCAGATAACCACTGAGTACGGCATCACAGGTGTGTAATTTATCAATGGCGGCAATGCCCTGCACAATTTCGGTTAAATGGCTGGGCGGCATCACACAGCCAGTCCATTTGCCGTATTGAGTATGATTAGAAAATTGAACGGTATTCAGCGGCCAGACATTCGCGCCCAGACGGCGCATCGGAAACTCTGCCGCACTGTTACCCGCATGACCATAAACAACGTGAGACTGGATAGCGAGAATATTTTTCATTGTGCTCCCTGTATAAAAATCAGGGGAGTGATTTCTCACTCCCCCTTTCCACTTAGTGCATTATTTCCAGCAAATCAGACAGTAATTCTTTTTGCCGCGACGCAGTAAGGTATAACGACCAAACAGGCGATCTTCTTCTTTAAAGAAGTATTCAGGATCGGACTGTTTTTCACCGTTAATGGTGATGGCATTGGAGGCGATAGTTTTACGCGCCTGACCACGGGACGGTTGCAGTTCAGAATCGACCAGCGCCTGCATCAGATCAGCGCCTTTTTCCATCTCAACCATCGGTACGCCGTCCTGCGCCAGCTGTTCAAAGTCCGCTTCGCTAAGCGCACTCAAGGAACCGCTGAACAGACATTCGGTAATACGTTTCGCGGCTTGCAAACCTTCTTCACCGTGAACCAGACGCGTCACCTGCTCCGCCAGCACATACTGGGCGCGCGGTGCTTTGCCGCTGTTTTTATCTTCTTCTTCCAGGGCGTTGATCTCTTCAATGCTCATGAAAGTGAAGAACTTCAGGAAGCGGTAAACGTCGGCATCAGCGGTGTTGATCCAGAACTGGTAGAACTTGTACGGACTGGTCTTCTTCGGATCCAGCCATACTGCGCCGCCTTCAGTTTTACCAAATTTGGTGCCGTCAGCCTTGGTGATCAGCGGAACGGTCAGGCCAAACACCTGATTCTGATGCAGGCGACGGGTCAGATCGATACCAGAGGTGATGTTACCCCACTGGTCAGAACCGCCAATCTGCAACGTAACACCATACTGTTTATTCAGACAGGCAAAGTCATAGCCCTGCAACAGGTTGTAAGAAAACTCGGTGAACGAAATACCCTGATCTTCACGGTTGAGACGCTGCTTAACCGCTTCTTTGTTGATCATCTGGTTAACGGAGAAGTGCTTACCGATATCGCGCAGGAAAGTCAGCACATTCATATTGCCGAACCAGTCATAGTTGTTCGCGGCGATAGCAGAGTTTTCTCCACAGTCGAAATCGAGGAACGGGGCAACCTGCTTGCGGATTTTGTCCACCCACTCCTGAACAGTTTCTTCGGTGTTCAGCTTACGCTCGGCAGCTTTGAAGCTTGGGTCGCCAATCAGACCTGTCGCGCCGCCTACCAGCGCAACCGGCTTGTGGCCCGCCTGCTGGAAGCGTTTCAGGCATAACAATGGAACAAGATGCCCCAAATGCAAGCTGTCAGCGGTAGGGTCGAAGCCGCAATAGAGCGCGATCGGGCCTTGCGCCAGTCGCTCTGCTAACGCTTCTTCGTCCGTCACCTGGGCCACCAGCCCCCGCTCTTGCAATTGTTTAATCAAGTTACTGCTTGCCATCAAAATCTCCATGTATATAACGACTGCACCTTTGCCGGTACACGACTTTTCGCCAGATGCGAAAGAGACATAGAATAAAGTGCCGGAATCAGGAGTGCCAGCGATTAAAGCAAGATTTTTGCATCTTTTCAGGGTGCGAGACGATCGATTTTCCACGCCTCATTTTCACGCTGGTACAAAAAGCGGTCATGCAGACGATGCTCACCGCCCTGCCAGAACTCAACCTGCTCAAGACTTACGCGGAAACCGCCCCAGAAACTCGGTAAAGGGACATCGCCCTGCTGAAACTTCTGCTTCAGCTCAAGAAATTTGCTCTCAAGGATCCCTCGCGCAGAGATACGGCTGGACTGCTTAGATACCCACGCGCCAATCTGGCTATCGCGCGGACGACTATGAAAATATTTCATCACTTCGAGAGTCGAAAGACGCTCCGCTTTACCGGTCACCATTACCTGGCGCTCAAGAGTATGCCACGGGAAAAGCAGGCTAACGCGCGGGTTATTTTCGATTTGATGCGCTTTGCGACTGCCGAGATTGGTGTAAAACACCATTCCTTTTTCGTCGTAATGTTTGAGTAACACGATGCGCTGATAAGGCTGACCATGTTCATCAACGGTTGCGACGACCATCGCGGTGGGGTCAACCAGCTTGGCTTCACAGGCCTGGGAGAGCCAGCGTTCAAAAAGGGTTAAAGGATCGGCGGGAAGATCGCGGCGGCGTAAACCGCCTTTGGTGTATTCACGGCGCAGATGCGCGATTTGCTGCAATTCGTCGTTATCAGACATGGTTTTCTTTACGGATTGTCAGTGGGTGACGCTATTGTGCGCCGCCCCTGGAAAAATCTCAACGCTGCGGATTTTGTAACTGACAGTTATTCAAGACGATGCGGTCACGCTTATAGACCGTTGCCTCATCACCTTTTGACCAGAAAACATAAATGCCATCGGTATAACGTGCGCCAGAGGCTGAAATTCCCTGTTTAAGGTGAATTAATTGATTGTCGTAGACAAAACTGACTTCCTGACGCGGATTATTCAGTTTTACCGTCAACGGTTTTTCATCACACTGGTATTCCAGCGTATCAGTTTGCATACGTTCAACCAGTTGATTAAACGCGCCACAGCCAGTGAGAAGCACCGGCAAACAGATCAGTAACAGTTTTTTCATAAACACATCCCGAAGACTTTCCTGGTCCGGAGAGCAAAACGCTCTCCTCAACTTCCAAGTGTAACGGCAGACGCAGTAGGAAAAATTCAGTTAACTCTGATATCGCGGGTTTGCAGGGAAAATTGCGCCCAGCACCGTCGCCTCGCTTGCGCCGGTGACCGAAGGCAGGTTGCCGGGTAGCCCCGCCAGCGTCCGCCAGGCAAGCCACGCGAAGGCCAATGCTTCCATGTCATCACCACTAATGCCGACGGCGTCAGTGGTGGTCACTTCGGTTCCTGGCAGCAAGGCAGCAAGTCGCGTCATCACCAATGGATTACGGCTTCCGCCACCACAGACCATCAAACGATCGCAGCCGCCACTCAATAATACCTGTTCAGAAATGGTCACGGCAGTAAGTTCCGCCAGCGTCGCCTGGACATCGCGCGCATCAACACCCGGGAAATGGCGCAAATGCCGTTCCAGCCAACCGTAGTTAAAGTATTCGCGTCCGGTGCTTTTCGGCGCGGATTGGGAAAAATACGCATCACTAAGCATATTCTGCAACAGTGGCAAAATAACTTTACCCGCTCGCGCCCACTCAGCGTCTTTATCGTAAGGTTTCCCGGCCTGACGCCAGATCCACGCATCCATCAACATGTTACCTGGACCGGTATCGTATCCCCCCACCGGCTGCCCTGGAATCAACAACGACAAATTGGCGATACCACCAATGTTGAGAACCATTCGCCGCTCTGTCGGATGAGCCAGCAATGCGTGATGAAACGCTGGCACCAGCGGCGCACCCTGACCACCTAAGGCGATATCGCGACGGCGAAAATCACCAACGACAGTAATTCCAGTGCGCGCCACAATTTGATTGTTATCACCAATCTGTAGAGTATGCGGTGCAACGCCAGTAGGTTCGTGCCAGACAGTCTGTCCGTGACACCCGATGGCGACGATATCTTTTGGCTGCAAATTTTCTTGCTTGAGCAGTGCGTTAACGGCATCGGCAAACAAACGACCAAGTTGAGTATCCAGTTGACCGAACTGAGAAAGCGTAAGCTGCTGCCCCTGACAAATATCCAGTACTGCTTGTTTAAGTGATGGGGGAATCGGCCAGCTCAAACTTGCCAACTGCGCCACCCTGTGTTCATCGATAGTCGCCAGTACAACATCGACACCATCCAGGCTAGTACCTGACATTACGCCAATAAAGCGGCCTGATTTCATAGTTCATCCTTTTTCAACCTGTCGTTTGCGCTCCACTCAAACACAAACCTCTCACGAATTCCATGCATGAGCGCCGATTTTTACCATTACCAGGAAAACATTATATTCATATCAATAATTACTATGAATGTTTTGTTTATACTTGGTTAACCGTATTCTAATTATGATTCCATCATGTTTTAGTGGAACATGTAATCATAGTTATACCAATGCCATTTACTTTGGCCATGAGGGATGCTTGTGAGGCGTTTCATGGTAATCAGGAGATTTTTCAATGATTAAGCGCGTACTGGTTGTATCAATGGTAGGTCTGTCTCTTGTCGGTTGTGTTAATAACGATACCCTTTCTGGCGATGTCTATACCGCCTCTGAAGCGAAGCAAGTGCAGAATGTCAGCTATGGCACAATCGTTAATGTACGACAGGTACAAATTCAGGGCGGTGATGATTCCAACGTTATCGGCGCAATTGGCGGTGCGGTTCTCGGTGGCTTCCTTGGGAATACCGTTGGTGGCGGAACTGGGCGTTCTCTGGCAACTGCGGCAGGCGCTATCGCAGGTGGCGTAGCGGGTCAGGGCGTGCAGAGCGCAATGAACAAAACTCAGGGTGTGGAGTTGGAAATTCGTAAAGATGATGGCAACACCATTATGGTGGTACAGAAACAGGGCAATACCCACTTCTCTCCGGGACAACGTGTTATCCTGGCCAGCAACGGTAGCCAGGTGACTGTCTCTCCGCGCTAAATAAGTTGACGTGTGGTCAGGTCACTGACCACACGCCTTCTTCATTTCACCCTTTGGCCTGCAGCTCAGTAATATTATGCTCAAGTTTTGCAATGAGCTTAATCAACTGTTCTACTTCCTCTGCGGAAATTCCATGCAATATTTCCGCCCGGGTTTTGTTAATAACCGCTTCCATTTCGCTAATCAGCGGCTCCGCTTTTTCCGTCAGTTTAATACGTTTAGCCCGACGATCGCTGGCGCAAGTTTGACGCGAAATTAACCCTTTTTCTTCCAGTTGGTCCAGCGTACGAACCAGTGAAGGCTGCTCAATGCCGATCGCTTTTGCCAGTTGAATTTGCGACTGGTCTGGAGGTAACTGATGGATATTGTGCAACGTTACCCAATGGGTTTGCGTTAACTCCAGCGGTTTCAGGCGATGGTCTATCAGAGCACGCCATATGCGCACCAACCGTGCCAGATCAGAACCTAGTGGCGATTCCAATTTCATCTCCTTATAATTAGCTTGCTAAGATATTATACAGCTTTTAGAATAGTGTGCAGCAATTGTATTGCTAAAACAAATGTATTGCTGCATTTGCTTACCGTCAGACATGCTTTTCAGAAATTGCGCGTAACTTTTTCGCACTTAAAGAATATTTATTAATCTAACGCAATATATTCGGTCGTAAAGGAATCTATTTTGTGAAGTTTATGCTTAATGCAACGGGATTGCCCTTACAAGATCTGGTGTTCGGTGCGTCCGTCTATTTTCCTCCGTTTTTCAAAGCGTTCGCGCTTGGATTTGTCCTCTGGCTTGTTATACACCGCCTGCTTCGCGGCTGGATCTACGCCGGTGACATCTGGCATCCCTTGTTAATGGATTTATCGCTGTTTGCGATTTGCGTTTGCCTTGCTCTGGCAATACTGATTGCGTGGTAACTATGTCAATTAAAACAATTAAGTATTTCTCAACAATTATTGTAGCGGTTGTTGCGATTCTTGCCGGATGGTGGCTATGGAACTATTACATGCAGTCACCGTGGACACGCGACGGAAAAATACGCGCAGAACAGGTTTCTATCACGCCTCAGGTGTCTGGACGTATTGTTGCGATGAATATAAAAGACAACCAGTTGGTTAATGCTGGTGATATTTTACTCACCATCGATAAAACGCCCTTCCAGATAGCCGAACTGAACGCCCAGGCTCAGTTAACGAAAGCGCAATCTGACCTCGCCAAAGCCAATAACGAAGCTAATCGTCGCCGTCATCTCTCACATAATTTTATCTCTGCCGAAGAGCTGGATACCGCTAACCTCAATGTTAAAGCGATGCAGGCCAGTGTTGATGCCGCACAGGCGACGCTTGAACAGGCACAATGGCAACTGGCGCAAACGGAAATTCGCGCTCCGGTGAGTGGATGGGTAACTAATCTCACTACCCGCATCGGCGACTACGCCGACACCGGAAAACCCCTGTTTGCCCTGGTGGATAGCCATTCGTTTTACGTCATTGGTTATTTTGAAGAAACCAAATTGCGCCATATCCACGACGGTGCACCAGCACAAATTACGCTCTATAGCGACAACAAAACGTTACAGGGTCACGTTTCCAGTATCGGTCGGGCGATTTATGATCAGAGCATTGAAAGTGATTCCAGCCTGATTCCGGATGTGAAACCTAACGTCCCCTGGGTGCGTCTCGCCCAACGCGTTCCCGTCCGCTTTGCTCTGGATAATGTTCCCAGCGATGTCACGCTGGTATCCGGTACAACATGTAGCATCGCCGTAGGTCAATAATGAACGCATCGTTATGGTCCTTGCGCAATTTGCCCTGGTGCAGGGCCTCGCTGGCGCAATGGCGTTATGCGTTACGCAATACCATTGCCATGTGCCTGGCGCTGACGGTTGCCTATTATTTAAATCTCGATGAACCCTACTGGGCGATGACCTCGGCTGCGGTGGTAAGCTTTCCCACCGTTGGCGGTGTCATCAGCAAAAGTCTCGGACGCATCGCTGGTAGTTTGCTGGGAGCCATCGCGGCACTGATTCTTGCCGGGCATACGCTTAACGAGCCGTGGTTTTTTCTATTGAGCATGTCGGCGTGGCTTGGCTTTTGTACCTGGGCTTGCGCGCACTTCACGAATAACGTGGCGTATGCCTTCCAACTGGCGGGCTACACTGCGGCCATTATCGCCTTTCCGATGGTCAATATCACGGAAGCAAGCCAGTTATGGGATATCGCTCAGGCACGCGTTTGCGAAGTCATCGTCGGTATTCTCTGCGGTGGCATGATGATGATGATCCTGCCGAGTAGCTCCGACGCCACTGCGCTTTTAACCGCGTTGAAAAACATGCATGCCCGTTTACTGGAACATGCCAGCTTGCTCTGGCAGCCTGAAACAACCGATGCCATTCGCACAGCACATGAAGGGATTATTGGGCAAATATTAACCATGAATTTGCTGCGCATTCAGGCGTTCTGGAGTCACTATCGCTTCCGCCAGCAAAATGCACGCCTGAATGCGCTACTCCACCAGCAATTACGCATGACCAGCGTCATCTCCAGCCTGCGACGTATGTTGCTCAACTGGTCATCAACGCCCGCCGCCACACGTGAAATTCTCGAACAGTTGCTGACGGCGCTTGCCAGTTCGCAAACTGATTTTTACACCGTCGCACGTATCATTGCCCCACTGCGCCCAACCAACTTAGCCGACTATCGGCACGTCGCCTTCTGGCAGCGACTACGCTATTTTTGCCGCCTTTATCTGCAAAGCAGTCAGGAACTACATCGTCTGCAAAGCGGTACAGATGATCGTGCCAGACTCCCACGAACAGCCGGCCTGGCACGTCATACCGATAACGCCGAAGCTATGTGGAGTGGACTGCGCACATTTTGTACGTTGATGATAATTGGCGCATGGAGTATTACCTCGCAATGGGATGCCGGTGCCAATGCATTAACACTGGCAGCAATTAGCTGCGTACTCTACTCCGCCGTCGCGGCACCGTTTAAGTCACTGTCGCTACTTATGCGCACGCTGGTATTACTTTCGCTATTTAGCTTTGTGGTTAAGTTTGGTCTGATGGTTCAGATTAGCGACCTGTGGCAATTTTTGCTGTTTCTCTTCCCGCTGCTGACGACGATGCAACTTCTCAAATTACAGATGCCAAAATTTGCCGCGTTGTGGGGACAACTGATCGTATTTATGGGTTCGTTCATCGCTGTCACTAATCCCCCGGTGTATGATTTTGCTGACTTTCTTAACGATAATCTGGCGAAAATTGTTGGCGTGGCACTGGCGTGGTTAGCGTTCGCCATTCTGCGACCTGGATCTGATGCCCGTAAAAGTCGTCGTCATATTCGCGCACTGCGCCGGGATTTTGTCGACCAACTAAGCCGCCATCCAACCCTGAGTGAAAGCGAATTTGAATCGCTCACTTATCACCACGTTAGTCAGTTGAGCAACAGCCAGGATGCACTGGCTCGCCGTTGGTTATTACGCTGGGGCGTGGTGCTGCTGAACTGTTCACATGTTGTCTGGCAATTGCGGGACTGGGAATCGCGTTCCGATCCGTTATCGCGAGTGCGGGATAACTGTATTTTTCTGTTGCGGGAAGTAATGAATGAGCGTGGCGTTCAGCAAAAATCACTGGCGGCCACACTTGAAGAATTACAGCGGATATGCGACAGCCTTGCCCACCATCATCAACCCGCAGCCCGTGAGCTGGCGGCGATTGTCTGGCGTCTGTACTGCTCGCTTTCGCAACTTGAGCAAGCGCCGCCGCAAGGTACGCTGACCTCTTAATTACTTAATGACACCACAGGCATAGCGTTCACCGCCACCGCCCAGCAGTTTTGGTTGATCGGACATATTATCGCCGCCAACGTGGATCATCAGCGCCTTGTCTTTGATTTCATCAAGTGATTTCAGACGAGGCGCGATGACGGCATCGGTTGCTTTACCGTCATTGTTAACCACCAGTGCCGGCAGATCGCCTAAGTGTCCTGCACCTTCTGGCCCTTCATGCTTACCAGTATTTTGTGGATCAAGATGCCCGCCTGCGGATTCTGCGGCGCTGGCTTTGCCATCTTTCATTGCTGGCTGGCAGCTTCCTTTGGCATGAATATGGAAGCCATGCTCACCGGGTGGTAATGCTTTCAGATCGGGTGAAAACTCCAGACCTTTATCGGTTTCAGTAATTGTTACACTACCGATTGACTGCCCAACCCCTTGCGACGTGACGAGGTTCATCTCGACTTTTTCACTGGCAGCTTGTGCGCCGGTTGCAACAACCAGCGCCAGAATGGCCAGACTAAAACGTTTCATAGGACCTCCGTTCAATGTGCATACCCGTTAAGTGTAAACCAGTGACACATATTTGAACGGCGGCTATTCCTAAAAGTGTTTACGGTACGTCGTAACCCAGTGCCGCTTTACGGATACGGAACCATTGTTGGCGGGTCATTTTCAATGTTTCCGCTTCGACAGCAGCCCGCACGCGCTCAATTTTACCGGAGCCGATAATCGGCAGCGGCTGCGATGGCAGACGCAATATCCAGGCATAAACCACCTGCTCGATAGAGCCCGCGTTTAATTCTTCCGCCACCACAGCAAGTTCATCACGTAGCGGCCTGAAATAATCATCATTAAACAGACGACCACCGCCAAGACAAGACCAGGCCATCGGGCGAATACGCAGTTGTTGCAGTTGGTCGAGCGTGCCATCCAGCAGTAACGGCTGATGCACCGGGGATATTTCCACCTGATTAGTGGCAAGGGTAAACGGCAAGCGCGATTGCAACAGCGCAAATTGCGCAGGCGTGAAGTTGGAGACGCCAAAATGGCGTACTTTTCCGCTCTGATGCAAATGTTTAAACGCATCTGCCACTTCATCGGCATCCATTAGCGGGTCGGGGCGATGGATCAGCAGCAGATCCAGATGATCGGTCGCAAGATTAATCAGCGACTGTTCGGCGCTCTTAATGATGTGGTCGCGGTCAGTGATGTAATGACCAATGACGTTTTCTTCACGCGCGGTCGTCGCGATACCGCATTTACTGACGATTTCCATCCGTTCACGCAGGTGAGGCGCCAGTTTCAACGCCTCGCCAAACGCCGCTTCGCACTGATAGCCACCATAAATATCAGCGTGATCCACAGTAGTCACGCCGAGATCCAGATGCTCTTCAATAAAACTGACTAACTGGCGGGCGGACATATTCCAGTCCATCAATCGCCAGTAGCCCATCACAAAACGGGAAAACTCCGGGCCTTGCGGCGCAATAGTAATACGCTGAACCATAATCGCTTCCTCTTATCAGATATGAGAGGAGTATACGCAAGATTAGGCTCAAAAGAGTGATGGTTGCTCAGGTTCGTCTGATGGCGCTGGCTTATTCGCGCGTAATTTACGCATAAGTCGTTGCCGACAAAGGCGCAACACTTCTTGTTTTTCGCCATCGCTCATTTTATTCCAGTTAAAACGCTCATCCCGGCTACGATAACAGCCACGGCAAAATCCGCGTTCATCGGACTGGCAAATTCCCCGGCACGGGCTCTGGACGGGAAAGAACTCTAATTGCTCCGCCACTTCGCCCTCCTAAGATAAGATTATTACCACTATTGAAGCTGTTAATGCCCAAAGTAGCAACTTTACTTGCACTAGACCGACCGGTCTACTACACTCGAATACATGAACAAACACACCGAACATGATACTCGCGAACACCTCCTGGCTACGGGTGAGCAGCTTTGCCTGCAACGTGGATTCACCGGGATGGGATTAAGCGAGTTACTGAAAATCGCTGAAGTGCCGAAAGGGTCGTTCTATCACTACTTTCGCTCTAAAGAAGCGTTTGGCGTTGCCATGCTTGAGCGTCATTACGCGGCGTATCACCTGCGACTAGCGGAGTTGCTGCAATCCGGCGAAGGTAACTACCGCGACCGCATACTGGCTTATTACCAGCAGACACTTAACCAGTTTAGCCAGCATGGAACTATCAGCGGATGCCTGACAGTAAAGCTCTCTGCCGAAGTGTGCGATCTGTCAGAAGATATGCGCAGCGCGATGGATAAAGGCGCTCGTGGCGTGATCGCCCTGCTCTCTCAGGCACTGGAAAATGGCCGTGCCAGCCACTGTTTAACCTTTTGTGGTGAACCGCTACAACAAGCGCAAGTACTTTACGCGCTGTGGCTGGGCGCCAATCTGCAGGCCAAAATTTTGCGCAGTTCCGGGCCGCTGGAAAACGCGCTAACACATGTAAAAACCATTATTGCGACGCCTGCCGTTTAGCAGGCATTTTTTCATCACCAGACGACCGGGAGCCTTTATGTCATCTGAAAAACTGTATTCCCCACTGCAAGTGGGCGCGATCACGGCGGCAAACCGTATTTTTATGGCCCCTCTGACACGTCTGCGCAGCATTGAGCCGGGTGACATCCCTACTCCGTTGATGGCGGAATACTATCGCCAACGTGCCAGTGCCGGCTTGATTATTAGCGAAGCCACTCAAGTTTCCGCTCAGGCAAAAGGGTATGCGGGCGCACCTGGTATTCATAGCCCGGAGCAAATCGCGGCATGGAAAAAAATCACCGCTGGTGTTCATGCTGAAAATGGTCATATCGCCGTACAGCTTTGGCATACGGGGCGCATTTCTCACGCCAGCCTGCAACCTGGCGGCCAGGCTCCGGTAGCACCTTCGGCACTTAGTGCGGGAACGCGTACTTCTCTGCGCGATGAAAATGGTCAGGCGATCCGCGTCGAGACATCTATGCCGCGTGCACTGGAGCTGAAAGAGATTCCGGGGATCGTCAATGATTTCCGTCAGGCCATTGCTAACGCGCGTGAAGCCGGTTTTGATCTGGTAGAGCTTCACTCTGCTCACGGTTATTTACTGCATCAGTTCCTGTCGCCTTCTTCAAACCATCGTACCGATCAGTACGGCGGTAGCGTGGAAAATCGCGCTCGTCTGGTACTGGAAGTTGTTGATGCCGGGATTGAAGAATGGGGTGCCGATCGCATTGGCATTCGCGTTTCGCCAATCGGTACTTTCCAGAATACGGATAACGGCCCGAATGAAGAAGCCGATGCACTGTATCTGATTGAACAACTGGGCAAACGCGGCATTGCTTATCTGCATATGTCCGAACCTGACTGGGCAGGCGGCAAACCATATACCGAGGCTTTCCGCGAAAAAGTACGCGCCCGTTTCCACGGCCCGATTATCGGGGCTGGTGCATATACGGTAGAAAAAGCGGAAACGCTGATCGGCAAAGGGTTAATTGATGCGGTGGCATTTGGTCGCGACTGGATTGCGAATCCGGATCTGGTCGCTCGCCTGCAGCGCAAAGCCGAACTTAACCCACAGCGTGCCGAAAGTTTCTACGGCGGCGGCGCAGAAGGTTATACCGATTACCCTACGCTGTGATCTAACATTGCGAGCGGCGCAAAGCCGCCGCTATACTAAAACAACATTTTGAATCTGTTAGCCATTTTGAGGATATAAAGATGCGTCTTCTTCACACCATGCTGCGCGTTGGCGATCTGCAACGCTCCATCGATTTTTATACCAACGTGCTGGGCATGAAACTGCTGCGTACCAGCGAAAACCCGGAATATAAATACTCACTGGCGTTTGTTGGCTACGGCCCGGAAACCGAAGAAGCGGTGATTGAGCTGACCTATAACTGGGGCGTGGATAAATACGAACTCGGCACCGCTTATGGTCACATCGCCCTTAGCGTTGATAACGCCGCTGAAGCGTGCGAAAAAATCCGTCAGAACGGCGGTAACGTGACCCGTGAAGCCGGTCCGGTAAAAGGCGGTACTACGGTTATCGCATTTGTGGAAGATCCGGACGGTTATAAAATTGAATTGATCGAAGAGAAAGACGCCGGTCGCGGTCTGGGCAACTAATCTCCTGCCGGGCGTGCACTCATCACGCCCGCATCTTTACTGCATCGGCAAGTAATATTTGTCATAATGCGCGCTGCAATTTATCCGTATTAAGAGAATCAGATGTCCGATAACGCTCAACTTACCGGTCTGTGCGACCGTTTTCGTGGTTTTTATCCTGTTGTGATCGATGTTGAAACAGCCGGATTTAACGCCAAAACCGATGCGCTGCTTGAGATTGCCGCCATCACCCTGAAAATGGATGAACAAGGCTGGCTGATGCCGGACACCACATTACATTTCCACGTCGAGCCGTTTGTCGGCGCTAATTTGCAACCAGAAGCCCTCGCCTTCAACGGCATTGACCCGAACGATCCCGATCGTGGCGCGGTCAGTGAATACGAGGCACTGCATGAGATTTTCAAAGTTGTACGTAAAGGCATTAAAGCGAGCGGCTGTAACCGTGCCATTATGGTGGCGCACAACGCCAATTTCGACCACAGCTTTATGATGGCCGCCGCAGAACGCGCCTCACTGAAACGTAACCCGTTCCACCCTTTCGCCACTTTTGACACTGCTGCACTGGCCGGGCTGGCGCTCGGACAAACCGTATTATCAAAAGCCTGCCAGACCGCTGGCATGGAGTTTGACAGCACTCAGGCACACTCCGCGCTGTACGATACCGAACGCACCGCTGTGCTGTTTTGTGAAATCGTCAACCGCTGGAAACGGCTGGGAGGTTGGCCGCTGCCTGCCGCCGAAGAGGTGTAATCGAGTCGATGCCTGATGACATGCAATGAATCAGGCATCTATAGTGAGGCTATTCCACGCATCATGCATGATATTCACGGGGAATAGCGTTAATGGCAGATAACCCAAATCCTTCATCGTCGCTGCCGGACGTTTTTTCACCGGCGACCCGCGACTGGTTTCTTCGCGCCTTTAAACAGCCGACCGCTGTTCAGTCACAAACCTGGCATGTGGCGGCACACGGTGAACATGCGCTGGTGATTGCACCAACAGGTTCCGGAAAAACGCTGGCCGCTTTTCTCTACGCCCTCGATCAACTCTTCCGCGAAGGCGGAGAACATGCAAGCGAAGCGCATAAGCGTAAAACCTCGCGCATCCTCTATATTTCACCAATTAAAGCCTTAGGCACCGACGTTCAACGCAACTTACAGATCCCGTTACAGGGCATTGCGGATGAGCGGCGGCAGCGTGGCGAAATGGAAGTCAACATTCGTGTGGGTATCCGCACTGGCGATACTCCCGCACAAGAACGCAGCAAACTGACCCGTAATCCGCCGGATATTCTGATAACCACGCCCGAATCACTCTATCTGATGCTGACCTCCCGCGCACGCGAAACGCTACGCGGCGTCGAAACGGTAATTATTGATGAAGTCCACGCGGTAGCGGGCAGTAAACGTGGTGCGCATCTGGCGTTAAGTCTGGAGCGACTCGATGCGCTGCTCCACACCTCAGCACAGCGAATTGGTCTTTCCGCTACCGTGCGCTCGGTCAGCGATGTGGCGGAATTTCTGGGTGGCGATCGCCCGGTCACGGTAGTCAACCCGCCCGCAATGCGCCATCCGCAAATCCGGATTGTCGTTCCTGTCGCCAATATGGATGATGTCTCATCAGTCACCATCGGCACCGGCGAAGACAGCCATGCAGGCAGAGAAGGATCAATTTGGCCATATATTGAAACCGGCATTCTTGATGAAGTGTTGCGCCATCGCTCGACCATTGTTTTCACCAATTCTCGCGGACTGGCGGAAAAACTGACGGCACGACTAAATGAGCTTTACGCTGCACGATTACAGCGTTCCCCGACTATCGCCGTTGATGCGGCAAATTTTGAGTCTACCTCCGGCGCAACCTCTAACCGCGTGCAAAGTAGCGACGTTTATATTGCCCGCTCACACCACGGCTCCGTCTCTAAAGAACAACGAGCAATCACCGAACAGGCGCTGAAATCGGGTGAATTACGCTGCGTGGTCGCCACTTCCAGTCTCGAACTGGGGATTGATATGGGCGCGGTGGATCTGGTGATTCAGGTGGCAACGCCGCTTTCTGTTGCCAGTGGGTTACAACGCATTGGGCGCGCCGGACACCAGGTCGGTGGCATCTCCAACGGGCTTTTCTTCCCCCGAACCCGGCGTGATTTAATCGATTCCGCCGTCATTGTGGAGTGTATGTTCGCAGGCAAGCTGGAAAACCTGACACCACCGCATAATCCACTCGACGTTCTGGCGCAGCAAACTGTTGCCGCTGCGGCGATGGACGCATTACAGGTGGACGAATGGTACGCCCGCGTGCGCCGTGCCGCACCGTGGAAAGATCTACCGAGGCGCGTTTTTGACACCACGCTGGATATGCTTTCCGGGCGCTATCCTTCTGGTGATTTTTCCGCTTTTCGCCCAAAACTTATCTGGGATCGGGAAAGTGGAATATTAACTGCGCGTCCAGGCGCCCAACTGCTGGCGGTGACCAGCGGTGGCACCATTCCGGATCGTGGCATGTACAGCGTGTTATTACCGGAAGGTGAAGAACAGGCCGGATCTCGTCGGGTAGGAGAACTGGATGAAGAGATGGTGTATGAATCGCGGGTGAATGACATTATCACCCTCGGTGCTACCTCCTGGCGGATCCAGCAAATTACCCGCGATCAGGTGATTGTGACGCCTGCGCCCGGACGCTCCGCCAGACTTCCCTTCTGGCGCGGCGAAGGAAACGGACGTCCGTCTGAATTAGGCGAGATGATCGGCGATTTTCTCCATTTGCTGGCGGATGGCGCGTTCTTTTCCGGGAGTATTCCCCCGTGGCTGGTGGAAGAAAATACGCTCGCCAATATTAAGGGACTGATTGACGAGCAGCGCAAAGCAACGGGCATTGTTCCTGGCAGCCGTCATCTGGTTCTCGAACGGTGCCGTGATGAAATTGGCGACTGGCGTATTATTTTGCACTCTCCCTATGGGAGACGCGTGCATGAACCCTGGGCGCTGGCGATTGCAGGACGAATACATGCACTATGGGGCGCTGACGCCTCAGTAGTTGCCAGTGATGACGGCATTGTTGCGCGCATTCCTGACACCGATGGTAAATTGCCTGACGCCGCCATTTTCTTGTTTGAACCAGAAAAATTGCTGCAAATTGTCCGCGAAGCGGTAGGCAGCTCGGCTCTTTTCGCCGCTCGTTTCCGTGAATGTGCCGCGCGGGCATTGCTGATGCCCGGCCGCACGCCGGGGCATCGCACGCCACTGTGGCAACAACGACTACGAGCCAGCCAGTTGCTGGAAATCGCCCAGGGTTATCCTGATTTTCCGATCATTCTCGAAACCCTACGTGAATGCCTGCAAGATGTTTATGATCTTCCCGCGCTGGAACGTTTGATGCGTCGCCTGAACGGTGGCGAAATACAAATATCCGATGTAACGACTAGTACGCCCTCGCCTTTCGCCGCCAGTTTATTGTTCGGCTATGTCGCGGAATTTATGTACCAGAGCGACGCCCCGCTGGCAGAGCGCCGGGCATCCGTATTGTCGCTCGACAGCGAGTTACTGCGCAATCTACTCGGTCAGGTCGATCCGGGTGAATTACTCGACCCGCAGGTCATACGCCAGGTGGAAGAAGAGTTACAGCGGCTAGCGGCTGGCAGAGAAGCGAAAGGTGAAGAAGGTTTGTTTGACCTGCTACGCGAACTGGGGCCAATGACCGTTGAGGATCTGGTACAACGGCATACAGGCAGCAGTGAAGAGATTGAGACGTATGTGGAAAACCTTCTCGCGGCAAAACGAATCTTCCCGGCGATGATTGCAGGTCAGAAGCACCTGGCCTGCATGGATGACGCAGCCAGGCTACGAGACGCCCTCGGTGTACCATTGCCGCACTCACTACCCGAAATCTACCTGCACCGCGTAAATTACCCGCTTCGCGATCTCTTTCTGCGCTATCTCCGGACTCATGCTTTGGTCACGGCGGAACAACTTGCCCGTGATTTTGGCCTCGGTATTGCCATTGTCGAAGAGCAACTTCAGCAACTGCGCGAACGGGGGCTGGTGATGAATCTGCAACAAGACGTCTGGGTGAGCGACGAAGTTTTCCGTCGTCTGCGCTTACGCTCGCTGCAGGCTGCCAGAGAAGCGACGCGTCCAGTTCCGTCTACAGTCTATGCGCGATTGCTGCTGGAATGTCAGGGCGTGTTGCCCGCTACCGATGGCAGCCCGGCGCTTTTTGCCGCAACGTCTACAGGCGTTTATGAGGGGGTGGATGGTGTCATGCGGGTGATCGAACAACTTGCCGGTGTTGGTTTACCCGCCTCGCTCTGGGAAAGCCAGATCCTGCCAGCCCGCGTGCGCGACTATTCGCCAGAAATGCTCGATGAACTGTTGGCAACCGGCGCAGTTATCTGGTCGGGGCAAAAAAAACTGGGCGATGATGACGGTCTGGTGGCTCTGCATTTGCAGGAATATGCCGCAGAATCGTTAACACCAGTAGAAAATGATCACGCAAAACGTTCAGCGATTCAGCAAGCGATTATCGCGGTTCTGGCTGACGGCGGCGCCTGGTTTGCGCAACAAATCGCTCAACGGGTAGGCGAGAAAATCGGTCAACCGGTAGATGCTTCGCCCCTGCAAGAAGCGTTATGGGAGCTGGTCTGGCAAGGCGTCATTTCCTGCGATATTTGGGCACCGTTACGCGCCCTCACCCGCAGCAGTACCAGCGCGCGTCCCTCAACTCGCCGCAGTCACCGGACCCGGCGTGGACGTCCTGCCTATACGTCGTCCATCTCGCCACTGGTATCTTACAACACGCCGAAGCTGGCTGGACGCTGGTCGTTATTACAGGTGGAGCCACTGAACGATACTGAAAGGATGCTGGCGCTGGCGGAAAATATGCTCGACCGCTACGGCATCGTCAGTCGTCAGGCGGTGATAGCCGAGAATATCCCTGGCGGATTTCCGTCAATGCAAACGCTTTGTCGAAGCATGGAAGACTCCGGGCGAATTATGCGTGGTCGTTTTGTTGAAGGTCTTGGCGGCGCGCAATTTGCTGATCGCCTGACTATTGACCGATTGCGCGATCTGGCGACACAAGCCACGCAGACGCGGCACTATACGCCAGTGGCGCTCTCTGCCAACGATCCGGCTAATGTGTGGGGAACTCTCCTGCCCTGGCCTGCACATCCGGCAACGCTGGTTCCAACGCGTCGGGCGGGTGCGCTGGTGGTCGTTTCTGGCGGCAAATTGTTACTCTATCTGGCGCAAGGTGGCAAAAAAATGCTGGTCTGGCAGGAAAAAGAGGAATTACTCGCCGCAGAGGTTTTCCAGGCGCTGACTACCGCACTGCGTCGCGAACCACGGCTGCGCTTTACGCTGACAGAAGTGAATGATCAACCCGTCCGGCAAACGCCGATGTTTACGCTGCTGCGTGAAGCGGGATTTTCAAGTTCGCCACAAGGGCTGGATTGGGGATAGATAAAGCACTGACGGATGCTTGTTTGCATCCGTCAGTATTGCAGGACGGATTACTCCGCGTCCGGCTCTTCAGACTTGTATTTAGCGGCAGTTTCTTTGATCAGCTGTTGCAGTTCGCCGCGCTGATACATTTCGATCACGATATCACAGCCGCCTACCAGTTCGCCGTCAACCCACAGTTGCGGGAAAGTCGGCCAGTTAGCGTATTTCGGCAGTTCCGCACGAATGTCCGGATTTTGCAGGATATCAACATAGGCAAAACGTTCGCCACATGCGGCAAGCGCCTGGACTGCCTGGGCAGAGAAACCGCAGCTCGGCAGTTTCGGTGAACCTTTCATGTACAGCAGGATCGGGTTTTCAGCAATCTGGCGTTGGATTTTTTCGATAGTGGTGCTCATTGTCTTGCTTCCTCAAACTTCTTTACGGCAGTAATCTGACATTGTAGCGGGTCAGTGCGGCAACGGAAAATAACATTTTCATCACGCTTTTGCTATTTTATCCCTTTGCTCTATATGTTGCATTTCAAATATTCTTTTCTTCTCTGGCACGCAGCAACGTGGTGTTTTTATAACCATTTTTAGCTTTGCCTGCTGCATTTTTTTGCGCTCGCCGACGAAACGTATTTTTTAACAATAAAAGCTATTAACTTTCTCTTCTTCTATGCATTAGAATCATCAAGTTTTGTAAATCAGACGCAGGCATGATAGACCTGCCTTAACAGAGGGACGCTCAGTGGCGCGGATAAACCGTATTTCGATCACGCTCTGTGCTTTACTTTTTACCACCCTGCCTTTAACGCCTATGGCACATGCTTCAAAGCAAGCCAGGGAGAGTTCTGCTACCACTCACATCACCAAAAAAGCAGATAAAAAGAAAAGCACGGCAACCACCAAAAAGACCAATAAAGCCAGCCAGAAAACAGCGAAAAAAGCCGCCAGTAAAAGTACTACTAAAAATAAAACTGCTTCTTCCGTTAAAAAATCCTCCATTACAGCTTCTAAAAACGCCAAAACTCGCAGCAAACAAGCCGTCAATAAAACGGCGTCAGTCAGCTTTACGGAAAAATGCACCAAACGTAAAGGCTATAAGTCACGTTGTGTGAAAGTCAAGAATGCCACACAGGGAACCATCGCCGACGCGCATAAAGCCAAAGTACAGAAAGCCACAAAAGTGGCTATGAATAAGCTGATGCAGCAAATTGGCAAACCATATCGCTGGGGCGGCAGCTCACCGCGTACCGGTTTTGATTGCAGCGGACTGGTTTATTACGCGTATAAAGATCTGGTGAAGATCCGTATTCCACGCACGGCTAACGAAATGTATCACCTGCGTGACGCCGCGCCGATCGATCGCAGCGAACTGAAAAACGGCGACCTTGTCTTCTTCCGCACTCAGGGGCGCGGAACCGCCGATCACGTTGGCGTGTATGTCGGCAACGGCAAATTTATTCAGTCACCACGCAGTGGTCAGGAAATTAAAATCACTTCGTTAAGTGAAGATTACTGGCAACGCCACTATGTTGGCGCTCGTCGGGTGATGACCCCAAAAACACTTCGCTAAAACTTTACCCTGTTGTTACGGCAACAGGGTAAGTTCATCTTTTGTATCACCTTTTAATTTGCTACCCTATCCATACGCACAATAAGGCTATTGTACGTATGCCAATTAATAATAAAGGAGAGTAGCAATGTCATTTGAATTACCTGCACTACCATATGCTAAAGATGCTCTGGCACCGCACATTTCTGCGGAAACTATCGAGTATCACTACGGCAAACATCATCAGACTTATGTCACTAACCTGAACAACCTGATCAAAGGTACTGCGTTTGAAGGTAAATCACTGGAAGAGATTATTCGCAGCTCTGAAGGTGGTGTATTCAATAACGCCGCTCAGGTCTGGAACCACACTTTCTACTGGAACTGCCTGGCGCCAAACGCGGGTGGCGAACCGACGGGTAAACTGGCTGAAGCTATCGCCGCTTCTTTTGGCAGCTTTGCCGATTTCAAAGCTCAGTTTACTGATGCTGCGATCAAAAACTTTGGTTCTGGCTGGACCTGGCTGGTGAAAAACAGCGATGGCAAACTGGCTATCGTTTCCACTTCTAACGCAGGTACTCCGCTGACCACCGATGCGACTCCACTGCTGACCGTTGATGTCTGGGAACACGCTTATTACATCGACTATCGCAATGCACGTCCGGGTTATCTGGAGCACTTCTGGGCGCTGGTAAACTGGGAATTCGTAGCGAAAAATCTCGCCGCATAATCACTGATGGCAAATGCAGCATTGCCTGATGCGCTACGCTTATCAGGCCTACGCGGATGAGGCATTAACACCACATCCGGCAAGATAAATCGCACTTTGCCTGCAAACTGTAACGCAGAAGGTTATCCTTCTGCGTTTTTGTTTATTAGCTGTTGGCAACGCAAACTGCTTCAGGTTGTTTTCTGGCTGACATAAATACCAGCAACAATGCCAGCCCCGCGACAATCGCCCCCATCACCGGCACAAAACTGTATCCCAGACCACCGGAAATCACTGCACCACCGGCTGCGGCACCCAGCGCATTTCCAAGGTTAAAGGCACCAATATTTACTGATGAAGACAAACCCGGCGCTTCGCTGGCAACGCGCATCACACGCATCTGCAACGGCGGTACGACAGCAAAGGTTGCAGCGCCCCACACCACCATGCTAATAGCCGCGCCAAACTCATTTCGCGCAAGGAACGGGATCGCGAGCATAATCACCATCAGCAGCAGCAAAAAGCCTTTCAACGTGCCGTTAACTGAACGATCTGCAAGTTTGCCGCCGAGAAAGTTACCGATAGAGAATCCGACACCAATCAGCACCAGCATTGCCGTGACGAACACCGGCGTTGCGTGAGTGATACTTTGCAGTACCGGAGAAATATAGGTGTAGAGGGTGAACATTGCGCCAGCGCCCAGCACCGTCGTCAGCAATGCAGACAGCACCTGTGGACGCAACAGTACCGCCAGCTCTTTTTTCACGTCAGGCCGCGCCCCTGCGCCACCTTTAGGTAAAGAGAAGAACAGGCTCACCATTGAAATCACACCCAGCCCCGCCGTTGCCAGAAATGACATACGCCAGCCAATAGTTTCCCCAAGCCAGGTTGCCGCCGGAACGCCACCGATATTCGCGAGGGTTAAGCCCATAAACATAGTTGCAACTGCGCTGGCCTGTTTATGTTTTGGCACCACGCTTGCTGCCACGACAGACCCCAGGCCAAAAAACGCCCCGTGATTCAGGCTGGTTAAAATGCGTGAAAGCATCAGCGTCATATAATCCGGTGCGATGGCAGAAAGTACGTTACCGAGGGTGAAAATCGCCATCAGGAAAATCAGCGCACTGCGGCGGGCACGATGAGAAAGCAGAAGCGTCATCAATGGCGCGCCAACCATCACGCCAACCGCATAGGCGCTGATTAACATTCCGGCAGCGGGAATCGAGACATCCACACCACGCGCAATAACGGGCAACAAGCCCATTGGCGAGAATTCCGTTGTCCCGATACCAAATGCGCCAATTGCCAGCGCCAGCAACGGATAGTTAATTTTCATGCCTAATCTCCACCTCTTCGCGTCATCACGCGATGTTCATCAAAGTGGCGAAAGCATGACATCAATCACAAAAGAATGAAAATAACAAAAAGAGAAAACACTTTTGCCATTTTGCTAACAAAGAGGAAGGAGATGTGAGGGAGAACGCGCTCCCTCGAGGGGAAATCAGTGTAACGCGGCAGTCAAACCCACGGCCACGATCAAACCAAGAACGATAATGGTTGTTACCAGTGAAAATTTAAGGTCGGTGCTCATCAAGTTTTCTCCTTTTTATTACCCCACAAAAAGTGATATTACGCATTTTTACATACTGTGATGAAAAAATCTCCCGCCATTTATAATGATAAGTGTTTTTACTACTTCCCCTTTTCATCAAGATCGGCCAAAATTCCACGCTTACACTATTTGCGTACTGGCCATTGACCCCTTCCTGACGCTCTGTGTCATTTTCCCGGCGTACCGCAACACTTTTGTTGTGCGTAAGGTGTGTAAAGGCAAACGTTTACCTTGCGATTTTGCAGGAGCTGAAGTTAGGGTCTGGAGTGAAATGGAATGGCAACAATAAAAGATGTAGCGAAACGAGCAAACGTTTCCACTACAACTGTGTCACACGTAATCAACAAAACACGTTTCGTCGCTGAAGAAACGCGCAATGCTGTGTGGGCAGCGATCAAAGAATTACACTACTCCCCTAGCGCGGTGGCGCGTAGCCTGAAGGTTAACCACACCAAGTCTATCGGTTTGCTGGCGACCAGCAGCGAAGCGGCCTATTTCGCCGAGATCATTGAAGCGGTAGAAAAAAATTGCTTCCAGAAAGGCTACACGCTGATTCTGGGCAATGCGTGGAACAATCTTGAGAAACAGCGGGCTTATCTGTCGATGATGGCGCAAAAACGCGTCGATGGCCTGCTGGTGATGTGTTCGGAGTATCCGGAACCGTTGCTGGCGATGCTGGAAGAGTATCGCCATATCCCGATGGTGGTGATGGACTGGGGTGAAGCAAAAGCAGACTTTACCGATGCGGTTATCGATAACGCTTTTGAAGGCGGTTACATGGCCGGGCGCTATCTGATTGAACGCGGTCACCGCGAAATTGGCGTTATTCCTGGTCCTCTGGAGCGTAACACCGGTGCAGGTCGTTTGGCGGGCTTTATGAAAGCGATGGAAGAAGCCATGATCAAAGTGCCGGAAAACTGGATTGTGCAAGGTGACTTTGAGCCTGAATCAGGTTATCGCGCCATGCAGCAAATCCTGTCGCAACCACACAGACCTACCGCTGTCTTCTGTGGCGGCGATATTATGGCGATGGGCGCGCTCTGTGCCGCTGATGAAATGGGTCTGCGCGTCCCGCAGGATGTTTCGCTGATCGGTTATGATAACGTGCGCAACGCTCGCTACTTTACCCCGGCACTGACCACTATCCATCAGCCAAAAGATTCACTGGGTGAAACGGCGTTCAATATGCTGTTGGATCGTATCGTCAACAAACGCGAAGAACCGCAGTCAATTGAAGTTCATCCACGGTTGATTGAACGTCGCTCCGTGGCTGATGGCCCGTTCCGCGACTATCGTCGTTAATCATCCGTTGCGGGAGTCTCTTCCGGCTCCCGCAGCCACTCCTTATTCAGCGTCTCACTATCGCCGAGATACTCAAGCAACCAGGTTAAAGCAGGCGACATATCATTCTGCTGCCAGGTCAGACAACATGCTGAATCAGGGAATGGATTTTCCAGTTCTAGAGCTACCCACTTCCCCTCATTAAGCCACGGTTTGGCGAAATGTGTCGGCACCATACCGATGCATAACCCAGCCGAAATACACGTTGCCGATGATTCCCAGTCCGGTACAACAAGGCGCTTTTGGTTATCCAGCAGCCAGGTAATACGTTTTGGTAGCGTCCGCGAGGTGTCTTCGCGCACCAGCGATGGCCAGTTGCGCAACGTATCATCGCTGAATGGCCCATTCATTGACGCAAGCGGATGATGACGGGCAACAACACAACTCCAGCTCAACATCCCCATATCACGGAAGGCGTAACGACCGCCCACCGGAATCGCTCGTGTCGCGCCAATCGCCAGTTCCACGCGCCCGTCAGAAAGCGCATCCCAGACACCATTGAATACTTCCTGAAATACCAGAAGTTCAACGTCATCAAAATGGCGATAGAAATCAACGATCATCTGCCGTGTACGTTCTGGCCTGACGATATTATCCACCGCAATGGCTAACTGACCGCGCCAGCCGTTCGCAATCTGCTGACATTGCTGGCGAGTGATCTGCATTTTTTTGACAACAGAGCGCCCTTCTTTGAGAAACCACGCCCCGGCAGCGGTCAGTTCCACATCACGATGACGCCGTTCAAAAAGCGGCACCGCCAGCCACTCTTCCAGCTGACGCACGGTATAGCTGACCGCTGAAGGAACGCGATGCAACTCCTGAGCCGCAGCACTAAAACTGCCATTACGCGCTACCGCATCAACCACTTCGAGAGAATACTCAGACCACATAGTTTGCCTGCAAAATTTTTGAAACCAGTCATCAAATATTACCGTTTCACAACAGGAATTTCACTCCCTACACTTTGCGACGGTGTTTAATTGAGAAATTTAGAGAATATACATGCAACCTGGGAAAAGATTTTTAGTCTGGCTGGCGGGTTTGAGCGTACTCGGTTTTCTGGCAACCGATATGTATCTGCCCGCTTTCGCCGCCATTCAGGCCGATTTGCAAACGCCTGCGTCTGCTGTCAGTGCCAGCCTTAGTCTGTTCCTTGCCGGTTTTGCCGCAGCCCAACTTCTATGGGGGCCGCTCTCCGACCGTTATGGTCGTAAACCGGTGTTATTAATCGGCCTGACAATTTTTGCATTAGGTAGTCTGGGGATGTTATGGGTGGATAACGCCATCACTCTGCTGGTATTACGGTTTGTGCAAGCGGTTGGTGTCTGTGCCGCCGCAGTTATCTGGCAGGCGTTGGTGACGGATTACTATCCTTCACAAAAAGTGAATCGTATTTTCGCCACGATCATGCCATTGGTGGGACTCTCTCCTGCCCTTGCTCCTCTTTTAGGTAGCTGGCTGCTGGTTCATTTTTCCTGGCAGGCGATTTTCGCCACCTTGTTTGCCATTACAGTGGTGCTGATTCTGCCCATTTTCTGGCTTAAACCCACGACTAAAGCACGTAACGATAGTCAGGATGGACTGACCTTTACCGATCTGCTGCGTTCAAAAACTTATCGCGGCAACGTGCTGATTTATGCAGCCTGTTCAGCCAGTTTCTTTGCCTGGCTGACCGGTTCACCGTTCATCCTTAGCGAGATGGGCTATAGCCCGGCAGTCATTGGTTTAAGTTATGTACCACAAACCATCGCGTTTCTGATTGGTGGTTATGGCTGTCGCGCAGCATTGCAAAAATGGCAAGGCAAACAATTATTACCGTGGCTGCTGGCGCTGTTTGCTGTCAGCGTCGTGGCGACCTGGGCTGCTGGCTTCATTAGCCATGTTTCGCTGGTCGAAATCCTGATCCCATTCTGTGTGATGGCTATTGCCAACGGCGCAATCTACCCGATTGTTGTCGCCCAGGCGCTGCGCCCCTTCCCACATGCGACCGGCCGCGCTGCAGCATTGCAGAACACATTGCAACTGGGACTGTGCTTCCTCGCAAGCCTTGTGGTTTCCTGGCTTATCAGCGTTAGCACACCTCTGCTCACCACCACCTGCGTGATGTTATCGACCGTGGTACTGGCTTCTCTGGGTTACATGATGCAACGTTGTGAAGAACCTGGTTGCCAGAATCATGGTAATGCCGAAGTCGCTCATAGCGAATCACATTGATCTATATCGACATCTTTATACTTAGGCTGCTAACAAAATTTTGTTGTATGATTGAAATTAGCGGCCTATACTAATTTCCAGTTGTTAAGATTACGATAAATATTATGTTTTTATGGGGACAGGAGCGTTCCCGGATTGCTATGGATGGTCATTTCGGCAAGGGTTCCTCCTTTCCCTCTGTTCTACGTCGGATTATAGACTCGCGGATTTTCTGCGAGATTTCTCACAAAGCCCAAAAAGCGTCTACGCTGTTTTAAGGTTCTGATCACCGACCAGTGATGGAGAAACTATGAGTTCATCGTGTATAGAAGAAGTCAGCGTACCGGATGACAACTGGTACAGAATCGCCAACGAATTACTTAGCCGCGCCGGTATAGCCATCAACGGTTCTGCCCCGGCGGATATTCGTGTTAAAAACCCCGATTTTTTTAAACGCGTTCTGCAGGAAGGATCGTTGGGGTTAGGCGAAAGTTATATGGATGGCTGGTGGGAATGTGACCGACTGGATATGTTTTTTAGCAAAGTCTTACGCGCAGGTCTCGAAAACCAACTCCCCCATCATTTCAAAGACACTCTGCGCATCGCAGGCGCTCGTCTCTTCAATTTGCAGAGTAAAAAACGTGCCTGGATAGTCGGCAAAGAGCATTACGATCTGGGTAATGACCTGTTCAGCCGTATGCTTGATCCCTTCATGCAGTATTCCTGCGCTTACTGGAAAGATGCCGATAATCTGGAATCTGCCCAACAAGCGAAGCTTAAAATGATCTGTGAAAAATTGCAGTTGAAACCAGGGATGCGCGTACTGGATATTGGCTGCGGCTGGGGCGGACTGGCGCACTACATGGCGTCTAACTATGACGTAAGTGTGGTGGGTGTCACCATTTCTGCTGAACAGCAGAAAATGGCTCAGGATCGCTGCGAAGGTCTGGATGTCACCATATTGCTGCAAGATTACCGTGACCTGAACGATCAATTTGACCGCATTGTTTCAGTGGGAATGTTCGAACACGTCGGGCCGAAAAATTACAACACCTATTTTGAGGTGGTAGATCGCAATCTGAAACCGGAAGGTATTTTCCTGTTACATACTATCGGCTCGAAAAAAACCGATCTGAATGTTGATCCGTGGATTAATAAATATATTTTCCCGAACGGTTGCCTGCCCTCTGTGCGCCAGATCGCTCAATCCAGCGAACCACACTTTGTGATGGAAGACTGGCATAACTTTGGCGCCGATTACGATACCACGCTGATGGCCTGGTATGAACGATTCCTCGCCGCCTGGCCGGAAATTGCGGATAATTACAGTGAACGCTTTAAACGGATGTTTACCTATTATCTGAATGCTTGCGCTGGTGCTTTCCGCGCCCGTGATATTCAACTCTGGCAAGTGGTGTTCTCTCGAGGAGTCGAAAACGGTCTTCGGGTTGCACGCTAAATGTTATTCTATCGCCCCCGTTTGGGGGCGATATCATATTTCAGTCCGTTATTGATTCAACGCCTTTTCCCGCATCGCCAGCACACGTTCTACCGTATCTACCACTGCCTGAGTTTGTGGATCGATTTCAATATTGACGCGTGCACCGAGTTTTTTCTTACCGAGGGTGGTACGTTCCAGCGTTTCTGGAATTAAATGCACGCAGAAACGTGTTGACGTTACTTCGCCGACGGTCAGGCTAATACCGTCGATTCCGATAAATCCTTTGTACAGGATATATTTCATCAACTGACTATCCTGCACTTTAAACCAGATCTGGCGATTATTTTCAGAGGTTAATATTTTCGCTACTTCAGCGGTGGTCATAATATGACCCGACATTAAATGCCCGCCAATTTCATCACTGAATTTAGCCGCACGCTCTACGTTTACCCAATCCCCAACCTGTAAATCGCCAAGATTAGTAATGCGTAACGTCTCTTTCATCAGATCAAAACTGATATGGTTACCGTTGATTTCCGTCACGGTCAGGCAACAACCGTTGTGTGCCACAGACGCACCGGTCTCCAGACCATCCAGCATATAGTCAGGTAACTCAACCACATGAGTACGAAAATTTGGTTTCTCGTCAATCGACACCAGTTTTGCAGTGCCCTGCACTATCCCCGTAAACATACTTACAACTCCTGAAATCAGTTAAGGCATTCTGTTCAGCACAATAGCAGGTGGGAAACACCCTTACCAGTAAAGGGGGCTGAATGGTTATTTTTTCACTGGAGAATTAATAAATCCTCGCTACAATAGACTGAATTTCCCCTGCTTCTTCTTTTTGCTGCCCATTCAGGCGGCTTTTTAGTCTCTCATATAACAACAATATAAAAGGTGTTCACGTGCAGAAGTATATCAGTGAAGCGCGTCTGTTATTAGCATTAGCAATCCCGGTGATTCTCGCGCAAATCGCCCAAACAGCGATGGGTTTTGTCGATACTGTCATGGCGGGCGGCTATAGCGCCACCGACATGGCGGCGGTCGCCATTGGTACATCTATCTGGCTCCCGGCTATTCTTTTCGGTCACGGACTGCTGCTTGCGTTGACGCCAGTGATCGCGCAATTGAATGGTTCTGGTCGCCGTGAACGCATAGCGCATCAGGTACGACAAGGTTTCTGGCTAGCCGGCTTTGTCTCGGTGCTCATTATGGTGGTTCTGTGGAATGCGGGTTATATCATCCGCTCCATGCAAAATATCGATCCGGCGCTCGCCGATAAAGCGGTAGGTTACCTGCGTGCACTGCTGTGGGGTGCTCCGGGCTATCTGTTCTTTCAGGTCGCGCGTAACCAGTGTGAAGGGCTGGCAAAAACCAAACCTGGGATGGTGATGGGTTTTATTGGCCTGCTGGTGAACATTCCGGTCAACTATATCTTTATTTATGGTCATTTCGGAATGCCTGAACTCGGTGGCGTCGGTTGTGGTGTAGCGACGGCGGCTGTGTATTGGGTGATGTTCCTCGCCATGGTTTCTTATATTAAACATGCCCGTTCCATGCGCGATATCCGCAACGAAAAAGGCACCGCGAAACCCGATTCCGCCGCATTGAAACGACTGGTGCAGCTTGGTCTACCTATCGCGCTGGCGTTGTTCTTTGAAGTGACACTGTTTGCTGTAGTGGCGCTGTTGGTATCCCCGCTCGGTATTATCGATGTGGCAGGCCACCAGATTGCACTGAACTTTAGTTCACTGATGTTCGTGCTTCCAATGTCGCTGGCCGCAGCGGTAACCATCCGTGTAGGTTATCGTCTGGGCCAGGGTTCAACGCTGGATGCACAAACAGCCGCGCGGACAGGACTTATGGTTGGTGTTTGTATGGCGACTCTGACCGCAATTTTCACGGTTTCACTGCGGGAACAGATTGCCCTGCTGTATAACGATAATCCAGAGGTCGTAACGCTGGCGGCACATTTAATGTTGCTGGCGGCGGTGTATCAGATTTCTGATTCCATACAGGTTATCGGCAGTGGGATTTTGCGTGGTTATAAAGATACGCGGTCGATTTTTTATATTACCTTTACGGCGTATTGGGTATTAGGCTTGCCGAGCGGCTACATTCTGGCGCTGACCGATCTGGTGGTTGAGCCAATGGGGCCAGCAGGTTTCTGGATCGGCTTTATTATTGGCCTGACTTCTGCCGCTATTATGATGATGCTGCGTATGCGTTTCCTGCAACGTCTGCCATCAGCCATCATTCTGCAACGCGCAGCTCGCTAAAAAACAAGGCGCAACCTTCACAGATTGCGCCTTAGTTTTTATTCGGGCTGGAGCGTTGCGCCAATCCTGTCTTCGTCAGGTTGCAGTTTAAGCGCACTGCAAATTGGTTGCCGACTGGCATCCGTTATCTCAACGAGGATATTGCCACTAACTTCCCCTTTCACATTGATGAAGTCAGGTGAAATTTCTTTCGCGCTGGTTTGCAGGCAAATCGTTCCCTCTCCGTGCAGGCGTTTCACTTTCAGTTGCACATGTGTTGCCGCAGAAGTGATCAGCCACACTTTTCCGCCATCGAGATTGACGTTGCCAACATTTAAAGTGACGTTGTCACCTTTTACCGTACTGCCATCGAGAATCAACACGCCACCCTGCTGTACCGTAACCGTTGATTGTTGCAGATCTGCACCATAGCCAATAATCATTGAAGCACCGTCCAGAACGGCAACACTCCCGGTCAGTTCAACCGGTGCTCGATCTTCTTCTACAACAAAATTTTCGTCCGCGCTGGTGGGTGACATCAGGATCACCGTCCCACCTTGTATGACCGCGTTTTCCAGCGTACCAGCATGCACTTCAGCCCGACCACCAGCATTAACGGCCAGGTTTTGCGTCTTACCGGAACTATAAAGCTGAAGGCCATCCGTCCCCAGACGGTAAATGGCTCCATTTTCAACAATGGTATTATCGTCTTCACCACCGAGATTATTCATGGTGCCACCAGCAAGCAACGTATCACTGGCTTTCCCCGCCAGCATAAAAACGCCGCCCTGATTAATCTCACAATTGCCGGCTTCCCCACCCGGATACACCAACAATTCACCGCCATCATCCACTATTGCTGATGAAGCCGTCCCGTTGACCAATAAACCACCAGCCTGATCGAGAATAATTTTTTCTGCCCGATGACCTTCCAGTACGCGCAAATTTCCGCCATTCTCCAGCAACAAACCGCAGGCATAGCCCTTATCAACGCTAAATTCACCTTCGGGATGGCGACCATTAACAGTAGCGAGCGTTGAGAGGCTAATTGCTCCACCGTCAGATTGAACAATGTCTGTGGCAATTGCACCGTCACTGACCGATAGCGTGCCATTGTTGCCATATTGTGTGCCTTTGGCGATCCCACCAGTTTCCACTTTCAGCCAACCCGCATCTGTCACTACGGTGTTTTCTGCTCTTCCGCCTGTCTCAACGAGCAACTCACCGTCAGTAAGTTGAGTCGCGCTAATGACCTCGCCGGTCTTAACAATTTGCACTTTCCCGTCGCTCATCAAGTTTTTTGCATCAGATCCCATGATTTATTCCTTTGCTGCATCTGTGTGCCCTTATCGCTACCTAAGTGTAAAGGCTACGGAGGATTTATCCACGATAGAATTGATTTGCTGGCAAACGACTCGGTTTATATCCTGATGCGCGAGATAGTGGGTTGTGTCAGATGTAAATGCGATCCTGAATAAAAATCGCCCTTGCAAATCAACAAAATATAGCCAATTTGCTTAAAAGCTCTGCAAACGGTCGAAATACCGCAGAAAATTACGTTTTGCCTCTTGCCACCTTCCCACTCTGCCGCTAATATTCGTCCCCGTTGTCACCTACAACGTTGCGTTCATAGCTCAGTTGGTTAGAGCACCACCTTGACATGGTGGGGGTCGTTGGTTCGAGTCCAATTGAACGCACCATCCTGCGTCCGTAGCTCAGTTGGTTAGAGCACCACCTTGACATGGTGGGGGTCGGTGGTTCGAGTCCACTCGGACGCACCAGATTTCTTAATCTGGTCTTCTCCCTTTTCCCTCTGTTTCTTCTCTGTATCCAATACGTTAAAAGATTTACACTGTCTTCGTATGCGTTATCAGAAGGAGAATCGCTATGGCAACTTTGTTACAACTTCATTTTGCTTTTAATGGCCCACTTGGCGACGCAATGGCTGAGCAGCTTAAACCGCTTGCCGAGTCGATTAATCAGGAACCTGGTTTTCTGTGGAAGGTATGGACGGAAAGTGAAAAGAACCGCGAAGCCGGTGGGATCTACCTTTTCACTGATGAAAAAAGCGCCCTTGCCTATCTGGATAAACATACTGCCCGTCTGAAGAACCTCGGCGTTGCAGAAGTTATCGCCAAAGTTTTCGATATCAATGAGCCACTGAGTCAAATCAATCAAGCAAAACTCGCCTGACAAGTCTCCATGAAGGGCGGTTAGCGCCCTTTTCATCTCTGTCTGAAATTTCCCAAATTCTAAAAATATCAACCAAACTTATCTGATAACACTAAATTCAAAAGAATACATTCAGGTAAGTAACAATGAAAAAAATTGCCATTGTGGGTGCCGGACCAACAGGGATCTACACTCTCTTCTCGCTTTTACAGCAACCAACGCCGCTTTCTATTTCCATCTTCGAACAAGCTGACGAGGCCGGTGTCGGAATGCCGTACAACGACGAAGAAAACTCTAAATTAATGCTGGCAAATATTGCCAGCATTGAAATACCGTCGATTTATTGTACGTATCTCGAATGGCTACAAAAGCAAGATGCCAGCCATCTACAACGTTACGGCGTTAAAAAAGAAACCTTGCACGATCGTCAGTTTTTACCGCGTATTTTGCTGGGAGAATATTTCCGCGATCGATTTTTACGATTAGTAGATCAGGCGCGACAGCAAAAATTTGAAGTGGCTATTTATGAATCATGCCAGGTTACCGATCTGCAAATTACAAATGCTGGCGTGATACTTGCTACAAATCAGGATTTACACACAGAGACGTTTGATTTAGCGGTAATAGCCACCGGTCACGTCTGGCCTGATGAAGAAGAAGCAACCCGAACGTATTTTCCCAGCCCGTGGTCGGGTCTGATGGAAGCAAAGATCGATGCCTGTAACGTGGGCATTATGGGAACATCCTTGAGCGGACTGGATGCAGCAATGGCCGTTGCTATTCAGCATGGTTCGTTTATTGAAAAAGATAATCAAAAAATTAGCTTTCAACGCGATATTAGCAGTGAAAATCTGCACATTACGTTGATGTCACGCACGGGCATTTTACCGGAAGCCGATTTCTATTGCCCCATCCCCTACGAACCGTTACGCATCGTCACAGAACAGGCCTTAAATACAGAAATAGAAAAAGGTGCAGAAGGCCTGTTGGATCGGGTATTCAAATTGATACAGCAAGAAATTAATTCTGCCGATCCAGACTGGAGCCAACGCATAGCGTTAGAGCGCCTCAATGTCGATACCTTTGCGCAAACCTGGTTTGCCGAGCGTAAACAGCATGACTCTTTTGGCTGGGCGGAAGAAAACTTAGCCGAAGTCGAGCAACATAAACGGCAAAAACATACCGTCCCCTGGCGTTATGTCATTCTGCGTTTGCATGAAGCTGTACAGGAAATTGTGCCGCATCTGAATGAACACGACCATAAGCGATTCAGTAAAGGTCTTGCCAGAGTCTTTATCGATAATTATGCGGCAATCCCTTCAGAATCTATAAGACGATTACTGGCCTTACGCGAAGCCGGGATCATTCATATTCTCGCCCTCGGTGAGGACTACGAGATGGAAAACAACGAAACGCGCACAATTCTGAAAACAGCGGATAACAGCTACTCGTTTGATGTTTTTATTGATGCCCGAGGCCAACGTCCACTCAAAGTGAAAGATATTCCTTTCCCTGGGCTACGCGAACAATTGCAGAAAACAGGCGAGGAAATCCCTGATGTTGGTGAAGATTATACGCTACAGCAACCTGAAGAAGTTCGTGGTCGCGTGGCGTTCGGTGCTTTACCCTGGCTGATGCACAACCGGCCTTTCGTCCAGGGACTTACGGCTTGTGCAGAAATTGGCGAGGCTATGGCGCAGGCCATTGTAAAACCTGCATCCCGTGCACGTCGGCGTCTTTCGGTTGATTAATCAGCACTCAACAAACTGATGCTGTGCATTGAGACGATAGCGGACTCCGGCACGGATATTGTTTTCACCTTCAATGGCGACGGCGAAGCGCACTCTTTCGCCATCATGATATGCCAGTGCGGCGCTGCCACCAGGCCCGAGGACAATCGAGTCAACCACGCCCGTACTGACTACTGTTGAGTTAGCACCGCTGGCAATGATGTGAACATTATCACCGCTGTTAGCAATTTTCGCGTTTGCGCCAAAGCTGGCAATTTGTACCAGATCGCCATTACTGGCGACATGACACCTTTCACCTGGAGTACAGACGCGTACTCGCATCCCGGCATTCGCAATACGGCTACCATCTCCGGCACTGCTGATTCGAGTCGAGTTACCCACCACTGCCACGCGGGCACGCTCGCCTGAGCTGCCAATATGGCTGTTAAAACCCACACTAGCCATCCGTACGCTGTAGCCCGTGCTGGCAATTTGCGCCGCATAACCTGCTGTAACTATTCTGGCGTTATCGTCGCAACACCCGACGCGTGCGTTATCCTCGGCACTGGAGAACTGGCGGCAAAATGTTGGTTCCTCTGGTTCTGTGACCAGTTTTTGCATAGAAGAAACTTCCTGGCGGGCAAAGTTTTCGTCTGTCAGCCATTTGTTCCATGCATACTCAACCAGACTATCTGCCCAATCTGTATACCCTTCGTCGATCAGCGCATGGTGAACATCGGCATAGCTGCCGTCCTGCGGAAAATGGCGCAAAAACCAGCGGTATATGACCGCTCCTACACGCCACTCTCGCAGGTTCTCTCGCGTAATGATCATACGTTAATGTCGGTGATAGCCATCGATCATACATTTAAAGGTTTCGTGCGGAGTACGCCCCGTAGTGCAAAGATAGAGATGACCGAAGATGAAAAAGAGGCTAATAAATGCCAGAGCAAAATGCGCTTGTAATAACCAGTATCTTACGCCAGGAAACGCATCGCCCACGACTTGCGGATAGAGACACAACAGCCCCGTCACCAGTAACAACGGCAGTAATCCATACATCACCCCGACATAGGCTACCTGCTGTAAGGGATTAAATTTAGACTGCATTGTCGCTGGAAAAGGGTGCGCTTCCCCCTGCATAATGCCAGACAGATAAAATCGCGTTTGTTTCGCCGCTCGCCCCAGCCACCCTTGACGGCGAATGCGATAGTGGTGACCATTACCCCCAACGGCATTAATCAGAACAAAGCCAAGCCAGCATACCAGTAACAAGAATCCACAAACTTCATGCACAGCAACCAGACTTTTGACCGCAGCTGCGCCCACCAGCGCAAAGTGATTAATTAGCCCACTTGCCAGCAACAATACGAAGAGTAATGCGTTCGACCAGTGCCATAATCTGACCGCCTTGCTGTAAAGATAAATCTTCTCACCATGATCGGTGGCTGATTTCTTCACACCACGAGCACGAAGCAAAGCGTGCAGGCCCAGGACTAACCACATCCCAACCAGCAATAGCCCGGCAATGACCAGCCACACCGGCCAAAATTCAGGGGTGAACTGTGGTACATAGTTCGCCAACTGGCTCTGAAACTGTTCAGCATTTTGCGACGGGTTCATACATTTTCCTTCTTAATCAAATGTTGACCGAACCGGCGATACAAATGCGGTTTCCCGGCACCAGGTAGCTGATATTGATAGTATTTATTTTCCTGTAACCACGCCTGAATTTCTGGGCTATCTTCGCGGCCAAAGATCAATGCGTGTTCCGGGCAGGCGCTGACGCAAATGGGCGGAAACCCTTTTGCCAGCCGGGACTCGGCGCAGAAATCACATTTATCCGCTACTTTAGTCACAGGGTTAAGGTAACGAACCTGGTACGGACAAGCGCCAATGCAATAACTGCAGCCGATGCACTGCGATTTTTCTACCCGCACGATCCCCTGCTCATCACGCCACGACGCCCCTGTTGGGCAAACGTCAATGCAAGGAGCATCTTCGCAGTGCTGGCATGACTGGCGAAAAAAGTGATACAGCGTTTCGTTGTCGTTATCGGTGACAGGAATGTGTGCTATCGATAAACGGCTTCCCTGAGCAGGAACGTAATTGGTCTTGCGACATGCACGGGCGCAAATATTACAACCATTGCACCGTGACTCATCGTGAATCATGGCATACCGAACTTCCTTTTCTTGCCTGGTGTTCGCTAACAGCGAAGACGCAGAACCAGTAAAAAAGATTACTGTTCCCATCCCCAGAACAAATTTGCGTCGAGTGAAGGACATCTGATTATCCCCTAATGCAGTGGCTGCAACTGTCCACCCTGTCCATGACATTTCCCTGAAATTTCAGGGATTCTGAAACTGCTCTACCTCGAACCATTCGCATAAGCCATAAGCCTTGCCATAGCTCATATACCGCTCACTAAACAGGTACAGCACCGCTGTCGATGACTCAACCTGGCGTATATCGGCATATTCAGGGGCAACATCCATCGCGGCTATCGCGGCTTCAATCTGCGCGTCCTGGAAGTAATATGGCGCTTGCCTCAGCATGGCGACTTTGTAGGGTCGCGGATACGTCTGGCACTCAAAACGAACGACATGAGCAATGGCGCGACAAATGTCCTGCTCCACAACTTGCAAAGACATCGCCGCGTAGTTTTCGCTCATGGCCTGCGTTGAGTAATAGTAATCATCGTGAGTTCCTGTGATACAGGCGATATCCGCGTAGTCTCCGTTCTGTTTTATGCCTTCCAGCAAAACAGACAGATCCTCTTCAGCAACCGAATAGGGTGGCGAGAGAAACACGCCGCGCGCCACCAGTTGACCCGTTACCGAATGCTGGCGGATAAACTCTGCCAGGACGTCTGTAGGTTCTGGTTCTGCGATGTCTTCACTGACCGTATCACCGGTGTGACGCATCCCCTGCAACCATTGACGCTTCACCTCATCAACTTCGCTGACGCCGGGTAGCGGCAGCTCATCCTGATGGCTCATCTCACCTATTCCTTACGCCGGAAGCAGATTGTGTGCAGCCAGATCGGTGGCAATATCTTCCAACCCCAGACGCTGCAACGTTTCACGTGTCGGACAACCGAGTTGTGGATCCCAGCCCATTTCCTTGTAGAACATCGTGAGAGACGCGTACATATCGTCGCGATCCATTTTGTCAGTTCCTTCGGTAAAGACCGGGATCTGCGGATCCTTGTCGAATACCCAGGAGCAAATAAGATCGTGCTCATTACGCATATCTTTGGTTTGCATCAGTTTTACCGTGTAAGCACGATGCAGTGTAAAGATACGTTCAGCGGCTAAATCTAATTTTTCCTGGGTCATCTCTTCACCGGTGATCGCTTTGAAGAATTTGGCTTCTAAAGCAAGGTCACCACGGTAATTACGGCTCTTCAGCGGCGAAACGGTCATTGGCCAGACCCAGTTGCACAGGGTGACGGCGTTATGCAAACAGACCCGCAACAGTGACCATTTGGCATATTTAATTTTTGCGTCATTGAGCGGCGTGTAGTTTTTGGTTTCGTCGTAAGCATCTTCAGAGCCAAAAAGCTCTTTCGCCACTTCACGCTGCAATTTCAACGGCAGACCGGAACCAATAAAGTTAATGTGGGTGTGCGTCATGCAATCGCGGTTGAACATGCAGTTAACAATGGAACCAACTTGCGCCGAGGCTTCATTAGCATGGTGAACCGGATAGCCAAATGGTGACCAGAGTTTATTTTTCGCGTAACCCCAATACTCTTCGCCCAAATTCCAGCGTTCCGCAATGGCATATGAGCCATCAGCCAGGTGGCTCAACTCACCCACGCGATGCGCCAGACGGTAGTAAAAATCTTTGATGAAGTTAACGTCACCCGCTTCCAGCTGATCCCAGCGAATTTCCGCATACTCTTCAGCAGGCAGAACGCGTTTGAACACGCCTTTGCTGTAGCAATACGAAAAATCTCGATGTAGCTGCCCGTAGTTACACCACAGACCATAGTCATCAAACAGATTCAGACCAACCAGATTACCAATGACACGACCATCGTCTTTATCTTCAAAATCTTTCGGCCCGTTCGGGAAGATGGTGGTATGGACAAAGTTTGCTACACAAGTGTTACCGCCGGTGCTGGGCACGCCGAACTCTTTGACCCGAGGAATGTTCATCTGGGTCATACAACGAATTGGGCAAGAGTGGCAGCCGCTCATTTTTACCGTGTATTTCTCTGCCGCCGGACCTAAGTCAAAAACGGATTTATAGGTGCGAAAACCGACCGTGTTCTGATTTCCCGGCGGGATCTCTCCTGTTTCAATCGGGCCGCCTTCCGCCGCTCCCCAGAACAAACCTTTACGCGCCGTCCAGCGAGACTTGGGATCGGAGTACTCCGCCCACGATTGCGGTGTACTTGGCACCACATGGTTGTTATTAGCCCCGATAAGTTCGGTCATCATGTAGTCATTGAGACGTTTCATTTCCTGACGATCGGCAATGTTGACCCCCTTAGTCCCTTCAACTGCAATCGCCTTGAGGTTTTTCGACCCCATTATTGCGCCAGTTCCCGCGCCACCGCTGTGATTACGGCTATTCAACATGCCAGAGAGCGGCACAAGGTTTTCGCCAGCCTGACCAATAGCTGCCACACAGGTTTCCGGGCTGGTCAAACGACAAATTTCTTCCGTCGTGGCTCGCGTCCCTTTACCCCATAGGAAATCTGCTTTTTCAAGGGTAACTTTGTCATCTTTAATATTCAGCCAAACCGGTGATTTCGCTTTCCCTTCGATAATAATGACGTCGTATCCAGCGAATTTCATTTGCGCGGCAAAAAAGCCGCCCATATGGGCATCGACGACTAAATTTCCTTTGGTAAAAGTGGAAAGTGAGGTGATATTTACGCGAGAACTACAGGGAGCACCAGAGCCAGTTAATGGCCCTGTAGCGAAGACTAATTTATTCGCTTCATCGAAAGGTTTAGTGCCAGCCGGCACTTCGTCATACATAATTTTGTAGCCAAAGCCCATGCCACCGACAAAACTTTTAAACTTACTGGAATCTTCGAGGGTAATATTTCCTGTCGTGAGATTGACTCTTAATATATTACCTGTCCAACCGTTAGCCATGATTTTTTCCTTTGCAAGATTCACACAGTAATATCTTTCCACTCGATAATTTTTAACGCCCCTGTTGGGCAGGCATTTGCGCATTCACCGCATAGCACACATTTCGAGGATTTTTTACTTTCGGTATTTACGGTAGCCATCATCCACGGACATGCTGTGGTACAGGCGCTACAACCAATACAACGTTTATGATCGACGACAATACAGCCTTCTTCCTGCTGCCAGGTAATCGCGCCAATCGGGCAAACGTTCATGCATTGCGGATCTTTACATTGACGACAGGTGTCAGCGGTATAGTTCAGATCGCCATACAGGCCACCGCCTGATCCTATTCCATTGTCGCCAAAGAAATAATTGCGATGAATTTTAATGCGGGAGAAAAAAGTGCCCACTGAGCCATCGTTGAAGTTGGTACAAGAGATTTCACAGCGATGACAGCCTGTGCATCTCGCTCGCTGGGTCACCAGCACCCCTTTGGGGGTATTTATCAACCCAACCGTGCCGCTATCAATATCTTCCTGTTTGCAACCCAAAAGTGACAGTAACGCAGGGGCAATTGTTAAACCAGCAAGGCCTTTTCCTGATATACGCAAGAATTCTAATCGCGTTAAGCCAATATCTAATAGTGGACGTCCAACCGGGTTCATTTATTTCGCATCCTCTTCGCAAACACAGTGCTGACAATTCAGCAGCCTGATATTAAGCATTCAACTAATACGCTGCTGACTCTGTCCCCAACACCAGATATTTTCCCTAACCCGATAGTGTATGAGAAAGATTTAACGCTGATAAACTAATCCCTTATGGTTAGGAGAAAAAATAATGTGATTATTCTGAGCTCTTAACATTGATCGTTATCAATTAAAATCACAAAGTGAAAAATTAAAAGTGGACTGATATTTATTATCATCTGAAATTAATTTCATTTAAGCGACAATTATTTGTGATATTCATTCCAGAAAATAAAAATTACATTATCGTTATACACTTTAATACATATCGCAACTGATATAATTTCATCAGTTGCTATTTATGAAAATTAGCTGTGACTGCGATTGAAAGAAACGTATCAGGATGAAGCGTTGCACTTCATCCTGAACGATCATTTTACCAGCGCGTTAATGACGGTTTCCATCGCCTGTTTTTCCAGTTCACTACGTTGAATGCGTTTATTGGCTAAAGCCGTGCGTAATACGCCAGCGATGACAATATGTTTTGGTTCCTGTCCCAAATCGCGCATTTCCAGCACAACTTTACCGACTACCCTGCACATCTCGCGGTACAGTTCGTCATCTTTTGTTCGATTTCCCATTCTTTATACCTATTTATCATGCCAACTATCAGCATATATCAATCTAATCAATTAAACAAAAACCAAATAAAATCATATAAATAACGCGATAAATTATTTTGACTGTAGCTATTGAGCGATGGTGTATTTATACACCTGATGAACATACACTCCTCCCACTCTGGCGACCTCACCTCCAGATGTTGCGCAAACAACGAAGTTTTTGCGTAATCTTTTCCCAGGAACGTTAAATCTTTGATAACAATTTATTGTCTGGCGACTTGTATATTTTTTGAAACGCTGTTTTTGTTTTCCTTTTGGATTAATTTCAGCGTATAATGCGCGCCAATTGACTCTTGAATGGTTTCAGCACTTTGGACTGTAGAACTCAACGACTCAAAAACAGGCACTCACGTTGGGCTGAGACACAAGCACACATTCCTCTGCACGCTTTTTCGATGTCACCTATCCTTAGAGCGAGGCACCATCACTTTCGTAATACCGGATTCGCTTTCCGGCAGTGCGCCCAGAAAGCAAGTTTCTCCTATCCTTCTCAACTTAAAGACTAAGACTGTCATGAAAAAGACCAAAATTGTTTGCACCATCGGACCAAAAACCGAATCTGAAGAGATGTTAGCTAAAATGCTGGACGCGGGCATGAACGTCATGCGTCTGAACTTCTCTCATGGTGACTATGCAGAACACGGTCAGCGCATTCAGAACCTGCGCAACGTGATGAGCAAAACAGGTAAAACTGCCGCTATCCTGCTCGATACCAAAGGTCCGGAAATCCGCACCATGAAACTGGAAGGCGGTAATGACGTTTCTCTGAAAGCAGGCCAGACCTTTACTTTCACCACTGACAAATCTGTTATCGGCAACAGCGAAATGGTTGCGGTAACTTATGAAGGTTTCACTTCTGACCTGTCCGTCGGCAACACCGTACTGGTTGACGATGGTCTGATCGGTATGGAAGTTACCGCCATTGAAGGTAACAAAGTTATCTGTAAGGTACTGAACAACGGTGACCTGGGCGAAAACAAAGGTGTGAACCTGCCAGGCGTTTCTATTGCCCTGCCGGCACTGGCTGAAAAAGACAAACAGGATCTCATATTTGGTTGCGAACAAGGCGTAGACTTTGTTGCTGCTTCCTTTATCCGTAAGCGTTCTGACGTTATCGAAATCCGTGAGCACCTGAAAGCGCACGGCGGCGAAAACATCCAAATCATCTCCAAAATCGAAAACCAGGAAGGCCTCAATAACTTCGACGAAATCCTCGAAGCATCTGACGGCATCATGGTTGCACGTGGCGACCTGGGTGTTGAAATCCCGGTTGAAGAAGTTATCTTCGCCCAGAAGATGATGATCGAAAAATGTATCCGCGCACGTAAAGTCGTTATCACTGCGACCCAGATGCTGGATTCCATGATCAAAAACCCACGTCCGACCCGCGCAGAAGCCGGTGACGTTGCGAACGCCATCCTCGACGGTACTGACGCAGTAATGTTGTCTGGTGAATCCGCAAAAGGTAAATACCCGCTGGAAGCTGTTTCTATCATGGCAACCATTTGCGAACGTACCGACCGCGTGATGAACAGCCGTCTCGAGTTCAACAACGACAACCGTAAACTGCGCATTACCGAAGCTGTTTGCCGTGGTGCGGTTGAAACTGCTGAAAAACTGGATGCTCCGCTGATCGTCGTAGCAACCCAGGGCGGTAAATCTGCTCGTGCAGTGCGTAAATACTTCCCGGATGCAACCATCCTGGCGCTGACCACTAACGAAAAAACTGCACATCAGCTGGTGCTGAGCAAAGGCGTTGTGCCGCAGCTGGTTAAAGAGATCACTTCTACTGATGATTTCTACCGCCTGGGTAAAGAACTGGCTCTGCAGAGCGGTCTGGCGCACAAAGGTGACGTTGTAGTAATGGTTTCCGGTGCACTTGTACCGAGCGGCACTACCAACACCGCATCTGTTCACGTCCTGTAATATTGCTTTTGTGAATTAATTTGTATATCCAAGCGCCCTGATGGGCGCTTTTTTTATTTAATCGATAACCAGAAGCAATAAAAAATCAAATCGGATTTCACTATATAATCTCACTTTATCTAAGATGAATCCGATGGAAGCATCCTGTTTTCTCTCAATTTTTTTATCTAAAACCCAGCGTTCGATGTTTCTTTGAGCGAACGATCAAAAATAAGTGCCTTCCCATCAAAAAAATATTCTCAACATAAAAAACTTTGTGTAATACTTGTAACGCTACATGGAGATTAACTCAATCTAGAGGGTATTAATAATGAAAGCTACTAAACTGGTACTGGGCGCGGTAATCCTGGGTTCTACTCTGCTGGCAGGTTGCTCCAGCAACGCTAAAATCGATCAGCTGTCTTCTGACGTTCAGACTCTGAACGCTAAAGTTGACCAGCTGAGCAACGACGTGAACGCAATGCGTTCCGACGTTCAGGCTGCTAAAGATGACGCAGCTCGTGCTAACCAGCGTCTGGACAACATGGCTACTAAATACCGCAAGTAATAGTACCTGTGAAGTGAAAAATGGCGCACATTGTGCGCCATTTTTTTTGCCTGCTAATTACTGCTATTGCGTCGCGCGTAACATATTTCCCTGCTCAGGCTCGCCATTTTGAGCTGACTCAACTGCGGGCGAGTTGCTGACATGTGCCGTTCCATTGCCTACCGCGACCGGATATCCCGCCCGACGATATAAAGCTTTATCCACCAGCTTCTTATCAACAGCCTGATTATCTTTGAATTGCGTAAAGCCAACAGGCAGTTTGTACGGCATCGTCTGAACGTTCTGCTGTTCCTCTGCCGACAGGGGGCGATGTACTTCCACATAACGCATTCCGTTCGGTTCTACAGAGTATTTCACCGGTTCGTTGATCACTTTCACCGGCGTCCCCGTCCGCACGCTGGAGAACAAGGCTTTAATATCCGGTGCGTTCATACGAATACAGCCCGAACTGACGCGCAAACCGACGCTGTCCGGCGCACTGGTGCCATGAATGAGATATTCGCCATTGCCGTGCGCCAGGCGCATTGCGTAGCGTCCTAGTGGGTTATTAGGCCCTGCGGGAACGACTGGCGGTAATTTTATGCCACGCTCCAGCGAACGCTGCCGAATACCAGCGGTCGGTGTCCAGGTAGGGTTAGGGATTTTCTGCCCAACCCGCGTTTCCATCACTGGCGTTTCCAGCCCCTGCAAGCCAATGCCTATCGGATAGACCTGCACGATATTTTCTCCTGGCGGATAATAATAAAGACGCAGCTCGGCAAGGTTAACGATAATCCCCTGACGCGGCGCATCAGGTAATAACAGTTGTGAAGGAATCGTTATCGTCGTACCTGGTTTTGGCACCGGGGCGATCGTGTTATTGGCTTCCAGAATCAACATTGCCGCAGTATCAAAACGTCGGGCAATGGCCTGAAGGTTTTTATCCCCCTCTTGCACCGTATACGTTTGATTTTGCCCAACCAGTCGGCTGCCGGTTGGTGGGAGCGGATAATCTACCGCCCAGGCAGCGTGTATGGCGCTAAACGCGCCGATAAGGGTCAGTGTAAGCAGAGACGCGCGTTTCATTGTAAACCTCCTGTATTTGCCGGAGACTCACGCTAAGACGTCGGATGGTGCTTTTGCTTACCTGAAGCCGAAACACTCCTGTGCTGGTCAGAGTAAACATCGACCATCCGGCAATGTGAGTCATCCAGATGAAAGCTGTTCCTTTAGTTTAGCTAAGTGCAGCGGCTTTAGCGCGGATTGCACGAATCATCGCTTCCAGACCTTGTGAACGAGATGGGGTGAGATGCTGAGCAAGCGCCATTTTTTCAAACCACGGGCGCACGTCAAAATTAACAATATCCTGCGGCGTCATCTGGTCATAGAGAATAAAAACAACCGCAATAAGCCCTTTCACAATGGCGGCATCGCTGTCGCCCTGCAATTCAATAATTCCCTGCGCATTCTGGCGCATTACAATCCATACCTGACTCTGACAGCCCTGAATACTATTTTGCGGGTTTCTGTCTTCATCGCGTAATTCCGGCAGACGCTGACCCAGTTCAATAATGTAGAGATATTTCTCTTCCCAGTTGGCGCAGCGTAAAAAATTACGCAGCAATTTTTCTTTATCCGGCAATACAGCCATAGAGCCTCCCTGTTATCCCAGCAGACGATGAATGCGTTGCAATCCTGTCACCAGACGATCCACTTCTTCATGGGTGTTATACATAGCCAACGACGCCCGACACATAGCCGGAACGTTATAAAACGCCATCAACGGCATCGCGCAGTGATGGCCGGTACGCACAGCGATACCGTAGTTATCAAGAAAACTGCCAACATCATAGGCATGATGTTTACCGAGATTAAAGGCGATAACGCCAAGTCTGTCCGGTGGCCCATACAGAGTAAGATCCGGCACAGCTGTCAGTTGTGACAGCGCGTAATGCATCAGATTCTGTTCGTACTCAGCAATGTTGTTAAGCCCCAGAGCTGATACATACTCCAGCGCCGCACCAAGACCAATAATGCCCCCCGTATTGGGCGTGCCGGCCTCAAACCGCCACGGCGCTTTGGTCCAGGTAGTACCCTCGCTAAGGCTGACGGTGGCAATCATAGACCCGCCCCCTTCCCACGGCGGCATCTCCTGCAACAAGGCTTCTTTAACATAAAGAATGCCAATGCCGGTGGGGCCATACAGTTTATGCCCGGAAAAAACGTAGAAGTCGCAATCCAGCGCCTGCACATCCACCGGATGATGCATCACTGCCTGAGCGCCATCCACCAGCACTTTTGCGCCATGCTGGTGCGCAAGTGCGATCATTTCCGGCAGCGGATTTTCCGTCCCCAGCACATTAGACACGTGAGTAATCGCCAGCAGGCGGGTTTTCTCATCAAACAGATTCGGCAACGTCTCAAGTTGCAGCGTGCCGTCCGGATTAAGCGGGATCACCCGCAGCTCTGCGCCAACGCGCGCGCAAAGCATCTGCCAGGGAACAATGTTAGCGTGGTGTTCCATCTGACTGATGATGATGTTATCGCCTGCCCGCACGTTGCTATTGCCCCAGCTATTGGCGACCAGATTGATCCCTTCCGTCGTGCCACGGACGAACACCAGCTCTTCCGCCGAACGGGCATTGATAAACAGCGATGCACGCTTACGCACGTTCTCCATTTTCTCGGTCGCCTGGGCGCTTAACGTATGAATACCGCGATGCACCGCCGCGTAGCCGTGACGATAAAACTCAGCCTCGGCGTCAATCACCTGGCTCGGTTTCTGCGCACTGGCGGCGCTGTCGAGATAAGCCAGCGGCAAACCGTTCACCTCACGCGAGAGCACCGGAAAATCGGCCCGTACCTTCTCAACGGAAAAAGTCATCTTGCACCTCCCGGCAGCCGTTGGCCGATTCGAGCCAGCACCTGCTGTTTAAGACCCTCATCGCGCAAGGCTTCCGTCAGTTCGGCGGCAAAGGCATAGATGATCATCTGCTGGGCATCCTGCTGATTGATCCCGCGAGAACGCAGATAGAACATTTGCTCATCATCAATACGCCCGACCGTTGCGCCGTGGCTGCATTTCACATCATCGGCATAAATTTCCAGTTGCGGTTTGGTATCCACTTCCGTCAGCTTGCCCATCAGCAGATTATTATTGGTCATCTGGCCGTCAGTCTTGATGGCATACTGCGCGACATTAATCAAACCATTAAATACCGCGCGCCCTTTGTCGCTGACGATAGTTTTGTGCAACTGGCGGCTGTTACAAAAACCTTTATTGTGTTCCAGCCAGGTGCGGGTATCGCACACTTCATTTTTCACCGGCATCGCCAGGCTATTAATCCGCAGCGTACTGTTTTCGCCATTAAGTTGCGTACTGGTGTTGTGCCGTAACACTGCGCCACCAAGCAGAAAACTGTGGCTAGATGCGGTGGCATCGTCTGCCAGCAGCAAATCGTTATGGGCAAAGTGGTGACTGACCGGGTTTTCAAACGCCAGCTTGATATGCTGCAAGTGGGCGTTCGCTGCGACGTTAATAGTGAAGCGCGCGCCGGTAAAATGGCGGGCATCATTAAGGCTGACAAAATGTTCAATCACTGTCGCTTCCGCGCCTTCCGCCAGTTCCAGATGATGGCGATAATGGGCAGTGTTCACCTCTTCACCTGCCACGCCCTGGGTAATATGCATTAACAGCAATGGCTTTGCAGGCCGTTGACCGCGCTTCACCGCAATATGCGTAACGCTTTGCGCCAGGCTTTCCGTCAGATGCAGAAACACTTCTGGCTGAATAGCATCGGGCAGCCCCTGGCGTTCGTCGTTTATGCTCACGTCATATCCGCTGCCTTCAGTTGCATCGCTAAGTGCTGGCATGTAACGTCCATCGACAAACACCAGTCGCACGGCGTCTAACGTTATGGCTAAGGCATCACGCTGCTGTGGGGATATCTCCCCCGTAATGCTGACAAACTGGCTATTGGTCAGCCCTTCCAGCGGCGTATATTTCCAGTGTTCATGTTTACGGGTCGGCAGACCGGTACGCAGCAATTGTTGTAAATGCTGCTGCGCTTGCGGGGAGCGTTTTGCCCCTTCAGCCTCAAACAAGTGATGCCACTGTTGCAGCACGTTACTGCTGTTCACTAAGCCAGCCATAACCCTGCTCCTCCAGTTGTTTGACCAACGTGAAATCGCCGGATTTCACAATTCGCCCCTGATACAGCACGTGGACGTAATCAGGCTTGATGTAGTCAAGAATGCGTTGGTAGTGCGTCACGATGATGAATGAACGCTTGCCATCACGCAGCGAGTTCACGCCATCGGCAACCACTTTTAATGCGTCGATATCCAGCCCGGAGTCCGACTCATCAAGAATGCATAACTCCGGCTCCAGCACTGCCATTTGCAAAATATCGTTGCGCTTTTTCTCGCCACCGGAAAAACCAACGTTAACCGAACGGGTTAATAAATCTTCCGGCATCTTCAACAGGGCGATTTTCTCTTCCATCAAATCCTGAAAATCGAAGCGGTCGAGGGTTTCCTGACCGCGATAACTACGCACCGCATTGAGCGCCGTTTGCAGGAAAAACTGGTTACTGACGCCAGGGATTTCCACTGGATACTGAAAAGCCATAAAGATCCCTTCGCCTGCACGATCTTCCGGCGACAGTTCAAGCAAATCTTTGCCTTTAAACTCCACCGTGCCGCCCGTCACTTCATAATCTTCGCGCCCGGCAAGCGTTGCCGATAAGGTACTTTTGCCCGAACCGTTTGGCCCCATAATGGCGTGAACTTCGCCAGGACGAACGTCGAGGCTTAATCCACGCAGAATAGCTTTATCTTCCACGCTGACGTGTAAATCTTTAATACTTAACATGTTTATTCCTTATCCGACGCTGTGTTCAAGACTGATGGCGAGGAGTTTTTGTGCTTCAACGGCAAATTCCAGCGGCAGTTCCGAGAACACGTCTTTGCAGAAACCGTTAACAATCATCGAGATGGCGTCTTCTTCACTGATCCCGCGTTGCAGGCAGTAAAACAGCTGATCTTCACCAATACGCGATGTCGTTGCCTCGTGCTCCAGTTGTGCGCTGTTATTGCGACATTCGACATACGGGAAGGTATGCGCCCCGCAATTAGCGCCAATCAGCATTGAGTCGCACTGAGTGAAGTTGCGCGCATTGGTTGCCGTCGGCATGATTTTCACTAAGCCGCGATAGCTGTTCTGGCTGTGTCCGGCAGAGATCCCTTTCGAGATAATGGTCGATTTGGTGTTCTTACCGATGTGGATCATCTTGGTGCCGGTATCAGCCTGCTGATGACCGCTGGTCAGCGCCACTGAGTAAAACTCACCAATGGAGTTATCGCCGCGCAAAATACAGCTTGGGTATTTCCAGGTAATGGCTGAACCGGTTTCCGATTGCGTCCACGACATTTTGCTGTTTTCGCCTTCGCACAGAGCACGCTTGGTGACGAAGTTGAGAATACCGCCGGTGTTGTTATCGCCAGGGAACCAGTTTTGCACCGTGGAATATTTCACCTCGGCGTTTTTATGGATGATGACTTCCACCACCGCCGCGTGTAGCTGGTAGCTATCACGCACTGGTGCGGAGCAGCCTTCAATGTAGCTGACGTAGCTGTCTTCGTCGGCTACCAGAATGGTGCGCTCAAACTGCCCGGTTTTTTCTGCGTTAATGCGAAAATAGGTGGAAAGTTCCATCGGACAGCGCACGCCTTTAGGTACATAAATAAACGTACCGTCGGAAGCCACCGCTGCATTGAGCGCGGCAAAAAAGTTGTCATTCCCAGGCACCACGGTGCCGAGATATTTCTTCACCAGCTCCGGGTGCTCATGAATCGCTTCGCCAAAGGAACAGAAAATGATCCCCTGCTCCGCCAGTTTTTCGCGATAAGTGGTGGCAACCGAAACAGAATCGAAAATGGCATCAACCGCTACCTCTTTGCCTTCCCGCACGGGAACGCCTAACTGCTCAAACGCCGCTTCAACCTCTTTACTTAAAAAAGCGTTTGCGCCGGTTTGTTGCACCGCGCCCGGTTCAGAAACACAGGTGTCATCGCAGTTACCACATGAAGGCGCGGAGTAATAGCTATAATCCTGATAATTCAGCTTATCGTAGTGCGCCTTCAGCCAGTGTGGTTCTTCCATCTCCAGCCATGCGCGATAGGCGTTGAGACGAAACTCCAGCATCCACTCCGGCTCATTACGCTTCGCCGAGATTGCGCGCACCACCTCTTCGTTTATGCCCTTAGCCAGTTCATCAGTGGCTAACTGGGTGAAGAATCCTTCTTTATAATTCAGCGGGCCGCCAGTCCAGGTTTTGACATCGTCAGTTGCTTCAGTATTACGAGACATAGTACCGCCTATACCCCGAAGCTTTCGCCACAGCCACATTCATTCTGGGCTTTCGGGTTGTGAAATTTGAATATCTGATTGAGTCCTTCGCGAACGAAATCGACTTCCGTGCCATCAATAAACGGCATTGCTTGTAGCGGGACATACAGCTTCGCGCCGTCGTGTTCAAACAGCAGATCGTCTTTGTCCGGCTCGCTAACACTGTCGAGTACATAGCCAAAGCCCGCGCAACCCGTTTGCTTCACGCCTAAGCGCACGCCGACCATACCTGGCTGCTTTGCCACCAGCTCGCGGATGTGCACCGCCGCTGCGGGTGTCAGCGTTAAGCCTTGCCAGGCGAAATCCTGTGGATTAAAGGTTCCTGAATGCATGTCCATCGATTTACCTCATTTCATCGCTTTCAGCGTATAACAGCATGTTAGTGATAATGATTATCAGTTCAACCCGGCAAACGCAGGGGCTTTACCGTAAAACATGCTTTTTGCCTGCATTTAATAAGCATAGACCCTGATGTGCGGCTTAACAGGCACGCTAAGAATTAGGTATCTCATTGTTAGTTAATGATTATTACCGGAGGGCATTTAAGACTGTGATGGAAAAGAAAAAGTTGTATTGAAAATGACTATTTAAGAGATAGGTAAAAAAGTGGCTCGTTCAGAAATAAGAAAACCCTTAAGTCTGTGCTACACAGGCTTAAGGGTTTCTACCCCATCCGGCGCTTATCTCCGGCACTCACAGTGGCTTAGCTCTTGAAGGGGTGATAAGAATAATCTCATAAAGCTAAGCCAGCGTTTTAACACAACCTGCGATTTGTATTCTTTTTAAACAAGATCAAGCGGGTAAAAATGGGAGAAGTCAGAAGAAAGTCGTCAGACCTGGACTGGAGTTAATCCAGGTCGATGGGGCACACTAACTGCGTTCAGCCAGAATCAATGCACGCCCAAACGCCAGGCAAAGTAGATTTCTTCTTTTAATTCAGCAGAAGAGAGAGTAAGCAGATCAGCGAATTCAAGTTCTAGTTGTTTCAGACGTTTGAGATATTGGGCAGGTGAAAGATTGCTCTGGTCACGGCGTAAAAATTCAATGGCCAGTTGGGTGGGATCAAGTTGAGTAGACATAGCATCCTCGCTTTTAGACAAGACCTGCACAGTATACCACCGTTTACTGTGCAGATAATAACCAAAGGCAATATGCGTCACACTTTTCTGGTGACAACGTCACAAAATAGCGGTCGTCAATCGTGACGAACAGCACAAACGCTCTTTCTCATCGAATATTTCAATCTGCCAGACCTGATGACGTGAACCAAGATGCAGCGGTTTGCAAACGCCGCGAACTCGCCCTTCTCGCGCTGATCGAACATGGTTAGCATTGATTTCCAGACCAACGACTTTTTGCTCACCTTCGGTACATAAATAACCGGCAACGGAGCCAATACTTTCGGCCAGCACCACGGACGCACCGCCATGCAGCAGCCCGAAAGGTTGCTTTGTCCGCGAATCTACCGGCATTGTCGCTTCCAGAGTGTCATCACCAATATGTTCAAAGCGAATATCCAGCAATCCCACCATGTTTCCATCACCCATGGCATTCAGTGCTTCCAGGGTGATTTTACGTTTCCATATCATTTAATAATCTCCAGTAATGCCTGCACAGGATGGCGTACCCCCGTACCTTCAACCCGTTTTACCTGACTACGGCAGGAATATCCGGTCGCCAGACAGCGATTTCGCGGCAGACGCTGCATCGCCTGATACCAGGATAACTCATAGATCCCAAGCGAGTTTTTATGATTTTTCGCTTCATGTCCGTAAGTCCCCGCCATACCGCAGCAACCCACACTGACATTTTCCAGCTTCGCGCCAAAACGGGCAAATATCGCGGCCCATTGTGCTGGCGCGCCCGGCAAGGCGGTGACTTCGGTACAGTGACCAAAGAAATACCACGGTTCACCGCTGACCGCAGCCACTGGCTGTGACTCAAGTACGCTTGCCAGCCATTCATTCGCCAGCAGAACGTTAAACTCGCCGCGTTCCTCGCCGAGAGTGAGTTTGTATTCGTCGCGATAACAAAGTACCAGCGCCGGATCGACACCCACCATTGGCATTCCCAGCGTCGCCATACGGTTGAGGAAATCCGCCGTCTTTTTCGCCGTCTTCGCAAAACGATTGAGGAATCCTTTGATGTGCTGGGCTTTACCATTCGGCGAGAATGGCAGTAACACAGGCTGGAAACCTAATTTTTCGACCAGACGGACAAAATCTGCCACCACTTGCGCATCGTAATAGCTGGTGAAAGGGTCTTGCACCACCAGCACCGTGCGCGCTTTTTGCTCGACATTGAGAGCTTCAAGCTGTTCCAGCGTCATGTTTGCCGAGCGATGCCCCACCATTTGTTGTTGCAGCGACGGCACCGAAAGCAGCGGCAAGTCGACCATGCCGATATGTTTTTTCGACAGTTTGCGAACCAGAGGCTGGTTAATGAAGAAGTTAAAGGTCTTCGGCGCTCGCGCCATCAGCGGCGCATAACTTTCAACCGTCGCCACAAGATGGTCGCGCAGCGGGCGTAAATAACGGGTGTGATAGAGTTGCAGGAAACGAGAGCGGAACTCTGGCACATCTATTTTGATAGGGCACTGGGTCGAACAGGCTTTACAGGCCAGACAGCCTGACATCGCCTCTTTCACTTCATGGGAGAAGTCATATTCGCCTTTATTTGCGTGCCAGCTATTGCGCGTGCGGGCAATTAACGTCCGCAAACTGGCTCGCGATTCCGGCAGTTCTTGTTCCAGTTTTAGAGGATCAACACCACGGTCAGCCAGCAAACGCAGCCATTCACGCACCAGCGTTGCGCGCCCTTTCGGTGAATGAATCCGGTTCTGGGTGATCTTCATCGACGGACACATGGGGCTGCGGGCATCAAAGTTGAAGCATAAGCCGTTGCCGTTACATTCCATCGCACCGCGCCACTGCTGGCGTACCGCGATAGGGATCTGCCGATCAAATGTACCGCGCTTTACCGCGTCCACTTTCATCATCGGCGCGTCGAGACCTTCTGGCGGGCAAATCTTTCCTGGGTTGAGTCGGTTATGCGGGTCAAATGCCGCTTTCACTTTGCGCAGTTCTGCAAAAAGTTCCTCACCGAAAAACGCTGGGCTGTATTCGGCGCGAAAACCTTTGCCGTGCTCGCCCCACAACAAACCACCGTATTTCGCAGTCAGCGCCACCACGTCATCAGAAATTTGCTTCATCAACATTTCTTGTTGCGGATCGCACATATCCAGCGCCGGACGAACGTGCAAAACCCCCGCATCGACGTGACCAAACATACCGTAGCTTAAGCCGTGACTGTCGAGCAGCGCGCGAAATTCAGCAATATAATCCGCCAGGTGTTCTGGCGGCACGCAGGTATCTTCGGCAAACGGAATTGGCTTAGCGGCGCCTTTAGCATTGCCAAGCAGGCCAACAGCTTTTTTGCGCATCGCATAGATACGTTCAACACCCGCCAGCTCGCGGCACACCTGCCAGCCAATGACACCTGCTTGCTGACTAGCGATAAGTTCGTCCAGCCGCGTACAGAGTGCATTTACCCGCTCGTCAATCAGCGCCTCATCATCACCAGCAAATTCCACAATGTTCAGTCCGAGCATCTCTTTGTCAGGCACATCGGTAATCAACTCACTGACGGAATGCCAGACGATATCTTCCCGCGCAAGGTTCAGCACTTTAGAATCCACCGTCTCAACTGAAAGCGCGCGCGCCTCAACCATAAACGGCGCGTTACGCAGCGCGGAGTCAAAAGAGTCATATTTGACGTTCACCAGACGGCGCACTTTCGGCAAGCGAGTAATATCCAGTCGCGCTTCGGTAATAAAGGCCAGCGTCCCTTCTGAACCCGTCAGAATGCGCGTCAGGTCGAACTCGGTCATCTCATCGTTAAAGACATGACGCAGATCGTAACCGGTAAGAAAGCGATTAAGTTTGGGAAATTTGTCGATGATTAACTGCCGTTGCTGACGGCAGCGTTGATAAACCGTTTTATAGATACGCCCGATAGCTGTATTGGTTTTGCCCAGCGTTTCCGCCAGCTCGACGGGTAAAGGTTGCGTATCGAGAATATCCCCCCCCAACAACACCGCCCGCACCCCGAGCACGTGATCTGACGTTTTACCATAGACCAGCGATCCCTGACCGGATGCATCGGTATTGATCATCCCGCCGAGCGTTGCCCGGTTGCTGGTCGAAAGTTCTGGTGCAAAAAAGTAGCCGAACGGTTTCAGATACTGGTTAAGCTGATCTTTAATAACCCCCGCTTCAACGCGCACCCAGCCCTCTTCAGGGTTAATTTCGATGATGCGGTTCATATGACGGGACATATCAACAATAATCCCCTGGTTGAGCGCCTGACCGTTAGTGCCGGTGCCGCCACCGCGCGGGGTGAAGATCAACGATGAATAGCGTTCCTGCGCAGCCAGACGGGCGATTAATGCCACATCTGCGGTCGAACGCGGAAATACCACTGCGTCGGGGAGAAGTTGGTAAATACTGTTGTCGGTCGACATTGTCAGACGATCGGCATAACTTGTCGCCGTATCGCCGGTAAAACCCTGTTGCTCCAGCTCTTGCAAAAAATTAAGCACCAGTTGAACGACGCCGGGTGCCTGGGAAATCTGTGGAATCATTATATTGACCCTTTCCTGCGGTCTGTGATGTAGGTCGATACACAGTTCTTTCAGGCTGCTGCAATAGCGCACTGAAAGGTGATGTATGTTTACTCTATGGATTTCGAGTTGCGGGAAGGCGGCAAGCGAGTGAACGCCAGGAACTTACAAAAGTAAGTGACTGGGGTGAACGAACGTAGCCGCAGCACATGCAACTTGAAATACGACGAGTAAACCGTTTGCGTGTTGCCTGAATTGTTGTACCACATTTTTTTCTTACACGCCCATCAGAATTAAGGGCAGAATCGGCCTGTTAAAAACCGCTGAAATTGCTCATCATTATGCAGGTGAGTTTCGCGTGTTCACGTCGCGTCGACGATTTGACGCACAAAAAAGGTGAAAAGTAGTTATGGTAAATGTTCGTCAGCCCAGGGATGTCGCACAAATTCTGCTTTCGGTGCTGTTTTTAGCCATCATGATTGTGGCATGTCTGTGGATTGTTCAACCCTTCGTTCTCGGCTTTGCGTGGGCCGGTACGGTGGTTATCGCTACCTGGCCGGTATTGTTACGCTTGCAAAAGATCATGTTTGGTCGCCGTTCGCTCGCCGTTCTGGTGATGACGCTGTTATTAGTGATGGTGTTTATCATCCCTATCGCCTTATTGGTTAACAGTATCGTCGATGGCAGTGGGCCGTTGATTAAAGCCATTTCCAGCGGCGACATGACGTTACCCGATCTGGCGTGGCTTAATACCATCCCGGTGATTGGTGCGAAGCTGTATGCAGGCTGGCACAATTTGCTGGATATGGGGGGTACGGCGATCATGGCGAAAGTCCGTCCTTATATTGGCACCACCACCACCTGGTTTGTTGGGCAGGCGGCGCATATCGGGCGCTTTATGGTGCATTGTGCATTAATGCTTCTCTTCAGCGCCCTGCTGTACTGGCGCGGTGAACAGGTAGCGCAAGGCATTCGCCATTTTGCAACTCGTCTGGCAGGCGCTCGTGGTGATGCCGCAGTCCTGCTGGCGGCGCAGGCTATCCGCGCGGTGGCGCTGGGTGTAGTGGTAACAGCGTTGGTGCAGGCGGTACTTGGCGGTATCGGTCTGGCGGTATCCGGCGTTCCTTACGCAACGCTGCTGACGGTGTTAATGATCCTCTCCTGCCTTGTCCAGCTTGGCCCGCTGCCGGTGTTGATTCCGGCGATTATCTGGCTCTACTGGAGCGGTGATACCACCTGGGGCACGGTATTGCTGGTGTGGAGTGGTGTGGTTGGCACACTGGATAACGTGATTCGCCCGATGTTAATTCGCATGGGCGCCGATTTACCGCTGATCCTGATCCTCTCCGGGGTTATCGGTGGTTTGATTGCCTTCGGGATGATTGGTCTGTTTATTGGTCCGGTTCTGTTAGCCGTTTCCTGGCGTCTGTTTGCTGCGTGGGTGGAAGAAGTCCCGCCACCGACTGACCAGCCGGAAGAAATTCTCGAAGAACTGGGCGAAATTGAAAAGCCGAATAAGTAACTCTCTCATCAGGCGGCTCTGCCGCCTGATTGTTAACCATCGCTAATTGATATTTCATTTCTCAACCTCGTATTTCCCTGCTTACCTCCATTCAGCTGGTAGTACCTGTCGCAAATTCTTTACAGTTTTTAAACTAATGAGACGAATCTGATCGACGCAAAAAGTCCGTATGCCTACTATTAGCTCACGGTTATAAATCAACATATTGATTTATAAGCATGGAAATCCCCTGAGTGAAACAACGAATTGCTGTGTGTAGTCTTTGCCCATCTCCCACGATGGGCTTTTTTTTAACATTTTTCCGTTTCCTTACCTCGCCATTCATTCTTTCCAATAATGTTGCACAAGATACTGTGACTCTCTTCAAGCCGTTAGCAGGCTGATAATGTTATTTATATTTTATTCTATTTTTTGATGCAGCCATTACCTATGAACGCTTATGAACTCCAGGCACTACGCCATATTTTTGCCATGACTGTTGATGAATGCGCGACCTGGATTGCCCAGACAGGTGACAGCGAAAGCTGGCGGCGGTGGGAAAATGGCAAAAGCGCCATTCCTGATAGCGTCGTTGAAAAATTGCTGGCTATGCGTCAGCAAAGAAAAAAACACCTTCACGCCATCATAGAGAAAATAAATAACCGCATCGGCAATAACACCATGCGTTTTTTCCCTGACTTAACCGCGTTTCAACGTGTCTACCCTGACGGCAATTTTATTGACTGGAAGATTTATCAATCGGTAGCCGCTGAATTATATGCGCACGATCTTGAACGCCTTTGTTGATATTTTAACGGGAATCAACAGTCATCATTACAAAAATAATGAACGGATATTGACGCAATATCGCCACATTTTTTAAAGCACAGTTGCTAAGTGGATCTTATGAAAAATCCCTATCTCCCTACCGCGCTGGGGTTGTATTTCAATTACCTGGTGCATGGTATGGGCGTCATTTTGATGACCCTGAATATGGCCTCGCTGGAGACGCTTTGGCATACCAATGCGGCAGGTGTCTCGATTGTTATCTCATCATTAGGCATTGGTCGGTTAAGCATCCTGTTTCTTTCTGGCTTATTATCCGATAGATTCGGTCGCCGACCGTTTATCATTCTCGGTATGTGCTGCTATATCGCCTTCTTTTTTGGCATCCTGCACACCAATAACATCATTATCGCTTATGTTTTTGGCTTTCTGGCCGGAATGGCAAACAGTTTTCTCGATGCAGGTACTTATCCCAGCCTGATGGAAGCCTTTCCTCATTCACCGGGTACAGCCAATATTTTAATTAAAGCGTTTGTTTCCTGCGGACAATTTTTATTGCCGTTAATCATTAGTTTATTGGTATGGGCCGAACTGTGGTTTGGTTGGTCTTTTATGATTGCCGCAGGCATTATGATTATTAACGGTCTGTTTTTATACCGCAGTACCTTTCCACCGCATCCGGGTCGTCGCTTACCGGCAGTAAATAAAACAACCACTTCTGCGGGGCATCGCTGCTCAATAATCGATTTAGCCAGTTATACCTTATATGGCTATATATCAATGGCAACGTTTTATCTGGTCAGCCAGTGGCTGGCACAATACGGACAATTTGTCGCTGGCATGTCATACACAATGTCGATCAAATTACTCAGCATCTACACCGTGGGATCGCTGCTTTGCGTATTTATTAGTGCACCGCTCATTCGTAAAGCGATTCACCCGACAACATTGTTGATGCTGTACACGTTTATCTCATTTATTGCCCTGCTCACCGTTTGCCTGTATCCCACATTTTATGTGGTAATAACATTCGCTTTCGTTATTGGTTTTACCTCCGCTGGAGGCGTTGTACAAATTGGCCTGACGTTAATGGCTGAACGTTTTCCCTACGCTAAAGGTAAAGCAACCGGGATTTATTACAGTGCGGGAAGTATTGCGACCTTTACCATTCCGTTGATTACGGCTCATCTATCACAAAGAAGTATTGCCGATATTATGTGGTTCGATACTGGCATCGCTGCCGTCGGTTTTTTACTGGCGCTGTTTATTGGCTTACGCAGCCACAAGGAAACACAACATCCATCGCTAAAGGGAAATGTCGCCACGGGCGGGTAATGCAATATTCTTTTCAGGACATGCAAGATCTTACGGATAAATTAATCTTTCTGCGCTAATTAAGGGAAATCACGATCTAAAACAAACTATTACATGCAATATTCCTGGAAACATAAACTTTATGCCATGTATCCGGGGGAAATCACCTTCAGTATAGTGATTATGAAAACCGTCGAAGAACAATACGTACGGTAACAAAATTATCTTTCAGCAAGGAGCTGTGAAAATGTCTCAAAATAAGGCTTTCAGCACGCCATTTATCCTGGCTGTTCTTTGTATATACTTCAGCTATTTCCTGCACGGCATTAGTGTTATTACACTTGCACAGAACATGTCATCTCTGGCAGAAAAATTTTCAACGGACAACGCGGGTATTGCTTATTTAATTTCCGGTATTGGCCTGGGTCGCCTGATCAGTATTTTATTCTTCGGTGTAATCTCCGACAAATTTGGACGGCGCGCAGTCATATTAATGGCAGTAATAATGTATCTACTGTTCTTCTTTGGTATTCCCGCTTGCCCGAATTTAACGCTCGCTTACTGTCTGGCAGTGTGCGTAGGTATCGCTAACTCGGCGCTGGATACCGGTGGTTACCCGGCGTTGATGGAATGCTTTCCGAAAGCCTCCGGGTCGGCAGTAATACTGGTTAAAGCAATGGTGTCATTTGGGCAAATGTTCTATCCAATGCTGGTGAGTTATATGCTGCTGAATAACATCTGGTACGGCTATGGGCTGATTATTCCTGGCATCCTGTTTGTACTGATCACGCTGATGCTGTTGAAAAGCAAATTCCCCAGCCAGTTGGTGGACGCCAGCGTTGCCAATGAATTGCCGATAATGAACAGTAAACCGTTAGTCTGGCTGGAAGGTGTTTCGTCGGTACTGTTCGGTGTTGCCGCATTCTCGACCTTTTATGTGATTGTGGTGTGGATGCCCAAATATGCAATGGCATTTGCCGGTATGTCGGAAGCCGAAGCATTAAAAACCATCTCTTATTACAGTATGGGTTCGCTGGTCTGTGTCTTTATATTTGCCGCGCTACTGAAAAAAATAGTACGCCCCATCTGGGCTAACGTATTTAACTCTGCACTGGCAACGGTAACCGCCGCCATTATCTACTTGTATCCTTCCCCATTGGTGTGTAATGCCGGAGCCTTTGTTATCGGTTTCTCAGCGGCTGGCGGCATTTTACAACTCGGCGTTTCGGTCATGTCAGAGTTTTTCCCCAAAAGCAAGGCCAAAGTCACCAGTATTTATATGATGATGGGCGGTCTGGCTAACTTTGTTATTCCACTGATTACCGGTTATCTGTCAAATATCGGCCTGCAATATATCATCGTTCTCGATTTTACTTTCGCGCTGCTGGCCCTGATTACCGCGATTATTGTTTTCATTCGCTATTACCGCGTATTCATTATTCCCAAAAATGATATCCGGTTAGGCGAATGTTATTTTAAACACAATTAAGCACAGAGGTTAAAGGAGTGAATTATGGATGTTACCGCAAAATACGAATTGATTGGGTTGATGGCCTATCCTATCCGCCACAGTTTATCGCCTGAAATGCAGAATAAAGCCTTAGAAAAAGCGGGATTGCCATTTACCTATATGGCCTTTGAAGTGGATAACGATAGCTTTGCCGGAGCAATTGAAGGATTAAAAGCCCTCAAAATGCGCGGCACCGGTGTGTCGATGCCGAACAAACAACTGGCGTGTGAATATGTTGATGAATTAACGCCTGCGGCGAAACTGGTGGGCGCCATCAATACCATCGTTAATGATAACGGCTACCTGCGTGGTTATAACACCGACGGCACAGGCCATATTCGCGCCATAAAAGAGAGCGGTTTTGATATCAAAGGAAAAACGATGGTGCTGTTAGGTGCCGGTGGCGCCTCAACGGCGATTGGCGCGCAGGGTGCGATTGAAGGGTTAAAAGAAATTAAACTCTTTAACCGTCGGGATGAGTTTTTCGATAAAGCCCTCGCCTTCGCGCAACGGGTCAACGAAAACACCGATTGCGTCGTCACAGTGACGGATCTCGCGGATCAGCAGGCCTTTGCCGAGGCGCTGGCTTCTGCCGACATTTTAACCAACGGCACTAAAGTGGGTATGAAACCCCTTGAAAATGAATCATTGGTTAATGATATCAGTCTGTTACATCCAGGACTTCTGGTCACCGAATGCGTATATAACCCGCATATGACGAAGTTATTGCAGCAGGCGCAACAAGCAGGTTGCAAAACGATTGATGGATACGGCATGTTGTTGTGGCAAGGGGCTGAACAGTTCACGTTATGGACTGGCAAAAATTTCCCTCTGGAATACGTTAAACAGGTCATGGGGTTCGGCGCCTGACAGGCTGACCGCGTGCAGAAAGGGTAAGAAATGAAAACCGTAACTGTAAAAGATCTCGTCATTGGCACGGGTGCACCAAAAATCATCGTCTCGCTGATGGCGAAAGATATCGCCAGCGTGAAATCTGAAGCTCTTGTCTATCGTGAAGCGGACTTTGATATTCTGGAATGGCGCGTGGATCACTTTGCCGACCTCACCTGTGTGGAGTCGGTCATGGCGGCGGCAAAAATTCTCCGTGAGACCATGCCAGAAAAACCGCTGCTGTTTACCTTCCGCAGTGCCAAAGAAGGCGGCGAGCAGGCGATTTCCACCGAAGCTTATATTGCTCTCAATCGTGCAGCCATCGACGGCGGTCTGGTGGATATGATCGATCTGGAGTTATTTACCGGCGATGATCAGGTTAAAGAAACCGTCGCCTACGCCCACGCGCATGATGTGAAAGTTGTCATGTCCAACCATGACTTCCATAAAACGCCGGAAGCCGAAGAAATCATTGCCCGTCTGCGCAAAATGCAGTCCTTCGACGCCGATATTCCTAAGATTGCGCTGATGCCGCAAAGTACCAGCGATGTGCTGACGTTGCTTGCCGCGACCCTGGAGATGCAGGAGCAGTATGCCGATCGTCCAATCATTACCATGTCGATGGCAAAAACTGGCGTAATTTCCCGTCTGGCTGGTGAAGTTTTCGGTTCGGCGGCAACCTTTGGCGCAGTAAAAAAAGCCTCTGCCCCTGGACAAATATCGGTGAATGATTTGCGCACAGTATTAACTATTTTGCATCAGGCATAATCAATAACGTTCCGGCGGGAACACCCTCACCCGCCGAAATAAAAATAAGTGTTTTAAGAGTATTTAATAATAATATTCCGTGAGTATCTGCGCGCTATTTTTCTGGCTGGCGCAGGGAAACTCACACCTGAATCAGGAAAAAATAATGAAACCTGTAAAACCACCTCGTATTAATGGACGAGTGCCGGTCCTGTCGGCACAGGAAGCGGTGAGTTATATTCCCGATGAAGCGACGCTTTGTGTATTAGGTGCAGGCGGAGGTATTCTGGAAGCCACCACGTTAATTACTGCTCTTGCTGATAAATATAAACAGACTCAAACGCCACGTAATTTATCAATTATTAGCCCTACGGGGCTTGGCGATCGCGCCGATCGCGGTATTAGTCCGCTGGCGCAAGAAGGTCTGGTGAAATGGGCATTATGCGGTCACTGGGGACAATCGCCGCGTATTTCTGACCTTGCAGAACAAAATAAAATTGTTGCCTATAACTATCCACAAGGTGTACTCACCCAAACATTGCGCGCCGCCGCTGCCCACCAGCCGGGAATTATTAGCGATATTGGTATCGGTACATTTGTTGACCCTCGCCAACAAGGCGGAAAACTGAATGAAGTGACCAAAGAAGAGCTGATTAAACTGGTCGAGTTTGATAATAAAGAATATCTCTATTACAAAGCGATTGCGCCGGATATCGCTTTTATTCGCGCTACCACCTGCGACAGCGAAGGCTACGCCACTTTTGAAGATGAGGTGATGTATCTCGACGCATTGGTTATTGCCCAGGCGGTGCACAATAACGGCGGTATTGTGATGATGCAGGTGCAGAAAATGGTTAAGAAAGCCACGCTGCATCCTAAATCTGTCCGTATTCCGGGTTATCTGGTGGATATTGTGGTGGTCGATCCGGATCAAACCCAACTGTATGGCGGTGCGCCGGTTAACCGCTTTATTTCTGGTGACTTCACCCTTGATGACAGCACCAAACTTAGTCTGCCCCTAAACCAACGTAAATTAGTTGCGCGGCGTGCATTATTCGAAATGCGCAAAGGCGCGGTGGGAAATGTCGGTGTCGGTATTGCCGACGGCATTGGCCTGGTCGCCCGTGAAGAAGGATGTGCTGATGACTTTATTCTGACGGTGGAAACGGGTCCGATTGGCGGTATTACCTCGCAAGGTATCGCCTTTGGCGCAAATGTTAATACCCGCGCCATTCTGGATATGACGTCCCAGTTCGATTTTTATCACGGCGGTGGTCTGGATGTTTGTTATTTGAGTTTTGCCGAAGTCGACCAGCACGGCAACGTCGGTGTGCATAAATTCAATGGCAAAATCATGGGCACCGGCGGATTTATTGATATCAGCGCCACCTCGAAGAAAATTATTTTCTGTGGCACGTTAACCGCAGGAAGTTTAAAAACAGAAATTGCCAACGGCAAATTAAATATTATCCAGGAAGGACGGGTGAAGAAATTTATCCGTGAACTACCGGAAATCACGTTCAGCGGAAAAATCGCTCTCGAACGGGGACTGGATGTTCGTTATATCACCGAACGTGCCGTCTTCACGCTGAAAGAAGACGGTCTGCATTTAATCGAAATCGCCCCTGGTGTCGATTTGAAAAAAGATATTCTCGACAAAATGGATTTCACCCCAGTTATTTCACCAGAACTCAAACTGATGGATGAGAGATTATTTATCGATGCAGCGATGGGTTTTGTCCTGCCTGAAGAGGCTCATTAACAGGAGTATAATGATGGATTTTTCTTTAACTGAAGAACAAGAACTGCTGCTGGCCAGTATTCGCGAACTGATTACGACTAACTTTCCGGAAGAGTATTTCCGCACCTGCGATCAAAACGGTACATATCCGCGTGAGTTTATGCGGGCACTGGCGGATAACGGTATTTCCATGCTTGGCGTGCCGGAAGAATTTGGTGGTATCCCTGCGGATTACGTCACCCAAATGCTGGCGCTGATGGAAGTGTCAAAATGCGGTGCTCCGGCGTTTTTGATTACCAACGGTCAGTGTATTCACAGTATGCGCCGTTTCGGTTCTGCGGAGCAGCTACGCAAAACGGCAGAAAGCACACTGGAAACGGGTGATCCCGCCTATGCCCTGGCGTTGACGGAGCCAGGCGCAGGCTCAGACAACAACAGTGCCACTACCACTTACACGCGTAAAAATGGCAAGGTTTACATCAACGGACAGAAAACCTTTATTACCGGTGCGAAAGAGTACCCGTATATGCTGGTGCTGGCGCGCGATCCAGAACCGGAAGATCCGAAAAAGGCCTTCACCCTGTGGTGGGTCGACTCCAGTAAGCCCGGCATTAAGATTAACCCGCTGCATAAAATCGGCTGGCATATGCTCAGCACCTGCGAAGTCTATCTCGACAACGTGGAAGTTGAAGAGAGCGACATGGTGGGCGAAGAAGGAATGGGGTTCCTCAATGTGATGTACAACTTTGAGATGGAACGCCTGATCAACGCCGCGCGCAGCACCGGCTTTGCCGAGTGTGCCTTTGAAGATGCCGCCCGCTATGCCAACCAGCGTATCGCTTTTGGTAAGCCGATTGGGCATAACCAGATGATCCAGGAAAAACTGGCACTGATGGCGATTAAGATCGACAACATGCGCAATATGGTGCTGAAAGTGGCATGGCAAGCTGACCAGCATCAGTCATTGCGCACCAGCGCGGCGCTGGCAAAATTGTACTGCGCACGTACCGCGATGGAAGTCATTGATGATGCGATTCAAATCATGGGTGGTCTGGGCTATACCGATGAGGCGCGCGTCTCCCGCTTCTGGCGCGATGTTCGCTGTGAACGTATCGGCGGCGGTACAGACGAAATTATGATTTACGTTGCAGGTCGGCAGATTCTGAAAGATTACCAGAATAAATAATCTCCAGGCGGCGCAGCTTCTTACAAAACTGCGCCGCCTGATTTATCCGGCAAGACTTACGGGTTGAGGAAATTCAGATAAGATTTCTTGTTCCGCAAAACAGTTTTTAAATTGCCTGCGGTAATCGCTGGGTGAACAGCCGACATGGCGCAAAAACAGTTTGGCAAAGTGATCGACATTTTCATAACCCACACGCCAGGAGATCTCTGCCTGTGATAATTCAGTATTGGTGAGTGACCATTTCGCTTCCGTCATACGCCGTTGAATAACATAGTTAATAGGGGAAATGCGATACTCTTTGGTAAATTCATGGCAAATATAACTGACGCTGGCACGAAATTTTTTCGATAACTGTTCCAAAGTGATTTTTTCGCGATAATTATTATTCAGATAGAAAAGAATATCTTTAATCAGCACATCTTTTTTAATATACCCTTGCTCCGAACGATACGCATTTTTAAAATTTTCGTAGTAGAGAATTGCTAATGTATAGGCAAAAGCGTCCCATAATGAAGATGTCTGATTATTTTTACTTTGCGGCAAAATAACGCTTAGCTCATTAAATAAGGTTTTAATGACCTCTTTTCCCTGCCCTGCGGCAATTACCGGGCAAGAATGCGGTTGCAGAAGCTGGTTTTCCTCTGCCCCCTGAAACTGAAAGCCATACAGTGCACAGGTACAGGTCGTAGCAGGATCGTTGACATCAGAAGCTACCGCATGAAGTCTGCCGCGTTCTATCACCACAATGTCATCGGCATGGGCTACATACAACGAGGAGTCAATGGTAAACCTTGCCACGCCTTTCTTGACATAAATCAGCTCAGTTTCATTGTCATGAACGTGATGTCCAGACTCCCATTTTGGATCATCGCTAAATGCAAAACGTGAAAGCCGTGGCGTTTTTCCAGCGACAAACAGCGTTTCGCTGACATTATCAAAACAGCGTTGATACATGACAACCTCCCTATTCCATGAGCAAGCAAAAGCAATATATGCTGGATAAAATACGGCGTGTATTACGGTTATACAACCGCGTTTAGCGAGAGCTAAACAAGATTATTTACACCGAATGCAAGATTGTACGGTCACGGCATAACAATATTGCCGCTCACTGCACTTTTGTTTTAGCGATCGCATTTTTTTTGCAAGATTGTTGGCAAGGAAAACAGCTTGCTCCGTCGAAAACGCCTTCCTGCTATCGCACACTATTTTCAGGCCATTTTTACCTTCCATCGGAGATGGTTCCGTATGCGACCCACAGGAGAAATCATGAAAATAATAACCTGCTTTAAGCTGGTGCCTGAAGAACAGGACATTGTTGTCACTCCCGAATACACCCTTAATTTCGACAATGCCGACGCCAAAATCAGCCAGTTCGATCTCAATGCCATTGAAGCTGCAAGCCAGCTTGCAACAGATGACGATGAGATAGCCGCGCTGACCGTTGGCGGTTCGTTATTGCAGAACTCGAAGGTGCGCAAAGACGTGTTATCACGCGGGCCACACAGCCTGTATATAGTGCAGGATGCCCAACTTGAACACGCGCTGCCCGTCGATACCGCAAAGGCGCTGGCAACCGCAGCAGAAAAAATCGGCTTTGATTTACTGATCTTTGGCGAAGGTTCCGGCGATCTCTATGCCCAGCAGGTTGGTCTGCTGGTAGGGGAAATCTTGCAACTTCCGGTGATTAATGCAGTGAGTGCCATTGCGCGTCAGGGCGATACATTGGTGGTTGAACGCACACTCGAAGAGGAAGTTGAAGTTATTGAACTCTCGCTTCCCGCCGTACTTTGCGTCACGTCTGATATCAACGTTCCACGTATCCCCTCCATGAAAGCCATTCTCGGTGCAGGCAAAAAACCGGTGAACCAGTGGCAGGCGAGTGACATCGGCTGGAGCCAGACCACGCCACTTGCTGAACTGACCGGCATTCGCGTACCGCCGCAAACAGAACGTAAACACATCATTCTCGATAACGATTCGCCGGAAGCGATTGCCGAGCTGGCGGAACACCTGAAGAAAGCCCTGAACTAAAGCCAACGGAGAAGAAACGATGAGTCAATTAAACAGCGTCTGGGTCTTTAGCGATAACCCTGATCGTTATGCTGAACTGTTTGGCGGTGCGCAGCAATGGGGGCAACAGGTGTATACCATTGTGCAAAATGCCGACCAGGCGCAGGCGGTTATGCCTTATGGCCCAAAATGTATTTATGTTCTTGAGCAAAACGATGCGCTGCAACGCACTGAAAATTACGCTGAAAGCATTGCTGCCCTGCTTAAAGATAATCACCCCGCTATGTTGCTGATGGCCGCGACGAAACGCGGTAAAGCTCTGGCAGCACGGTTAAGTGTGCAACTGAATGCGGCGCTGGTGAACGATGCTACGGCGGTGGATATTGTCGATGGTCACATTTGCGCCGAACACCGTATGTATGGCGGGCTAGCGTTCGCTCAGGAAAAGATCACCAGCCCGCTGGCGATAATTACCCTTGCGCCCGGTGTTCAGGAACCGTGCACGAGCAATGCTTCTCATCAATGCCCGATTGAAACGGTGCCTTACGTTGCCCCGCGTCATGAAATTCTCTGTCGCGAACGCCGTGCGAAAGCGGCAAGCAGTGTGGATCTGAGTAAAGCAAAACGCGTGGTCGGCGTCGGTCGCGGTCTGGCAGCGCAGGATGACCTGAAAATGGTTCACGAACTGGCGGCGGCACTGAATGCTGAAGTCGGCTGCTCACGCCCGATTGCCGAAGGCGAGAACTGGATGGAACGTGAACGTTATATCGGTGTCTCCGGGGTGTTGCTGAAATCCGAACTCTACCTGACGCTGGGGATCTCCGGGCAGATCCAGCATATGGTCGGCGGCAACGGCGCAAAAGTGATTGTCGCCATCAATAAAGATAAAAACGCGCCAATCTTCAACTATGCCGACTACGGTCTGGTGGGCGATATCTACAAAGTCGTCCCCGCCCTGATTAGCCAGTTGAGCCGCTAATTCCCCTTTCAACCACATCTCCCGCTGTAAACGCAGCGGGAAGGGAGCATAACGCATGTCGGATGACAAATTTGATGCCATTGTGGTCGGTGCGGGCGTTGCCGGTAGCGTCGCCGCACTGGTGATGGCGCGAGCCGGGCTGGATGTCCTGGTAATAGAACGTGGCGATAGCGCCGGATGCAAAAATATGACTGGCGGGCGTCTTTATGCCCACACGCTTGAGGCTATTATTCCCGGCTTTGCTGCATCTGCACCGGTTGAACGCAAGGTCACACGCGAGAAAATCTCTTTCTTAACCGAAGAAAGCGCCGTTACCCTCGATTTTCACCGTGAGCAACCGGATGCCCCGCAGCAAGCGTCTTATACCGTATTGCGCAACCGCCTCGATCCGTGGCTGATGGAACAAGCAGAACAGGCGGGTGCGCAGTTTATCCCGGGCGTTCGCGTCGATGCCCTGGTTCGTGAGGGAAACAAGGTCACTGGCGTTCAGGCCGGGGATGATATTCTCGAAGCGAATGTGGTCATATTGGCCGATGGCGTTAACTCAATACTTGGTCGTTCGCTGGGCATGGTTCCCGCCTCCGATCCGCATCATTACGCTGTTGGTGTTAAAGAGGTCATTGGCCTCACGCCAGAACAAATCAACGATCGCTTTAACGTCACCGGCGATGAAGGTGCCGCCTGGCTGTTTGCCGGTTCCCCTTCTGACGGCCTTATGGGCGGTGGATTCCTCTATACCAACAACGATTCCGTATCGTTGGGTCTGGTCTGCGGATTGGGTGATATCGCCCATGCACAAAAAAGCGTGCCGCAAATGCTGGAAGATTTTAAACAGCACCCCGCCATACGTCCGCTGATTAGCGGTGGCAAACTGCTTGAATATTCCGCACATATGGTGCCGGAAGGTGGCCTGGCGATGGTGCCGCAACTGGTTAACGATGGTGTGATGATCGTCGGTGACGCCGCCGGTTTCTGCCTCAATCTTGGCTTTACGGTTCGCGGAATGGATTTAGCCATCGCGTCGGCACAGGCGGCTGCCACAACGGTGATTGCCGCCAAAGAACGCGCGGATTTCTCCACCAGCAGCCTGGCGCAATACAAACGTGAGCTGGAACAGAGTTGCGTCATGCGCGATATGCAGCATTTTCGTAAAATCCCGGCGCTGATGGAAAACCCGCGCCTGTTTAGCCAATACCCACGAATGGTCGCTGACATCATGAACGATATGTTCACCATCGACGGTAAACCTAACCAGCCGGTACGCAAAATGATCATGGGACACGCGAAGAAAATTGGGCTGGTCAACTTGCTTAAAGATGGCATTAAGGGAGCAACCGCACTATGAGCCAGAATTCTACGGTTAATGTTGACGTCAAATTAGGCGTCAATAAATTCCATGTTGATGAGGGACATCCGCACATCATTCTGGCGGCAAATCCCGATATCAATGAATTTCGTAAATTAATGAAAGCCTGCCCGGCCGGACTTTATAAGCAGGATGACGCTGGAAATATTCATTTTGATTCTGCCGGTTGTCTCGAATGCGGAACCTGTCGGGTGCTTTGCGGCAACACTATCCTCGAACAATGGCAATACCCTGCTGGCACTTTCGGTATTGATTTCCGCTACGGTTAATCACGCATCCCACAGGCCTGTACGTCGGGCCTGACGTTTTGTTTCGAGAGTCCAAAATGAAAGTAACATTAACGTTTAACGCGCAGCGTCGTGCAGCCTATCGGCAGCAAGGGTTATGGGGTGATGCTTCGCTGGCTGACTACTGGCAGCAAACTGTGCGAGCGATGCCTGACAAAATAGCTGTGGTCGATAATCATGGTGCATCGTACACCTATAGCGTGCTCGATCAGGCCGCGAGCTGTCTGGCAAGCTGGATGCTGGCGAACGGTATTGAAGCCGGCGATCGCGTCGCATTTCAACTGCCGGGCTGGTGTGAATTTACCGTTATCTATCTTGCCTGCCTGAAAACCGGTGCGGTATCCGTGCCGCTGTTACCTTCCTGGCGAGAAGCGGAACTGGTGTGGGTGCTCAATAAGTGCCAGGTCAAAATGTTTTTTGCCCCGACGTTGTTTAAACAAACGCGTCCGGTAGAGTTAATCCTGCCGCTGCAAAATCAGCTTCCACATCTGCAACAAATTGTCGGCGTGGACAAACTGGCTCCCGCCACATCGTCTCTCTCGTTACGCCAGATTATTACCGATAATACCCCGCTGACGACGTCGATATCGGTTCACGGCGATGAATTAGCGGCAGTGCTGTTTACCTCCGGAACTGAAGGTATGCCAAAGGGCGTGATGCTGACACATAATAATATTCTCGCCAGCGAGCGGGCATATTGTGCGCGGCTGAATCTGACATGGCAGGATGTTTTTATGATGCCTGCGCCGCTGGGTCATGCGACAGGTTTTCTGCATGGCGTAACGGCGCCGTTTTTGGTAGGCGCACGGAGCGTATTGTTAGATATTTTCACCCCTGAAGCCTGTCTCTCGCTACTTGAGCAACAACGTTGCACCTGTATGCTCGGCGCAACGCCGTTTGTCTATGACCTTTTGAATTTACTGGAGAAACAGCCCGCAGATCTTTCTGCGCTGCGTTTCTTCCTTTGCGGTGGCACCACGATCCCAAAAAAAGTGGCGCGTGAATGCCAACAGCGCGGCATTAAATTGTTAAGTGTTTATGGCTCCACAGAAAGCTCGCCGCACGCGGTGGTGAATCTCGACGATCCGTTGTCACGCTTTATGCATACCGATGGTTACGCTGCCGCTGGCGTGGAAATCAAAGTCGTCGATGACGCACGCAAGACCTTACCGGCCGGTTGTGAAGGTGAAGAGGCCTCGCGTGGCCCCAATGTGTTTATGGGTTATTTTGATGAACCTGAATTAACCGCCCGCGCGCTGGATGAAGAAGGCTGGTATTACAGCGGTGATCTCTGCCGCATGGATGAGGCTGGCTATATAAAAATAACCGGACGTAAGAAAGATATTATTGTCCGTGGCGGCGAGAATATTAGCAGCCGTGAAGTGGAAGATATATTGTTGCAGCATCCCAAAATTCATGATGCCTGCGTGGTTGCGATGCCCGATGAACGCTTAGGCGAACGCTCGTGTGCTTATATTGTATTAAAATCGCCACATCATTCATTATCTCTGGAAGATGTGGTAGCATTTTTTAGCCGTAAACGGGTCGCGAAATATAAATACCCTGAACATATCGTGATAACTGAAAAGTTACCCCGCACTGCATCCGGTAAAATACAAAAATTTTTACTCAGGAAAGATATTATTCAGCGATTAACCGAGGGTCATTGCGGAATTACTGAATAAGATTCGTATCCGCGAATAGCTAGCCCCGGCGACAATATGCCGCCGGGGCTATATTTTATTTCTTCAGTTCAGCCAGACTTAACCAGGTTTGCACTACAGTGTCTGGGTTCAGAGACAGGCTGTCGATTCCCTCTTCCATCAACCATGCTGCAAAGTCTTCGTGGTCAGATGGCCCCTGACCGCAAATCCCGACGTATTTGCCCTGTTTCTTCGCGGCACGGATTGCCATCGACAACAGTGCTTTCACGGCATCGTTGCGCTCATCGAACAGTTCAGACACCACGCCGGAGTCACGATCCAGGCCAAGCGTCAGCTGCGTCATGTCGTTTGAGCCGATAGAGAAGCCGTCGAAATATTCGAGGAACTGTTCTGCCAGCAAGGCGTTGGACGGAATTTCACACATCATGATGATCTTCAGACCGTTCTCACCACGTTTCAGTCCCTGACGCGCCAGTTCTTCAACCACCGCTTTCGCCTGGTCAACGGTACGCACGAACGGGATCATGATCTCAACGTTGGTTAACCCCATGTCGTTGCGCACACGTTTCACCGCTTCACACTCCAGCGCGAAGCAGTCGCGGAAGCTATCAGAAACGTAGCGACCGGCGCCACGGAAGCCCAGCATCGGGTTCTCTTCATGCGGCTCGTAACGTTCGCCACCGACCAGGTTAGCATATTCGTTGGATTTAAAATCAGAGAGACGGACAATGACGCGCTTCGGATAAAACGCTGCGCCCAGCGTCGCGATCCCTTCAGTCAGACGACCAACGTAAAATTCACGCGGAGAATCAAAGCCTTTCATCATCTCGCGGATTTCGTTTTGCAGCTGCGGTTCCTGGTCGTCAAACTCAAGCAGTGCACGCGGGTGAACGCCAATCATGCGGTTGATGATAAATTCCAGGCGCGCCAGACCTACGCCTTCATTTGGCAAGCAGGCGAAGTCAAACGCACGATCCGGGTTACCGACGTTCATCATCACTTTCAGCGGCAGATCCGGCATGGTTTCCACGCTGGAGCTTTTCACGCTAAATTCCAGCAACTCGGCATAAACGTAACCGGTATCGCCTTCAGCACAAGAAACAGTGACATTCTCACCGTCTTTCATCCGTTCGGTCGCATCGCCGCAGCCAACCACCGCCGGAATACCCAGTTCGCGTGCGATGATCGCCGCGTGACAGGTACGACCGCCACGGTTGGTGACGATGGCTGATGCTTTCTTCATGATCGGTTCCCAGTCCGGGTCGGTCATGTCAGTGACCAGCACGTCACCTGGTTCGATGCGGTTCATTTCGCTGATGTCATGAATGACTTTCACCGGCCCCGCGCCAATGCGATGACCGATAGCACGGCCTTCGGCGATAATCTTGCCCTGTGAATGCAGCGTATAACGTTCCATGACCTGGCCGCGTGAACGCACGGTTTCCGGACGCGCCTGCACAATAAACAGTTTGCCGGTGTGGCCGTCTTTCGCCCACTCAATATCCATCGGGCGACCGTAGTGTTTCTCAATTTGTACGGCCTGTTTTGCCAGCTCCTGCACTTCTTCATTGGTCAGCGAGAAGATGTCACGTTGTTCCTGCGGTACGTCTTCAATTTTAACTTGTTTGCCGTGTTCCTGGGTCGGCGCGTAGACCATGCGGATTTTTTTCGACCCCATGGTACGGCGCACGATAGCCGGGCGATTCGCCGCCAGCGTCGGTTTATGCACGTAAAATTCATCCGGGTTAACCGCGCCCTGCACAACCATCTCACCGAGCCCCCATGCGGAAGTGATAAACACCACCTGGTCGAAACCGGATTCGGTATCAATGGAGAACATCACGCCAGAGGACGCGAGGTCGGAACGCACCATCCGCTGAACACCGGCGGAGAGCGCGACGCCACGGTGATCGTACCCCTGGTGAACGCGATAAGAGATGGCGCGATCGTTAAACAGGGAAGCAAAGACATGCTTCACTGCCACCAGTACGGCGTCAAAACCCTGAACGTTGAGGAAGGTTTCCTGCTGACCGGCGAAGGAGGCGTCCGGCATGTCTTCTGCGGTGGCGGAGGAGCGCACCGCAAAAGAGGCGTTTTCGTCATCGGCGGAAAGCTGTGCATAGGCTTCGCGGATGGCGTTTTCCAGCTCAGGCTGGAAGGGAGTGTCGATAATCCACTGGCGGATTTGCGCACCTGCTTTCGCAAGCTGGGTAACATCGTCAATATCCGTTTTATCCAGCAGTTCATAAATGCGCTGGTTTACGCCGCTTTGATCCAGAAACTGGTTAAACGCATCGGCGGTTGTGGCGAAACCATTCGGAACGGAAACGCCCATTCCGGAAAGGTTAGTAATCATTTCACCCAGGGAGGCATTTTTGCCCCCAACCCTGTCTACATCATTCATGCCGAGTTGGTTATACCAAAGCACCAGCGGTGACGAGCCATTGTTGGACATCGAACAATCCTTTTGTGATAAATGAACGGTTTGAGAAACACATTTCTGCGCATTTATCTTTGCATATTTAACCGGATGAAAAAAACGGTGAATCGTTCAAGCAAATATATTTTTTTACTTTTTAAGACTGATCCCAGCGTTGCGCAAATCTGTTATCTTCGATAATTCCCACATAAACCATCGGTATAAACGAAACCGAAAAATGAAATGCTGTTTTCATAAAAAATAAAATTGAAGGTTCATTTTATAAACCCGGCATAACGTTCTACGCTTCTGTGCATTTTTAATTTATGCTTTCATAGAATTATGTCTGCATCACAGGAAGAACAAAATGGATAATGCTGTTGATCGCCACGTTTTTTATATTTCTGATGGTACGGCAATAACTGCGGAGGTATTAGGACACGCAGTGATGTCGCAATTTCCTGTTACTATCAGCAGCATTACGCTGCCGTTTGTCGAAAATGAGAGCCGTGCACGGGCGGTGAAAGACCAAATAGACGCGATTTATCAGCAGACAGGTGTGCGCCCGCTGGTCTTCTACTCCATCGTGTTGCCGGAAATTCGCGCCATCATTTTGCAAAGTGAAGGCTTTTGCCAGGATATCGTTCAGGCGCTGGTTGCCCCGCTACAACAAGAGATGAAACTGGACCCAACGCCGATTGCTCACCGTACTCACGGCCTGAATCCCAATAATCTGAATAAATATGATGCACGTATTGCGGCGATTGATTACACCCTCGCCCACGATGACGGTATTTCGTTGCGCAATCTGGATCAGGCACAGGTGATCCTGCTCGGCGTTTCTCGCTGCGGTAAAACTCCCACCAGTCTGTATCTGGCGATGCAGTTTGGTATCCGCGCGGCAAACTACCCCTTCATTGCTGATGACATGGATAATCTGGTGCTGCCCACGTCACTTAAACCGCTACAGCATAAACTGTTCGGGCTGACCATCGACCCAGAGCGTCTGGCGGCTATTCGTGAAGAGCGTCGGGAAAACAGCCGCTATGCCTCGCTTCGTCAGTGCCGGATGGAAGTCGCGGAAGTAGAAGCGTTGTACCGTAAAAATCAGATCCCGTGGATCAACAGTACCAATTATTCGGTAGAAGAGATTGCCACCAAGATCCTCGATATCATGGGTCTTAGCCGCCGAATGTACTAGAGAACTAGTATAAGAGTTCGTTTTTTTGTTATTATGCCGTCAATTGAGCGAAGTGTTGCCTGCCTCGCACTTGAAATCAGCAGGGATTGGTTTATCGTGATGCGCATCACTTCTTGGCATCCCTGCCGTTGAAGCAACAAATTTCTGAGACTTGTAATGAACAGAACTGACGAACTCCGTACTGCGCGTATCGAGAGTCTGGTAACGCCCGCCGAACTCGCGCTACGGTATCCCGTAACGCCTGGCGTCGCCAGCCATGTCACCGATTCCCGCCGTAGAATTGAAAAAATACTGAATGGTGAAGACAAGCGACTGTTGGTCATTATTGGCCCCTGCTCGATCCACGATCTTACCGCTGCAATGGAGTACGCCACCCGTCTGCAGGCACTGCGCAACCAGTACCAGTCACGGCTGGAAATCGTAATGCGCACCTATTTTGAAAAACCACGAACCGTTGTCGGCTGGAAAGGATTAATTTCCGACCCGGATTTAAACGGCAGCTATCGCGTAAATCACGGCCTCGAACTGGCGCGTAAGTTACTGTTACAGGTAAATGAGCTGGGCGTCCCCACCGCGACCGAATTTCTCGATATGGTGACCGGTCAGTTTATTGCCGACTTAATTAGCTGGGGCGCGATTGGCGCACGCACTACAGAAAGCCAGATCCACCGCGAAATGGCGTCCGCGCTCTCATGCCCTGTAGGCTTTAAAAATGGTACTGATGGCAACACGCGTATTGCCGTGGACGCGATTCGCGCGGCGCGCGCCAGCCATATGTTCCTCTCGCCAGACAAGAACGGCCAGATGACCATCTACCAGACCAGTGGCAACCCGTATGGGCACATTATTATGCGTGGTGGCAAAAAACCAAATTATCATGCCGATGATATCGCCGCCGCCTGCGATACATTGCACGAGTTTGATTTGCCAGAACATCTGGTGGTGGATTTCAGCCACGGCAACTGTCAGAAGCAGCACCGCCGTCAGTTAGAAGTTTGTGAGGATATTTGCCAGCAAATCCGCAATGGCTCTACGGCGATTGCCGGAATTATGGCGGAAAGTTTCCTGCGTGAAGGTACACAAAAAATTGTTAGCAGTCAGCCACTCACCTACGGTCAGTCAATTACCGATCCATGTTTAGGCTGGGAAGATACTGAACACCTGGTCGAAAAACTCGCCTCTGCGGTAGATACCCGCTTCTGAATGCGTGCCCATTCCGTCGGGAATGGGCATTTCTACTCAATATCTTGTCTTATCAATGAATTATTACTTGCCCTGGCGCAAGATTGTATTGATAATAAGAATCATTGTTATATCAATTATTATTAGTTTTTATGAGCTATACGGACAGCAGCAGACTCACGCCTAAAACGGATGCAAATCAGAAGATCTCTTCCCCACAGCCTGTTCGACGGATTGCCAGCCAGACACTGTTAGGTCCGGATGGCAAACTGATCATTGATCATGACGGACAAGAATATCTGCTCCGTAAAACACAGGCTGGCAAGCTGCTGCTGACAAAGTAGCGTTTAACTCGAACAGCTGACTTCCAGTCGTTTGCCCCAGTCCGGTGGGCGGCTGACATAATCATCATCTCTGTCGCTGAAAGGATTTCGCAACGCCTCATGCAGGCGGTGTAATTCCGTCATATCGCCCTGTTCCGCCGCCTCAATGGCTCGTTGTGCCAGCCAGTTGCGCAACACCAGCGCCGGATTGACGCTTTGCATCAGTTGCTGACGTTCGCTGTCGGTGACGTTATCTTGCTGCAAACGCGCCCGATAACGGGCAAACCAGTCATCAAATGCCGCACGATCAATAAACTCATCACGCAGTGGCGATGCCGGACTGCGCTGTTCAACCAGGCTAAGGATGCGGAATGTACGGGTATAGTCGCTGCGCTCACGCGCCATAAGACTGAATAATTCATTCAGCAGCGCGTTATCCTCTTTCTGCTCCGTCATAAAGCCCAGCTTCTGCCGCATACGTTGTCCGTAATGCGTCAACAAAACCTGTTGATAGCTGTCCAGCGCCGTATTGAGCGCATCCACAGAAATAAATGGCGACAATGTCTGTGCCAGACGCTGTAAATTCCACAACGCGACGGCAGGCTGATTATCAAAACTATAACGCCCCTGATGATCCGAGTGGTTACAGATAAAGCCAGGCTCGTAATCATCGAGGAAGCCGAACGGCCCGTAATCGAGGGTCAGGCCAAGAATCGACATGTTGTCAGTGTTCATAACACCATGAGCAAAACCGACTGTCTGCCAGTGAGCCATTAACGACGCGGTACGTGCGACAACATCGGTAAACCAGAGACGGTATTTATCCTCATCATCCTGAAGATGTGACCAGTAATGTCGGATGGCAAAGTCAGCCAACTGGCGAACCTTTTCCGGCTCGCGGCGATAGTAAAAGTGTTCGAAGTGACCAAATCGCAGATGGCTTTGTGCCACGCGCATTAACATCGCGCCTGATTCTACCGTTTCCCGATAAACTGGCGTATCGCTGGTAACAATGCTTAAAGCGCGCGTCGTAGGAATGCCCAGATAATGCATCGCCTCACTGGCGAGACTTTCACGAATCGTAGAGCGCAATACCGCCCGTCCATCGCCCATTCGCGAATAAGGCGTCAGCCCCGCTCCTTTCAGATGCCAGTCCATTGTTGTGCCATCGGCGAGTTGTTGCTCACCGAGAAGAATGCCACGCCCGTCACCCAACTGGCCCGCCCAGACGCCAAACTGATGACCGCTGTAGACCTGCGCCAGTGGCGACATGCCAGGTAGTAATGTTTCTCCCCCCCACACGCCGGCGCCACTTTCAAACAGCGACGAGGGAATACCCAGCGTGTTAGCCAGTTCTGCATTATGCCAGATCAGCCGGGCGTTATTTAAAGGCGTGGGGGAAAGTGCTGTATAGGTTGCTGGCAATTCATCGCGCCAGCGGGTAATAAAAGACAGGGTCATAGATCCTCCTGTCTGATAGTGTAGACGGTTACCCTCATCTTAAACACCAGCAAACAAAAGGGTTATCGCTGAACCAGCGTTGTTACCTGACTTACGGGAACTGCAGGCCATAAGCATCCTTGTAGGGCATGAAAACCATACGGTGTGATTCGCGCCAACATTCCTGGGGTATCGATACCTGCCGCAATGATATAGCTGCAACAAGGCGAAATTTGCGTATGAATAGCACGAATAAATGGTGCGAAGGATGTATTAGCTATTTGTTGCTGAACAAAGCCTTTATCCAACATAACTCGAGTGAAAAGACCATCAAATATTGCTTTCATGGTGCTGTTACCCGCACCTAAATCCCCCAACACCAATGGACAAATTTGAGATAAGCGCAAGAGATTACAATTATCTTTCCCCTCATTAAGTTGTGGATAATTTTCATTAATCCGCAATTCAATAAAAGGAAATTTTAATAGTTGGTCTGCGTAATTATTAGCACCTAATAATAATTTTGCTACTTGTGGCGTTAAATTAATCCATGCAAAAATTTTGTGTTGAATAAAAAAATGTTGGCATGATTTAAGTAATTCTAACTGCTCGGCAAATAGCTGCCAATGCTGTTCCTCAGAAAGCTGCGCCATAACCCGCGTCGTCGGGATGCGAACCATACCGTCTTCACTGGAGAAATGGGTTATTATTTCAACCCCAACAAGATTTTGCCGGCTATCTCTTATCGGCAGGAAATAGCAATCAGAATGATAAACATTATCTAGTAAAATCTTCATGGTAATCGCCCTTCTCCAGAAATATTTTTACAAATCCGGCTAAAAAGGATGAGGCCATAAAGTATAAAAAAAACAGAAGGGATAACTTTCATTTGTTCCTTGTTAACCACTTTTTCATGGGTCCTTTTTTAGATTATTCTAATTATAAACGAATATTCCATTTACGGAATTTTTGTCTGAAAAATACTACGGTATTCAGAAGTAAAAGGACGGTGATGTATCATCACCGTCCTTTTCGACATACTAGATTCGTCTCGCTTGCCAGAAATTTTTCTGCCAGTAGACATTATCAAGGGAAGAGCGCATCACCCCTTTACTGGTAGAGGCGTGAATAAATTGGTTGTTGGTATCATAAATACCCACATGTAAACCATTTTGCCCAGAGCCGGTTTTGAAGAAAACCAGATCGCCTGGCAGCAACTCGTCTTTATCAATTTGAGTACCGATAGAGGCCTGTTGCTTTGTTTCACGCGGCAACTGCAAATCGAAACGATCGCGCATCGTTACGACCACAAAGCCTGAGCAGTCAACCCCGCGACGACTCATACCACCATAACGATAAGGTGTACCATGCCAGCTTTGTAGTTGATCGTTCAAACCAGCAATCACGGTAATAGAGTCAGAAAGTCTGGCGTTTGGTGGCGGCGCTTTATGGTGGCTACACCCGACCAGAAACAGTGCTGTGATTAAAATAAGGCAGAAACGCATTCCGTACGAATCCTCTGTTTTTTATTCTTGCATTAATTTAGCGTCGAAATTACCCGATTTTCAAGATGCTATTGTTATCAGGCTGTCGAAATCAGCATTCTGTGACCTTCAATGTCCAGACGGCGGAAATTCATCCCATAGGCCTGCGCCAGGTTCGGCGGTGTCAGAACGTCCTCCCTGCGTCCACTGGCCAATAATTTTCCACCTTTTAGCAGCCATGCCCGATGCGCGTGACGCAATGTGTGATTGAGATCGTGACTGCTCATCACAATCGCTAGCCCTTGCTGGCACAGCGCGCTCAGAATTTTGTCTAACGCACTTTGTTGCGCAACGTCAAGGCTGTTCATCGGCTCATCAAGAAGCAGTAATTGGCCTGCGGGATTGGCTTGTGGTGTGATTTGCAGCACTACCGCAGCAAGACGTACACGTTGCCATTCACCGCCGGAAAGTTGATTAGTGCTGCGTCCGAGTTTGTCATCAAGAGCCAGCGCCCCGGCGACATCGTTTAACAGGTCGCTACGCGTTTTATCATGCTGATGCAGGGTCAGGTAATGCCAGACCGGCATAGCAAATGGCGGTGTTTGTTGCTGTGAAAGATAGGCGCGATGCAGCGCGAGTTTTGTTGCGGACCATACTTCCAGTGGTTGCCCCGCGAACTGAATGCTTCCCTTACCGCCGGTCATTCCGGCCATTCGCGCCAGCAAGGTACTCTTACCCGCGCCGTTCGGCCCCACCAGATGCAGGATCTCCCCTGCCCGAACCTCACCCGAAAGCGGCCCCAGGCGGGTTGATTCCGCTACATCCTGCAACTGCATCACAATAGACATTATTTTGCCAACGCCAGTTTAATACTTTCCATCACAATGGGATCTTCCGGCGTCATATCCGGGGAAAAACGCTGGATGACTTTGCCATCTCTGCCTACCAGGAATTTCTCAAAATTCCACAAAATATCATCAGGGTACAGCGGTGCACGACCTTTGCTGACCATGCGCGCATAGAATCCGCTTTCTTCCGGCGCGACTGCGGTCGGCGCTGCGGCAATCAGTTTTTGATACAGCGGATGGCGACCTTCGCCATTGACCTCAATCTTACTGAACATCGGGAACGTCACCCCCCAGGTGGTGGTGCAGTAAGTTTTAATCTCTTCATCGCTGCCCGGTTCTTGCTCCAGAAACTGGTTACACGGGAATCCCAGCACGACAAAACCACGATCGGCCCAGGCTTTCTGAATATTCTCCAGCTGCTCATATTGCGGCGTTAAGCCACACTTTGAGGCGACATTGACAATCAACAGTACATTACCGGCATATTTCTCCAGCGTGGTCACTTCACCGTCGATATCCTTCACTACAGTGGTCAGAATGGAATCTTGCATCGTGTCTCCTGGATGTGGTCAGTAAAAATCTTAGCTTTTAATCATAGACCGTCTTTTTGCGGCTAACGTCCTGCTTTTAACAATAGCCAGATAAACACCGGTGCGCCCAACGTAGCGGTGACTACACCAATTGGCAGCTCGGCGGAAATCAGTGCCAGACGAGCGACAATATCGGCGAGTAGCAATGCCGTAGCGCCTGCCAGAGCACAGCCAGGAAGTAAAACACGGTGATCGGTTAACCCACACAGTCGCAGAATATGCGGGATCACCAGACCAATAAATCCAATAGCACCAGCAAGCGCCACACTGACGCCGACCATCCAGCCGGTCGCTGCTACCAGCACATTGCGCCAGAACCAAAGAGGCAACCCCAGCTGTCGCGCCGAGACCTCGCCAAGAGCTAACATATTCATCGGTCTGGACTGACAGCAAATCCACAACAACACCGGGATCAACGCCACCATCAGCCAGCTTTGCCGCCAGTCAACGCCGCCAAAGCCGCCCATCATCCAGTACATTAACTGACGTAAATCAACCGATGTGGAAAAGTAAATGGCCCACGTCATTAATGCGCTACAGATAATCCCTAATGCAACTCCCGCCAGCAATAATCGGCTGGTCGAAAGATGACGGCGGGCAAAACGCAACAGAATTAAAGTGATAATGAGTGCACCAGCAATGGCACAAAGCCCCAGCGCCCACTCAGGTAATTGCCCTTGCCCCAGCAATACAGCGGCGATAAGCCCTACACCTGCACCATTAGAGACGCCGAGTAACCCTGGTTCTGCAAGCGGGTTTTCAAATAGCGCCTGCATTACTGCGCCGGATAACGCCAGCGCAGCACCAACCAGCAATACAGCCAGCGTGCGTGGAAGACGTATTTGCCAGACAAAAAGCTCGCCTCGTGGAGTAAACCAGTCAGTTGGCGAGATCCATTGTTCACCAGCACAAAGGCTTAAAAGAAGCGCCAGCAGCATTAATATTGACAGGCTAAATAACCAGCGTACATTTTGTCGCTGTTGTTGGCGGGCAAGTGTCAGCATGGTATCCGTTCTGCTGAAGAGTCATTTCGTTGATTTTACGGTGACTCGCCAGTAGTGAAAAGAAAAAAGGCCGCAGAGCGGCCTTTTTAGTTAGATCAGATTACTCGTCTTTGGGCGAAGCGTTTTCGACACGGCTCTTTAACTTCTGTCCGGGTCTGAAGGTCACCACGCGCCGTGCTGTAATGGGAATATCTTCGCCCGTTTTCGGGTTACGTCCCGGGCGTTGATTCTTATCACGCAGATCGAAGTTACCAAAACCAGAGAGTTTCACCTGTTCGCCGTTCTCCAGAGCGCGACGGATCTCTTCGAAAAACAGTTCAACCAGTTCTTTGGCATCCCGCTTGCTAAGCCCAAGCTTATCAAACAGATATTCTGACATTTCAGCTTTTGTAAGCGCCATAGGTTCAATCCCTCAATGATGCCTGGAATCGCTCTTTTAATGCCTCTACACATTTGGCGACGGTAGCGGCAATCTCCTCTTCTTCAAGTGTACGGCTGGTATCTTGCAGGATCAGGCTAATGGCGAGGCTCTTATACCCCTCCGCAACACCCTTACCACGGTACACGTCAAATAAGTTTACGCCAACTACCTGATTTACGCCAACTTTCTTACATTCGGATAAAATATCCGCAGCAGGAACGTTTTCTGCGACCACAACGGCGATGTCACGACGGTTCGCCGGGAAGCGAGAAATCTCGCGCGCCTGAGGCACCACGCGGTCTGCGAGCTTGTTCCACTCCAGTTCGAACACCAGAGTGCGACCGTTAAGATCCAGTTTACGTTCCAGTTCAGGATGAACAACCCCAACAAAACCAATACGTTCACCTTTCAGATAAATCGCTGCGGATTGTCCCGGATGCAGTGCCGGATTCGCTTCTGCACGGAACTCAACGTCAGCCAGTTTACCGGTCAGGTCGAGTACGGACTCAAGATCGCCTTTCAAATCATAGAAATCAACGGTCTCTTTTGCCAGGTTCCAGTGCTCTTCGTAACGGTTACCGCAAATAACACCAGCTAACATCAGATCCTGACGAATGCCCAACGGTGCCTGAGTATCTGGTACGAAACGCAGACCGCTTTCAAAAATGCGCACGCGGTTTTGCTGACGGTTCTGGTTGTACACCACGGTTGCCAGCAGGCCAGTCCACAGAGAAAGACGCATTGCCGACATTTCAACGGAAATCGGGCTAGGCAGCAGCAAGGCTTCAACGCCTGGATGGATCAGCTGCTGGACTTTCGGATCAACGAAGCTATAGGTGATCACTTCCTGATAGCCTTTGTCGTTGAGCAGCGTTTTCACGCGCTTGAGTGACAAGTCAGCTTCACGGTGAGTGCCCATAATCAGGCTCGCCTGTACCGGCTCATCCGGGATGTTGTTGTAGCCGTAAACACGCGCCACTTCTTCGACCAGATCTTCTTCAATCTCCATGTCGAAACGCCAGCTCGGCGCAACAGCCTGCCACTCGTCCTTACCTTCGGTCACTTCACAGCCGAGACGGCGCAGAATGTCAGTCACCTGTTCATCAGCAATATGATGGCCGATCAGGCGATCCAGTTTGCTACGACGAAGAGTGATGGTCGCACGCTTCGGCAGCGTTGCTTCGTTGGTAATATCGATTACCGGACCAGCTTCACCGCCACAGATGTCAATCAGCAGACGGGTCGCACGTTCCATCGCTTTGTGCTGCAGTGCCGGATCAACACCACGCTCGTAACGATGAGACGCATCGGTATGCAGACCATGACGACGAGCACGACCGGTGATAGACAGCGGGCTGAAGAAAGCACATTCCAGCAGGACGTTTTGCGTTTCTTCATTTACGCCAGAGTGTTCGCCACCGAAGATGCCGCCCATCGCCAGCGCCTTGTTGTGATCGGCAATGACCAGGGTGTCAGCATTCAGCTTCGCTTCAGTGCCATCAAGCAGCACCAGCGTTTCGCCCTCTTTCGCCATCCGCACCACAATGCCGCCTTCAATACGATCTTTATCGAAAGCGTGCATCGGTTGACCCAGTTCGAGCAGCACATAGTTGGTCACGTCAACTACCGCATCAATGGAACGAATACCGCAGCGACGCAGTTTTTCTTTCATCCACAGCGGGGTTGGCGCTTTAACGTTAATACCTTTTACAACGCGGCCAAGATAACGCGGGCAGGCTTCCGGCGCTTCTACTGCAATCGGCAGCGTGTCGTCGATGGTCGCACCAACCGGAACGATTTCCGGTTCAATCAGCGGTAGTTGATTCAGCACAGCTACGTCACGCGCAACACCAATGATGCCTAAGCAGTCGGCACGGTTTGGCGTAACGCTGATTTCGATGGTGTTATCATCAAGTTTCAGGTATTCGCGGATGTCGGTGCCAATTGGCGCATCCGCTGGCAGTTCGATAATGCCGTTGTGATCGTCAGAAATACCCAGCTCAGAGAAGGAGCACAGCATCCCTTCAGACGGTTCGCCACGCAGTTTCGCCGCTTTAATTTTGAAATCGCCCGGCAGTACAGCACCAATGGTCGCTACCGCCACACGCAGGCCCTGGCGGCAGTTTGGCGCACCGCAGACGATATCAAGCAGACGATCGCCGCCGACATTAACTTTGGTCACACGCAGTTTGTCCGCATTCGGATGCTGGGCACACTCAACCACTTCACCAACAACCACGCCGTGGAAGCTACCGGCAACCGGTTCTACACCGTCAACTTCCAGACCCGCCATGGTGATTTGATTCGCCAGCGCGTCGCTATCAATCGCCGGGTTCACCCATTCGCGTAACCACAGTTCACTGAATTTCATAATCTATTCCTGCCTTATTTAAACTGTTTGAGGAAACGCAGATCGTTTTCGAAGAATGAACGCAGGTCGGTGACGCCATAACGCAACATGGTCAGACGCTCCATCCCCATCCCGAAGGCGAAACCAGAGTAAACTTCCGGGTCGATACCAACGTTACGCAGCACGTTCGGATGCACCATCCCACAACCCAGCACTTCCAGCCATTTGCCGTTTTTACCCATGACGTCAACTTCTGCAGACGGTTCGGTGAACGGGAAATAAGAAGGACGGAAACGAATCTGCAAATCTTCTTCAAAGAAGTTACGCAGGAAATCGTGCAGCGTGCCTTTCAGGTTGGTGAAGCTGATATTGGTATCAACAATCAGGCCTTCCATCTGATGGAACATCGGCGTGTGGGTCTGGTCGTAGTCGTTACGATAAACACGTCCAGGCGCGATGATACGAATCGGCGGCTGCTGAGCTTTCATGGTGCGGATCTGTACACCAGAAGTCTGGGTACGCAGCAGACGGGTCGCATCAAACCAGAAAGTGTCGTGGTCAGCGCGCGCCGGGTGGTGACCAGGAATATTCAGAGCATCGAAGTTATGATAATCGTCTTCGATTTCCGGTCCGGTCGCCACGGTAAAGCCAAGCTCACCGAAGAAACTTTCGATACGGTCGATGGTCCGAGTCACCGGATGCAGACCGCCGTTTTCAATACGGCGACCAGGCAGGGAGACATCAATAGTTTCCGCTGCCAGGCGCGCATTCAGCGCCGCGCTTTCCAGTTCGGCTTTACGCGCATTCAACGCCTGCTGCACCTGCTCTTTCGCTTCGTTGATAACCGCACCGGCTGCCGGGCGTTCTTCTGGCGGCAGTTCACGCAGGGTCGTCATCTGAAGGGTTAAGTGCCCTTTTTTACCCAAATATTCGACGCGCACATTGTCTAACGCGGCAACATCTGACGCCTGGCTAATGGCCGCCTTCGCACTGGCAACCAGTTCTGCGAGATGTGACATGGTTTTCCTCATTGTGTCAGTGGTGACACTGGTTCGTTGGACTTAGAGCCTATCCCATCAGGCTATTTTACTTGCCATTTTGTCCTGGGCAGTGCTCGAAAGCCTCACGTACTGAAAAGTACGCTCCGGTTTCTCCGCACTGTCCGTGTCCAGAATGGCGGCGATAATTACGCCTGATGAGACAAGCTTTTTATTCTTCAAAACGCGCATACAAAAAAAGCCTCCACTGGGAGGCTTTCAGGCGCTGTTTTCCGTTTCTCTTCTCACGCGCTAGCCTCCTGGTGTCAGGTGCTAAAGTAAAAAAAGAAGCGGAAAATAGCAGCATTCATTGCTTGCGTTACCTTTTGGTACTCTTCAAAAGACCTTTATTGAAAAGGCATTGACGATAAAAGTCAATGTTCTGATGGTGTTGAAACGAAAAGAGGGAGACTAGCTCCCTCTTCCAACTGGCTTATGCCAGAGCTGCTTTCGCTTTTTCAACCAGAGCGGTGAACGCTACTTTGTCGAATACAGCGATATCAGCCAGGATCTTACGGTCGATTTCAACAGAGGCTTTTTTCAGGCCATTGATGAATTTGCTGTAAGAAATACCGTTCTGACGTGCTGCTGCGTTGATACGCGCAATCCACAGTTGACGGAACTGACGCTTACGTTGACGACGGTCACGGTAAGCATACTGACCAGCTTTGATAACAGCCTGGAAGGCAACGCGGTATACGCGAGAACGCGCACCGTAGTAACCTTTAGCTTGTTTCAAAATTTTCTTGTGACGTGCGCGTGCAATAACACCACGTTTTACGCGAGCCATATGTGCTCTCCTGTATCTATATTCTAATTAAAAAGTTAAAAACGTTAACGGCTTATGCGTACGGCAGGCACGCGATTACCAGACCCAGATCGCCTTTGGAAACCATGGCTTTCGGACGCAGGTGACGTTTACGTTTGGTCGCTTTTTTGGTCAGAATGTGACGCAGGTTAGCGTGCTTGTGCTTAAAACCACCTTTACCGGTTTTTTTGAAGCGCTTAGCAGCACCGCGTACGGTCTTAATTTTTGGCATTTTAATAACTTCCACTTCGCATTGTTGATAAACAGAAACAAAGGCGAATCACCCTGTGAGCCGAAGCTCACAGGAATGATTACTTGATGGCCTTACTGTTTCTTCTTAGGAGCGAGCACCATGATCATCTGGCGGCCTTCGATCTTCGTTGGGAAGGATTCGACCACTGCCAGTTCTTGCAAATCGTCTTTCACGCGATTAAGCACTTCCATACCGATTTGCTGGTGCGCCATCTCACGACCACGGAAACGCAGTGTGATTTTGGCTTTGTCACCCTCTTCCAGAAAGCGAATCAGGCTGCGGAGTTTTACCTGATAGTCGCCTTCATCTGTACCAGGACGGAATTTGATTTCCTTAACCTGGATAACTTTTTGCTTTTTCTTCTGTTCCTTAGAAGACTTGCTCTTTTCATAGAGGAATTTGCCGTAATCCATGATACGACAAACCGGCGGCTCGGCGTTAGGGCTGATCTCGACTAAGTCTACTCCGGCTTCTTCTGCTTTCTCCAGAGCTTCTCTCAGACTCACAATACCAAGCTGCTCGCCTTCCAGACCTGTTAAGCGAACTTCCTGGGCGCGAATTTCGCCATTGATACGGTTAGGGCGCGCCGTTTGAACTCGTTTTCCGCCTTTAATACCTTATTCCTCCAATTGTTTAAGACTGCGGCTGCGAATCTCTTGTTGCAGCTTCTCGATCACTTCATTTACGTCCATGCTTCCCAGGTCTTTACCACGGCGGGTGCGAACGGCAACTTTGCCAGATTCCACCTCTTTATCACCACAGACCAGCATATATGGGACGCGACGCAAAGTGTGCTCGCGGATTTTAAAGCCAATCTTCTCATTTCTCAAGTCTGCTTTAACACGAATGCCCGCATTTGATAGTTTTTGCGTCAATTCGTTAACGTATTCAGACTGAGAATCGGTAATGTTCATGATAACAACCTGCACTGGCGCAAGCCAGGTCGGGAAGAAACCAGCGAACTCTTCGGTCAGGATACCAATGAAACGTTCCATTGACCCCAGAATTGCGCGGTGAATCATTACCGGAACCTTACGCTCGTTGTCTTCGCCTACATAGGAGGCGCTCAGACGAGACGGCAAGGAGAAGTCCAGCTGTACTGTACCGCACTGCCATGCACGATCGAGGCAGTCATACAGGGTAAATTCAATTTTCGGACCGTAGAAAGCGCCTTCACCCAGTTGATATTCAAACGGGATGTTGTTTTCTTCCAGCGCAACCGCCAGATCCGCCTCAGCACGATCCCACATTTCGTCGCTACCAATACGTTTTTCAGGACGAGTGGAAAGTTTGACCACGATTTTTTCGAAGCCAAAAGTGCTGTACATATCATAGACTAAACGGATACATCCGTTAACTTCATCGCGTATTTGTTCTTCAGTACAGAAGATATGCGCGTCATCCTGGGTAAAACCACGTACACGCATCAGGCCATGCAGAGAACCTGACGGCTCGTTACGATGGCAGCTACCGAACTCGGCCATACGCAGCGGCAGATCGCGATACGATTTCAGCCCCTGGTTGAAAATTTGTACGTGACCCGGGCAGTTCATCGGCTTAATGCAGTATTCACGGTTCTCTGAAGACGTGGTGAACATCGCATCTTTGTAGTTGTCCCAGTGACCGGTTTTTTCCCACAGGACGCGGTCCATCATGAACGGACCTTTTACTTCCTGATACTGGTACTCTTTCAGTTTAGAACGAACGAACACTTCCAGTTCGCGGAAGATTGTCCAGCCGTCGTTGTGCCAGAATACCATACCCGGTGCTTCTTCCTGCATATGATACAGGTCAAGCTGCTTACCGATTTTACGGTGATCGCGTTTAGCGGCTTCTTCCAGGCGCTGCAGGTAAGCGTTGAGGGCTTTTTTATCTGCCCACGCAGTACCGTAAATACGCTGCAACATTTTGTTGTTGCTGTCGCCGCGCCAGTAAGCGCCTGCCGTTTTCATCAGTTTGAAATGATGGCAGAAACGCATATTCGGTACGTGCGGACCACGGCACATATCGACATATTCTTCATGGAAATAGAGGCCTGGCTGGTCATCATGGGCAATATTTTCGTCCAGGATGGAGACTTTATAGCTCTCGCCGCGTTTAACAAACGTTTCACGCGCTTCGTGCCAGCTGACTTTCTTCTTAATGACGTCGTAGTTTTTCTCAGCAAGCTCATGCATCCGCTTCTCGAGTGCTTCGACATCTTCCTGGGTTAACGTGCGGTCAAGATCAACGTCGTAATAGAAACCGTTGTCAATAACCGGGCCGATTGCCATTTTGGTATGCGGCCAAAGTTGTTTAATCGCGTGCCCTAACAGGTGCGCGCAGGAGTGACGAATGATCTCCAGACCTTCTTCGTCTTTTGCGGTAATGATCGACAGTTGTGCGTCGTTTTCAATCAGATCGCAAGCATCAACCAGCTCACCATTTACGCGCCCTGCGATACAGGCTTTCGCCAGACCTGGACCAATGTCCAGCGCAACATCCATGGGACTGACAGCGTGGTCGTAATGGCGTTGGCTGCCATCAGGAAGAGTAATAACAGGCATGTTATATCCTTATTTGCAGTGGTGACCCATACGCAAGATCACATACAAAGATTCATATGAAATTTACCAAAAAGGTTTGGGCTGATTCCCGCTTCACTCTGCGAAATATGTCACAACATGCTGATTAGCGATGCCAGACCTACACCCACTTTCTGATAATACCGTCTGGCAGTTTACACGGTATTTGTTATCGGGCAAAGCGGCAATCATCATGATCGAAATGATATAAATCAATACAGGCAACGCCTGCCCATTTTGTTACACTCGGATATTGACCACTCGAAATACGCAGGAAAACACATGCCGACAAAACGTTTTGACAAAAAACACTGGAAGATGGTGGTGGTGCTACTGGCTATTTGTGGCGCTATGCTGTTACTGCGTTGGGCGGCAATGATTTGGGGTTGAATGGTAGAACGCTATTAGCTAACGAAAAAGCCAGACCGCTCGTCGCGGCCCGGCAGTAATTACATTTTATATCCCAGCGATAACGTTGTTCGGCGATCGGTATGTTCTGGAGCCGATTCAGGCGGTTCAGAGTTCCATGTAACGTTGTACGCCACCTTCAGACCGAAATGTTCATTAATAGCCACATTTAACGCGCTTTCCGAGTTCAGTGTCGTATCTTCTGCGCCAAAGATGGAAACGCCCTGGGTAATTTTCGCGTTGTCGGTCAACTGCCACGCGTAAGCCCCTGAAGCATAACCCAGCGGCTGGGTTTTACTAGAATTGTCGGTATATTTGTCGTAACGCACGCCAGGACCGAATTCAAAGCGGAAGCTGTGTACCGGGCCATTCAAAAACTGGCGACCATAACCCGCAGTCAACACATCGCGTTCGCGATAACCGTTATAGCGGTCTGTCAGCCAGCTTGCCTGACCAAATAAATAGTCATAGTCAGTTAAATTAAAACGGCTACGCCCGCCCGCCGCATATTTTTCCGAAGAACGCTCATCGTTAGAAGAAGTATTACTGGCATTCCCCCACAGCGACCAGGCAGTAGAATGCCCATACCAGGTCATAGTGGTATCAGCCGTTAGTGAAGAACTTTTCGTGTTACCTGATTGTGCAAGGTAGCCTGCATTCAGATTACCTTCAAAAGGTTTTTTGGCGCTGGCAGGATCGTCCATGACAGTAAAAACGGAATCATCGGCAGCTGCATTCAGAGACGCAAACATACCCCCCGCCAACATAACGATGGCAGGAACTGTCTTCAAAAGCTTCATTTATTAAAAGTCCGTACAACAAAAAAAGAGACCATCGCGGTCCCGGAAACTTTCTTAAGGATCAAAGAGTAGCGTCCCTGGAAAGGTGACAAATTATAAAAAGGAGTGAAAAACTTAGCAACGACTTCTTATTTCATTTTTTGAATAAGCACATTATGAAAACAAATATTTATTTATATATCTTCATCTTATTAATTTCATATAAATATCCAATAAATCATATTGTTAATTTCTTCACTTTCCACTGATTCAGTGCCAGACTGAAATCAGCCTATAGGAGGAAATGATGGTACGTATCTATACGTTGACACTTGCGCCCTCTCTCGATAGCGCAACAATTACCCCGCAAATTTACCCCGAAGGAAAACTGCGTTGTACCGCACCGGTGTTCGAGCCCGGTGGCGGCGGTATTAACGTCGCCCGCGCCATTGCCCACCTTGGTGGGAGCGCCACGGCAATCTTCCCGGCTGGCGGAGCGACTGGCGAACATCTGGTTTCACTGCTGTCTGATGAAAATGTCCCGGTTGCGACTGTCGAAGCAAAAGACTGGACCCGCCAGAATCTGCACGTACATGTGGAGTCTACAGGTGAACAGTACCGATTTGTCATGCCTGGCGCGACATTAAGTGACGATGAATTTCGTCAACTTGAAGAGCAAGTTCTGGAAATTGAATCTGGAGCCATTCTGGTCATAAGCGGAAGCCTGCCCCCAGGTGTGAAGCTGGAAAAATTAACTCAGCTTATTTCAGCTGCGCAAAGACAAGGGATTCGCTGCATCGTCGACAGTTCTGGCGAGGCTTTAAGTGCAGCCCTGGCCATTGGCAACATTGAACTGGTTAAACCTAACCAGAAAGAGCTAAGCGCACTGGTTAACCGCGAACTCACCCAGCCTGATGATGTACGCAAAGCCGCGCAGGAAATCGTTAATAGCGGCAAGGCCAAACGGGTTGTCGTTTCCCTTGGCCCGCAGGGCGCGCTGGGGGTGGACAGCGAAAACTGCATTCAGGTTGTGCCACCACCGGTGAAAAGCCAGAGTACCGTCGGTGCAGGTGACAGCATGGTCGGCGCGATGACGCTGAAGCTGGCAGAAAATGCCTCTCTTGCAGAGATGGTTCGTTTTGGGGTCGCTGCGGGCAGCGCCGCCACGCTCAATCAAGGAACTCGTCTGTGCTCCCATGACAATACGCAAAAAATTTACGCTTACCTTTCCCACTTATAGAGATATTCCCCCAATCATTGGGGGAATCACCATAAACCTGTCGACAACGCGTTTCTCCGACTATGCTAAAAAATCACGTGATAACAAAGAGGTGAATTATGGCTGGTGGCGATCTTGTCCGTTATGTCATTACTGTCATGTTGCATGAAGACACATTAACTGAAATTAATGAGTTAAATAACTTTCTGACACGCGACGGTTTTTTACTGACCATGACGGATGATGACGGAAATATCCATGAGCTGGGAACGAACACCTTTGGGCTTATCAGTACTCAAAGTGAAGATGAAATAAGAGAGCTGGTTGCCGCACTCACCCAAAGCGCCACAGGCAAAGACCCAGAGATCATAATCACCACCTGGGAGGACTGGCATAGCAACAGAAAATAAATGGTTTTTGGGCAATAATCAGTCTGTGGTGTGCGTTAGCTCGTGTTTTTGCACCGCATTCCTGCGCTAACCTTATGATCTGGCAGACAACATGGGAGAGACATCATGTGGCAGGCAATCAGTCGTCTTTTGAGCGAGCAGTTAGGTGAAGGCGAAATCGAACTGCGTAATGAACTGCCTGGCGGAGAAGTCCATGCCGCATGGCATTTACGCTACGCAGGACGTGACTTTTTCGTCAAATGTGATGAAAGGGAACTGCTTTCCGGTTTTACCGCCGAAGCCGACCAGCTGGAATTACTGTCGCGCAGTAAAACGGTCAGCGTGCCTAAAGTATGGGCTGTTGGCGCTGACCGCGACTACAGTTTTTTGGTGATGGACTATCTCCCGCCCCGCCCGTTGGATGCACATAACGCATTTATTTTAGGACAGCAAATTGCGCACCTGCATCAATGGAGTGACCAGCCGCAATTTGGCCTCGATTTCGATAACGCACTTTCCACTACTCCACAACCCAATACCTGGCAACGTCGCTGGTCAACGTTCTTTGCTGAACAACGTATTGGCTGGCAACTGGAACTGGCAGCAGAAAAAGGGATCGCCTTCGGCAATATCGACTCCATCGTCGAGCATATTAAGCAACGCCTGAGCTCTCATCAGCCACAGCCATCACTGTTACACGGCGATTTATGGTCTGGAAACTGCGCTCTGGGCCCGGAGGGGCCGTATATATTCGACCCTGCTTGTTACTGGGGCGACAGAGAGTGCGATCTGGCGATGTTGCCACTGCATACCGAACAGCCGCCACAAATCTATGACGGCTATCAGTCCGTTTCACCGCTACCGGCAGATTTCCTCGAACGTCAACCAATTTACCAACTCTACACGTTGCTTAACCGTGCAAGGTTGTTTGGCGGGCAGCATTTGGTTATTGCCCAGCAGTCTCTGGATAGATTGTTAGCTGCGTGATGTGGATTGATGATAATGGCCGCTCCATGCGGCCTTTTACTTAAATAAATCCAAGCAAAGAAAAGAACACATACCCCACAGCAATACAAATTACCGGCAGAATATAGAGTGAGAAAATCTGTAAGAAAATAGTATGGTGTGGCACCACAATGCGTGACTCAATCTGCTCACGCGTTAACCCCTCTTCCCCTTTAGCCTTCTCCAGAATGAGTTGATCCTCAACACCTTCGCGCAAAAAGCGCGCCTGGCGGCTCATACGGGCACCAGAGTCTTGCAGTGCAAGCCCCACAAATATCAGGATGAAAATCACCCAAAACATAACGTTCACGCCACCATTAAAATTGGGCGTCGGTGAGTTGTACCAGAACAGATTCAGAAAAGGCGTATTCGCCTGCATCATATCGATCATGACATGCGCAAAGTCGAGCATTACAGCATTGATACCTTCCTGGGATTCTTGCCGGACATTCATAAACTTCAGCAAGGAAATTAACGTGGAAACAAGTGTCGGTATAAAAATCACCCAACCCAAAATCCTTTTCAAAACAGCAATGCGTCCAGCTTGTTGATACGTCATGAGTTCTCCTTGATTAAGACGCGTCGTTTCAATTAGTTTACCTGTAGATATCTGTTTTCGCCCATTCTTTAAAGGCGATATGATAGGCGCTTAATCATAAGCACTGCTTAATACCTTACACATAATGCTCTAAAGGAGAGGTTGTAATGTCAACCCCGCGTCAGATTCTTGCTGCAATTTTCGATATGGATGGATTACTTATCGACTCAGAACCTTTATGGGATCGAGCCGAACTGGATGTGATGGCAAGCCTGGGGGTAGATATCTCCCGTCGTAACGAGCTACCGGACACCTTAGGTTTACGCATCGATATGGTGGTTGATCTGTGGTATGCCCGGCAACCGTGGAATGGGCCGAGTCGCCAGGAGGTAGTTGAACGGGTTATTGCCCGTGCCATTTCACTGGTTGAAGAGACGCGACCATTACTGCCTGGTGTGCGTGAGGCCGTTGCGCTATGCAAAGAACAAGGATTATTGGTAGGTCTGGCCTCCGCGTCACCTTTGCATATGCTGGAAAAAGTGCTGACCATGTTTGACTTACGTGACAGTTTCGATGCCCTCGCCTCCGCCGAAAAGCTGCCTTACAGCAAGCCGCATCCACAAGTGTATCTCGACTGTGCAGCAAAACTGGGCGTTGATCCTCTCGCCTGCGTGGCGCTGGAAGACTCTGTAAACGGCATGATCGCCTCTAAAGCGGCACGTATGCGTTCTATCGTCGTCCCCGCGCCCGAAGCGCAAAATGATCCCCGTTTTGTGTTGGCGAACGTAAAACTTTCCTCTCTCACCGAATTGACCGCGACCGACCTCCTCGGCTAATAAAATCGGGCAGTGCCATAACTGCCCCTGGCTTTTTATCTGAATTTTTATTCAACTGGCGGATTTATCATCATTTTGTGATAAAGAGTTACACCGTCACCACTTCCGCGCACTGTATAAAAATCCTATACTGTACGTATCGACAGTTTAGTGAGTTTTATCATGACGGCGGAAGGTCACCTTCTCTTTTCTATTGCTTGTGCGGTATTTGCCAAAAATGCCGAGCTGACGCCCGTGCTGGCACAGGGTGACTGGTGGCATATTGTCCCTTCCGCGATCTTAACGTGTCTGTTACCGGACATCGACCACCCAAAATCGTTTCTTGGGCAGCGATTAAGGTGGATATCAAAACCCATTGCCCGCGCATTTGGACACCGTGGATTTACCCACAGTTTGCTGGCTGTATTTGCCCTGCTGGCAACCTTTTATCTCAAGGTGCCGGAAAGCTGGTTTATTCCGGCTGATGCACTGCAAGGTATGGTGCTGGGTTATTTGAGTCATATTCTTGCCGATATGCTGACACCGGCTGGTGTTCCCCTGCTCTGGCCGTGTCGCTGGCGCTTTCGCCTGCCAATTCTGGTGCCACAAAAGGGCAATCAGCTGGAACGTTTTCTCTGCATGGCATTATTTGTCTGGTCGGTGTGGATGCCCCATTCTCTGCCTGAAAACAGCGCGGTTCGTTGGTCATCGCAAATGATCAATACCTTGCAGATCCAGTTTCATCGCCTTATTAAGCACCAGGTTGAATACTAAAAAGGCAAAAATCACCTTTCTGGAATAAGCAATTCCATTTGAATATAAGAGCCAGCTCACAGTTCTGTTAATCTTGCGCCAACACTATGACTGTTACACAGTGATAGAAATAATAAGATCAGGAGAACGGGGATGAACTTTCCATTAATTGCGAACATCGTAGTGTTCGTTGTTCTGCTGTTTGTGCTGGCTCAGGCCCGCCACAAACAGTGGAGTCTGGCAAAAAAAGTGCTGGTGGGTCTGGTGATGGGCGTGGTCTTTGGCCTTGCTCTGCATACCATTTATGGTTCTGACAGCCAGGTACTTAAAGATTCTGTACAGTGGTTTAACATTGTCGGTAACGGCTATGTTCAGCTACTGCAAATGATCGTTATGCCGTTAGTATTCGCCTCTATTCTGAGCGCGGTTGCTCGCCTGCATAACGCATCTCAGTTAGGAAAAATCAGTTTTCTGACCATCGGTACGCTGCTGTTTACCACGCTGATTGCGGCGCTGGTCGGTGTGCTGGTGACTAACCTGTTTGGTCTGACTGCTGAAGGTCTGGTTCAGGGTGGCGCTGAGACTGCTCGCCTGAACGCTATTGAAAGCAACTATGTCGGTAAAGTCGCAGATTTAAGTGTTCCGCAACTCATTCTGTCTTTTATCCCGAAAAATCCGTTTGCCGATCTGACCGGTGCGAATCCGACATCAATTATCAGCGTGGTAATTTTTGCGGCATTCCTGGGTGTAGCTGCGCTGAAACTGCTGAAAGATGATGCGCCGAAAGGTGAACGCGTCTTAACAGCTATCGACACACTGCAAAGCTGGGTGATGAAACTGGTTCGCCTGGTCATGCAACTCACCCCTTACGGCGTGCTTGCGCTGATGACCAAAGTGGTTGCCGGTTCCAACCTGCAAGACATCATTAAGCTGGGTAGCTTCGTTGTCGCGTCCTACCTGGGTCTTATCATTATGTTTGCGGTGCATGGCATTCTGCTGGGTATTAATGGCGTCAGCCCGCTGAAATACTTCCGCAAAGTGTGGCCGGTGCTGACATTTGCTTTCACCAGCCGTTCCAGTGCTGCGTCTATTCCACTGAACGTTGAAGCACAAACGCGTCGTCTGGGTGTTCCTGAATCTATCGCCAGTTTTGCCGCCTCTTTCGGGGCGACCATTGGTCAAAACGGCTGTGCCGGGTTGTATCCGGCAATGCTGGCCGTAATGGTAGCGCCAACGGTGGGTATTAACCCGCTGGATCCGATGTGGATTGCAACTTTGGTCGGTATTGTTACCGTCAGTTCTGCCGGTGTTGCAGGTGTTGGTGGTGGTGCGACATTCGCCGCGTTGATTGTTCTGCCAGCGATGGGCTTGCCGGTAACGCTGGTGGCTTTGTTAATCTCCGTTGAACCGCTTATCGATATGGGTCGAACTGCATTGAACGTGAGCGGCTCAATGACCGCAGGTACGCTGACCAGCCAGTGGCTTAAGCAAACCGATAAGTCCATTCTGGACAGCGAAGACGACGCCGAACTGGCACACCGTTAATCCTGGTTTATAACGCAAAACGCCTGTCCTTCGACAGGCGTTTATTTATTCTTCGATCTCATTTTCCTGGCGCACCTGATTAGCCCAACGCTGAGCCGACTCCGGCACATTAAACGCAGGTGAGCGCAAGAATGATTCCCCAACCAGCACAAACGCAACATATTTGCCACGCAGCATCCAGACATCGCGAAACGAATCCATCTTAATCGCATGTTCTGGCGGCGCAGGTTCCGTGCGAGGAACATAGCTAATAATCGGGCGGTTTTGCTGACGTAGCGGTTTCTTCATTACTGGCTTCACTAAACGCATATTAAAAATCAGAAAAATTGTAGTTTAGCTGATTTACCCCCCGTCCGTCCTGCTTTGCGTATATTCCCGAATACCTTCTCTGGCACCGCTTCCAGAGCGAGATCACCCTGATGGTCTATAGTTAGAGGGTTTTTTGACCAAAACAGCGGCCCTTTCAGTAATGAATTAAGGAGACGAGTTCAATGTCGCAACATAACGAAAAGAACCCACATCAGCACCAGTCACCACTACACGACTCCAGCGAAGCGAAACCGGGAATGGACTCACTGGCACCTGAAGACGGATCTCATCGTCCAGCGGCTGAACCGACCCCGCCAGGCGCACAACCTACCGCCCCTGGGAGTCTGAAAGCTCCTGATACGCGTAACGAAAAACTAAACTCTCTGGAAGACGTACGCAAAGGCAGTGAAAATTATGCGCTGACCACTAATCAGGGCGTGCGCATCGCCGACGATCAAAACTCCCTACGAGCCGGTAGCCGTGGTCCAACGCTGCTGGAAGATTTTATTCTGCGCGAGAAAATCACCCACTTCGACCATGAACGTATCCCGGAACGTATCGTTCACGCGCGTGGGTCAGCCGCTCACGGTTATTTCCAGCCATATAAAAACTTAAGCGATATAACCAAAGCCGACTTCCTGTCAGATCCGAACAAAATTACCCCGGTGTTCGTGCGTTTCTCTACCGTTCAGGGTGGCGCAGGTTCGGCAGATACGGTGCGTGATATCCGTGGTTTCGCCACCAAGTTCTATACCGAAGAAGGCATTTTTGATCTTGTGGGTAACAACACGCCTGTCTTCTTTATTCAGGATGCACACAAATTTCCGGACTTTGTTCATGCGGTAAAACCAGAACCGCACTGGGCAATTCCGCAAGGGCAAAGCGCCCACGACACCTTCTGGGATTATGTTTCCCTGCAACCAGAAACGCTCCACAACGTGATGTGGGCGATGTCAGATCGCGGAATACCACGCAGTTACCGCACCATGGAAGGCTTCGGCATTCACACCTTCCGCCTGATTAACGCCGAAGGTAAAGCAACCTTTGTGCGTTTCCACTGGAAACCACTGGCAGGTAAAGCCTCGCTGGTTTGGGATGAAGCGCAGAAACTTACCGGACGTGATCCAGACTTCCACCGCCGCGAACTGTGGGAAGCCATTGAAGCAGGCGACTTCCCGGAGTATGAACTGGGCTTCCAGTTGATCCCCGAAGAAGATGAATTCAAATTCGACTTCGACCTGCTTGACCCAACGAAACTCATCCCGGAAGAGTTAGTCCCCGTTCAGCGCGTCGGCAAAATGGTGCTTAACCGTAACCCGGATAACTTCTTTGCCGAAAACGAACAGGCAGCTTTCCATCCTGGTCATATTGTCCCCGGTCTGGATTTCACCAACGATCCGCTGTTGCAGGGGCGTTTGTTCTCCTATACCGATACACAAATCAGCCGTCTTGGCGGGCCGAATTTTCATGAAATTCCGATTAATCGCCCTACCTGCCCGTACCACAATTTCCAGCGTGACGGTATGCATCGGATGGGAATCGACACTAACCCGGCGAATTACGAACCGAACTCGATCAACGATAACTGGCCGCGCGAAACGCCGCCGGGGCCAAAACGCGGTGGATTTGAATCATACCAGGAGCGCGTGGAAGGCAATAAAGTGCGGGAGCGCAGCCCATCATTTGGCGAATACTATTCGCATCCGCGCCTGTTCTGGTTAAGTCAGACGCCGTTCGAGCAACGCCATATTGTCGATGGTTTCAGCTTTGAGTTAAGCAAAGTTGTACGACCTTATATTCGTGAACGCGTCGTTGACCAGTTGGCGCATATTGATCTGACTCTGGCGCAGGCGGTAGCAAAAAATCTCGGTATCGAACTGACTGACGATCAGCTGAATATTACGCCGCCACCTGACGTAAACGGGCTGATAAAAGATCCTGCGTTGAGTCTGTATGCCATTCCTGATGGTGATGTGAAAGGTCGTGTGGTAGCGATTTTGCTTAATGATGAAGTGAGATCGGCAGACCTTCTGTCAATCCTCAAGGCGCTGAAAGCTAAAGGCGTTCATGCCAAACTGCTTTATTCGCGGATGGGGGAAGTGACTGCCGATGACGGTACGGTGCTGCCAATAGCCGCTACCTTTGCCGGGGCACCATCGCTGACGGTCGATGCGGTGATTGTCCCTTGCGGCAATATCGCCGATATTGCCGACAACGGCGATGCAAACTATTACCTGATGGAAGCCTACAAACACCTTAAACCGATTGCGCTGGCAGGAGACGCACGCAAGTTTAAGGCGACAATCAAGGTTGATGACCAGGGTGAAGAAGGGATCGTGGAAGCCGACAGCGCCGACGGTAGTTTTATGGATGAACTATTAACGCTAATGGCAGCGCACCGCGTATGGTCACGTATTCCTAAGATTGATAAAATTCCGGCGTAAATATGAATAAAGTCACTCCCCCAGGGGAGTGACTTTACAAACTTCCTTACACATCAAGATAACTACCCAACCGATAACCTCGCTCGGCAATGGCATACTTCAACGATGCTGATGTCAACACTTCCAGCTCCGTTAACCGTGGAAAGCAATAAGGACTCTGGCGAATTGTATTATCGACAAACGCCGGATGGCACATCACTTCCAACGAACGTTCACCGCGATGGCTGGAATCATCCAGCACTTGCAGAAACAGTGACTCGCTAATCTCTTCACCATAGAACGCGCTACTGAAGCCCTGCGAACTGCGCAATTTAGCGGGTAAATCACCATCGCTAAATAACGGCTGACGGTCGATGCGCAACGCAATCCCCTCTTCAGCCGCAAACTTTGCCACAATCGGGAAAATCTGCGGGAACATATGCACATGATGATGGCTATCAAGATGTGTAGGTTTGCGCCCAAATAGCTCAATGAAACGCAGATACTGACAGGCAAGTTCCTGAGCAATTTCCTTTAGCGGTAAAGCATCTTCTTCCGCCAGTTGCCAGATCCACTTCCCCAGCACGCCTTCGCGGGTTAAACCCGGCATTGCAGTCAGCGGCTTGCCCAGGGTGAGAACAAAATGCATCCCAACTGCCAGGCTCGGTTCATCACGACTCAACTGCACCGCATGGTCGATAGCTTCACCATTCACCAGCGCCGTCGTTGACGTGACAATACCGTTTCGACAGGCCTCGATAATGCCGTAGTTCTGACCTTTGCTTAAGCCAAAATCATCGGCATTAACAATCAGTAAGCGTTCCATAATCAGCCCCGGTTAATGTGCTTTTTTGAGTTCTGCTATGCAGTCGGCAAAATTTGGCAGCCATTTCTCATGCGCCAGAATCATCTCACGCGCCAGCAACTCAGCATCGCGATCGGAATGCACCAACGGGCTAAGGTTTAGCGCCAGTAACACATCGTTAAATTCCCCGCTAAGTGCTGCGTTGCTGGCGGCAATCTCGAAGCCTTTGATGGTGTGAATCAGCCCCATCACTTTGTCATCGAAATGCGTAATGCGCGGATGTGGAGTCGCGCCATCGCGCCCCAGCGTGCAGGTCATTTCTACCGCCCAGTCTGCCGGAATATTATCAATATGCCCATGATGCGGGATATTAACGTAATGTTCCGTTTGCTTGTCGTTGTAGATAGCGTTAATGACTTCGCACGCTGCATCAGAGTAATAAGCTCCACCGCGCTGCTCCAGCTCTTTCGGTTTCACTTTCAGATCCGGGTTTTTATACAGATCAAAGAGTTGCTTCTCGACTTTCTGTACCACCTGCGCACGCGCGCCGCCTTTGTAATACTCACCCATTTCAATCGCCAGCATCTCTTTTTGCTTGAAGTAATAAAGCAAATAGGAACACGGCAACAGGTTCAGTGCCCGAATTAAGCCTTCGCTAAACGGCAGATCGAAAATGTTTTTTACGCCAGACGCTTTTAACTGCCCTGACGCCACGCCGTCGAGCAATTCGGCAAAACGTGATTTGCCATTTACCAACACATCCTTAATAAACACCATGTGGTTCAGGCCGAACAGATCGATAGATAAATCATCGTTCTCATTCAAGGCTAAAACATCGCCGATAAACATTTTCATGCCAATCGGAATATTACATACGCCGATAAAGCGTTTAAATCCGCTATGACGATAAACCGCTTCAGTGACCATTCCCGCCGGGTTAGTGAAGTTGATCACCCACACATTCGGACAAAGTTCTTCGACATCTTTTACGATGTCAAAAATCACAGGAATGGTGCGCAGACCTTTAAACAGGCCACCCGCACCATTAGTTTCCTGGCCAAGATAACCATGACTTAACGGAATACGTTCATCCAGTTCGCGTGCTGGTAATTGACCTACGCGCAGTTGGGTAGTGACAAAATCAGCCCCTTTCAGCGCCTCACGACGATCAAGCGTTTTATAAAGTTTAATCGGTACACCAGCGTTATCGATCATTCGCTGGCAGAGATCAAAGATAATATCCAGTTTTGCCTTACCACCTTCGACATCCACCAGCCATAATTCAGTCACTGGCAATTCGTGATAACGCTTAATAAACCCTTCCAGCAGTTCCGGGGTATAACTACTCCCGCCACCAATAGTGACGACTTTTAATTTCTGGCTCATAATTTCTCCCTTCATCAGGAAATACTGATATTCTTCATACCTGCCTCTACGTCAGGAATATCCCGGTCTCCCCAGGATAAATAAGGCACGCATGTAAATTTAATGATCAGTGACAATAGCTACTGATTAAATTCAGTCAATTTCTTACGATAACTATTTGGTGTAAAAGATGTTAGTTTCTTAAACGTTTTAATAAACAGGCTTGGGCTACTATAACCGGCTTCAAATGCAATATCAGTCACAGAATAGTTGGTCATTTCCAGTTGTTTTTTGGCAAAGTTAATGCGGATTTCATTAATAATCTGCATCGGCGTTTTGCCATAATATCGCTGAGTCGCACGCGTCAAATACTCCTGCGATTTAGCCGATAACATCACCATATTTTCCAGCGCATTTTCACTGAACTGCGCTTTATCATGCATCTTTTCAACCGTACTTTTTAACCACTGTGGCACATCATCAATCACCTGTTCTTCGCGGTAATGACGTAAACGGTTAATGACATAAAAAGTGACTATCTCAACAAATTCTTCCAGACCGGTTTCGCTGAAATTCAATGAAGAAATCACCGTTTCCACATAGGTAAGAAAAGTATTATTAGTTCGGTAAACCTGTGAAGCAACAAAGCAATAAGGCAACAACGGCAAATAATGCTGTTCAAAAAAACGTTTACTGATCCCAACGTTCAATATGCGCGTGGCACCAAACTCATAAAAACTTTGATGGTGTGATCCTAACGGAATAAAAACAAAATCGCCCCGTTCCAGCAACACGCGCTTACCGTTAATCTCCTGGAAATAACGACCAGTTAAAACCAGGGTAAATTCATAATAGTCATGCTGATGCAATCCAGTAATACTTTCCGTTTTATTGTAGATAAACACATGGAAATTTTTGCCATTAAACAACTGCTGTTCACGGGCAGTGGCAATTTCCGGCGCATTAATCACTGGCTGCATCATCGACTCCTTATGCCTTCAGTTTTTCATGAAGCTCAATTAATTCGGTAATCAGTTCACGTGCAAGCATGGAAGTCATTAAATGATCCTGGGCGTGAACCAGCACCAGACTCACTTTCATCTTGCCTTCGCCCGCGTCGCCTTCAATCAGTTTCGTCTGTACCAGATGCGCTTCATTCAAGGCCATCCGCGACTGATCCATCATGGCTTTTGCCGCTGCAAAATCACCCTGCTTCGCCTGCTTCAGCGCCGCATACGCCAGGCTGCGCGCTTGTCCGGAGTTGATGATAAGCCCCATCACCACTTCTTCCAGTTCCTCAGCTTCCGTTTGCGTATCAGGAATATTATCGAGATCCATCATACATCGTTCCTCTCTATTCTTACCGGCACGATTGCCCGTACCGGCATCGATTAAAATTTCAGGGCGTTAGCAATATCTTCTTCGCTCTCTTCTTTATCAATCACGTTCTGCGCTTTGTTTGCCACCACGACAAATGGCAGATATATCAGCGTTGCGATGCCAAGGTTGAAGAGTGCGACCAGCAATGCGGCGACGCTACCGTTAGTATTAAAGAAGGCTCCCAGACCGGTTGGCATGGTCCACGGTGCAATGTTTGTCACCGGTGGGATGATGCCCATGTAGTACGCCGCCAGAGTAATTGCCGCCAGAATCGGTTGCACCAGAACAAACGGGATAAACATCACCGGGTTCATGATAATCGGCAGACCAAACAGAATCGGTTCGTTAATCTGGAAGATGCCCGACGGCAGCGCCAGTTTTGCCACCTGATGATAATCAGCACGGCGAGAAGCGATAAAGATAGCCAGGATCAGGCCTAAAGTCGCACCACTGCCACCAAGGAAAATAAAGGAATCCAGCATCGGCTTGGCCCAGATATGGAAGGTCTTACCGGCTGCCAGCGCCGCTTCGACGGAGCCATATTGTTGATAGGTGGCGATGTTTTCCAGCGCCCACGGCGTCATAATGCCGTTGTCCAGCGCGGTCAGCGCCAGTGCGCCGTGAATACCGAAGAACCACAGCAGCGGAACAAAGATCACATACGCCCAGCCGACCACGCTACCCAACGATGCCAGCGGCGTCGAGATGGTATCCATAATAATCTGATGGAAGTTAGTGCCCCAGGTATTCAACGCCCAGGCAATAATCCCCATCACAGAAAGAATAATAAAGCCGGGAATTAATGCTGAGAAAGAACGTGAGACCGATGTCGGTACACTGTCGGGTAATTTAATCACCCAGTTGCGGTGGACAATAAAGGTAAACATTTCTGCCACCACCAGGCCGATAATAATCCCGGAGATGATATTCGCGCCACCTAACCAATTAGCGCCGACCGCATAAGCTTCACCGACACTATAAGGCGTGACGGTCATAAATGCCGCAACGGATAACAACCCTGCCGCGAGCGCATCGACTTTACGCTCTTCTGCCAGCGCCATACCGATAAAAAACGGCGCCATTAAAGACATAATCCCTAATGTTCCGTTGTATACGTTTCCGCCAATACCTTTCAGGCCATTAAGTGTTTCAATGGTTGAAGCGTCGAGGCGAATACCTAAGGAGTAAAAAAACGACCCCTCCCCAAAGCTCAGAAAAACGTTATTGATTAATACAAACATGGCCCCCGCAAGGGTTAACGGCATTAAGCGAATAAAACCGTTTTTGATTGCATTAACGTGTGGCTGTTTTCCTATTTTGACTGCAAAAGGGAGGAGTACCTTTTCAAGCGATGCAATAACATTACTCATAGAAAAATACCCTTAAAAACCGCAATTAAAGTATTGCGGTATAGATTTATGAAATAACTCTTTGACGGAAAAATTTAAAAATTAATTTGCTGCGGCTTTTTTAATTGCTGCAACTGCAGCCTTAAGCACGCCTAAACCATCGACTTTGCCATATAACAGTGAATCAATGACTTCAACGGGTTTGTTGGGTAACAAACGCTGGATTTCGGGCAACATATAAGCAATCTGCGGCCCTAATAACACGACATCGGCATTCTGACCTTTTTCACCCGCCAGTGTTTCCGGAAATGCTTCAATAATGACCGGAACTTCATATTTTTCTGCCTGTGCGCGCATTTTTGATACCAGTAAAGAGGTAGACATGCCCGCAGAACAAAACAGATAAATGTGTTTCTTTTCCATAAAACTGCCCTCATCAACGATTATCTGTCAGCCAGACACTCCGCAAGCCTTCACCTGCTTCCATGCTCTGGGTAACTTGCGAAACCAACATGACTTTTTTTGGTGGCTGAAAAGAGTATACGGTATTGACCTGAACGATAGTATTTCTTTGACCATGCAAATTGTCTCTCCTTGACCTGTTGTTATGACCTCCTTAACATTTCGGTTAAATAATTCGCGACAATAAATAAGAACACGGGGCAAAAAAAACCGGCGCAATGGCCGGTTTCCGGTGTAAATCAAGCTTTCAGGCGAAGAAATTACTTCGCTGCTTGTGGATCGGTGTCGTATTCGGCACAGGTCTGATAGCCAGAGTTGATAACATGTCCGGTATCATCTAAGGCAACAAAATAGGTTTCTGCTTTACCATCACGTTGACCCAGGATATAGGTCTGGCAAGTACCACGAGCATGGATCATGCTCACTTCAGACGAAGGTTTACCCGCAATTTGTGCAACCTGCGCCCGGCTCATGCCTTTTTTGACGTCTTTCACCACAGGCTGTACAAACTGGTCTTTGGTACGATCATACGCCGTACAACCTGCCAGCATGGTTAATACCGCCGCTGCACCCAGAATTCCTGCCATATTCTTGTTCATATTCCGTCCTCTTGTTTATCAGCGTGTTAGATAAGCCTGGAACACATCGGGGGCTTTTTCAAGCCTGTGAACGAAACGGCTCCGCTTTCAGAGGATTCCTGTATGACGTTTTAACCGCCATTCAACCTGTTGTCGCTTGTCGTTTCAGTAGCAACGGGTTAGCTTTAAGGAAGTTTTATTTTTCTGTCTGGAGGGGTTCAATGACATTGCAACAACAAATAATAAAGGCGCTGGGCGCAAAACCGCAGATTAATGCCGAAGAGGAAATTCGCCGCAGCATCGATTTTCTGAAAAGCTATCTGCAAACCTATCCGTTCATTAAATCACTCGTACTTGGTATTAGTGGTGGTCAGGACTCCACTCTTGCCGGGAAACTGTGTCAAATGGCAATTAACGAGCTTCGTCAGGAAACGGGCAACGAGGCACTGCAATTCATTGCCGTGCGCCTGCCCTACGGTGTTCAGGCTGATGAACAGGATTGTCAGGACGCCATTGCCTTTATTCAACCGGATCGCGTATTAACCGTGAATATCAAGGGCGCGGTATTGGCCAGCGAACAGGCGCTGCGCGAAGCAGGTATTGAATTAAGCGATTTCGTTCGCGGCAATGAAAAAGCGCGTGAGCGGATGAAAGCGCAATACAGCATTGCAGGCATGACCAACGGTGTCGTGGTTGGCACCGATCATGCGGCAGAAGCCATTACCGGATTCTTTACTAAATACGGTGACGGTGGTACTGACATTAACCCGCTATACCGTCTGAACAAGCGTCAGGGTAAACAGTTACTGGCGGCATTAGGTTGCCCGGAACATCTCTATAAGAAAGCACCCACCGCCGATCTGGAAGATGACCGCCCTTCTCTGCCGGATGAAGTGGCGCTTGGCGTCACTTATGACAACATTGATGACTATCTGGAAGGGAAAGCCGTGCCCGAACAGGTCGCCAGAACAATAGAAAACTGGTATCTGAAAACCGAACATAAACGCCGTCCGCCAATTACCGTTTTCGATGATTTCTGGAAAAAGTAATAATTTGCACATAATGGCTTGTACGCAAAAACGTACTTTGTTCATGCCGGATGCGGCGTGAACGCCTTATTCGGCCTACAAAACTTCGCAAATTCAATTCATTGCAGGGGGCGAGTCGGCCTGATAAGCGTAGCGCATCAGGCGGTATTACTTTTGTCATCGACCCGCCTCTTTTTTAATCGTTTCCCGCCTGTTACACTGGATAGATAACCAGCACCTGGAGTCAACAGTGGTACGGCGTTTAACTTCCCTGCGGCCAGAATTTGAAGCGGCGGCAATCTACGAATATCCCGAACATTTACGTTCATTCCTTAATGACTTACCCACCCGACCAGGGGTGTATCTGTTTCATGGCGAAAGTGACACCATGCCGCTCTATATCGGCAAAAGCGTTAATATCCGCAGCCGGGTGCTTTCTCATTTACGCACTCCGGATGAAGCCGCCATGCTGCGGCAATCCCGGCGAATTAGCTGGATCTGCACCGCAGGCGAAATCGGTGCGCTACTCCTTGAAGCGCGATTAATTAAAGAACAACAGCCACTGTTTAATAAACGCTTGCGCCGTAATCGCCAGCTCTGTGCCCTGCAACTGAATGAAAAGCGTGTCAATGTGGTGTATGCCAAAGACGTGGATTTTTCTGCCGCAGCAAACTTATTCGGCCTGTTTGCCAACCGTCGTGCGGCTTTACAAGCATTACAGACCATCGCCGATGAACAAAAACTTTGTTATGGCTTGCTCGGGCTGGAACCGTTAAGTCGCGGGCGCGCTTGTTTTCGTTCGGCGCTAAAACGTTGCGCCGGGGCGTGCTGCGGTAAAGAGAGCCATGACGCTCATGCGCTACGTTTGCGTCAGTCTCTGGAGCGTTTGCGGGTTGTTTGTTGGCCATGGCGAGGTGCGGTGGCGCTGAAAGAACAGCATCCGGAAATGACGCAATATCATATTATTCATAACTGGCTGTGGCTGGGTGCCGTTAATTCGCCGGAAGAGGCAGCAACGTTAATTCGCACACCCGCCGGGTTTGATCACGACGGTTATAAAATCCTCTGTAAACCTCTGCTTTCCGGTAACTATGAAATCACTGAACTTGATCCGGAGAATAGCCTGCCAGCCAGTTAATTTCACTGAACAGCAGTTTGCCTTGCGGTTGCAAAAGCCGCAGGGTGTGCCTTCCGTCGTACCAGCACGCGCCCTGGTCGGTAGTCAACAGCTTGTCGCCCAGTTGCCACGCGCCACTAATTACAAACACCACCCCACCGCGTGAGCCAAAAGTGGTGAACGTGCGATCGGCAATTCTGACTTTCGCCTTACAGGCATCAAGGCGCGTCATAATGTTGAAATCCATCGACATCTGACCTTCAGTCAGTTTCGCTTTTACCACCTGATCCGCAGCGAAAGCAAAAGGCTGTAGCGGTTTTAAGGTATGGCTAAAACGGTTAGTACTTTCAAGGAGCATCTCACCGCCTTCCAGCAGCGTCACGCTCCTTTCCATTCCCGGAAACAAAGAAAACTCACCATTTGCCGCAATGGAAGCAATGCTGGCACGCCAGTAAAAATCACGTTTTGCCGGAGGAAAGCTACAGATTTCACGAGTTTCACCGGCAGCGTTTCGCCACAGGTTCACCGACATTTTACGCATATCAAAGTATTCCATACTCGCTCCCGGCATGCTCTTTTCATTGTTATCGTTCAGGCAACCGTGGATTGTTATCGGCAACTCGGGTGATTTACCTTAGTGGTGATTAGACTTTTTTTGCAAAAGTTGAAGAACAGAAAAGAAAACCGCCGATCCTGTCCACCGCATTGCTGCAAGGTAGTGGACAAGACCGGCGGTCTTAAGTTGTCAGGCTGAAAGATTATTCAGCAGTTGCAGGCATTTTACCTTTTGCCGCAGGGCGTTCTGTCAGACGCTTCTCAAAATTAGCATTAAATTGCTTTTTCTGCTCCGGCGTCAGGATGTTGTAAATCTTGTTCTGGGTTTCCAGGTGCGCCAGCATGTTAGCTTTGCGCTGTTCTTCCATTTTTGCGATCTGCGCTTCAGCTTTCGCTTTGTCGAAGGTATCGCTGGCAATAATGTCATGCATTGCGCGGCGTTCTTCCAGCGGCGGGCGTTTCATCTGGTCACGCTGACCTTTCATGATTTCGCGAATCTGCTGTTTCTGCGCGTCGGTCAGGTTCAGATCTTTAAACATCATGTCGTGATGCGGACCGAATTTACCTTTATGGTGCATCATCGGCTTCGCGTCAGCCGGTGCTGCAGTAGTGGTATCGGCGGCATGGGCCAGGTTAGCCGCGCCAAAAGCCAGGGTAGAGGCAACAAACAGTGCAGTTAATTTACGCATATTCTATATCCTTCCTTTCAGTTATTTATTACGGCTTTCTTAAGTAGCGTGCCGTGTTGACGAGATTAACTTTACTGACTTTAGCGTCAATTAATCAGAGCAACGGTAAAACAATGAAAGTGTAAAAAACACTTTTGCGCCAATTATGGAGAAAAAAAGAAAATTTGATGGAGAGTGATGATGAAATATTACAACACACTGATTTTGCAGAAATTATGAAGAACTATACCTGATGACTGGTGATAAATAAAGCAAATAACCAGGATTAATCCGCATTATTTCATTAAAAAGCCAGTAAATACCCGCAGAATGATTTCTGCGGGCAAGTATTAGGTTATTTTTTCCAGCATTAATCCCGCACGTAATCCCGTCGCCACCAATGGATTAGGGAATAACACATACTCAACATCATGAGTCACAGTAAAGTGTTCCTCACCATCCTGCGCCAACAACGTTCCTTTCTTAAACGGCGTGAAGTTCAGCGTCTCGCTTGCCATATGCAGTTCGAAGGATGATGAGTGGCGGGTAATTTGCGAAACGACCCGATAGCGTAGCGGCGACTTTCTCTCAGTACCGACACTCACGCCAGATAACAGCGCAGCAATCGCGCTGGCGGTGGGTGAAAACTGGCGAAGATCGTTTTTGCCAAATGGCAATGCTTTACCAAGTTCCAGCGTACACGCCAGTGCACCGAAATGTTCGGCACTAAAATGGGTAAACGTGCCCCCCGGCGCCTGGTGAAACACCAATGCCTCCAGCCCTGCCGCACCCAGCCATGTCAGAAAGTTTTCGTCCCAGGGAATATTACGTTGCGGTAAAACACCAAACCGTGGGTGATACGAACCACGAATCGCGGTATGCAGATCAAGATGCCAGCGGACAGACTCTTTACCCTGTTCATAAAAATCTTCCAGACACTGTTCCAGCTCGCGCGCACGGCACGTTTCGCCGCTTTCGGCAAAACGCTGCCAGCGTCCGCCAAACATGCGATTCATATCACTATGGCAATAACGTGTCCCTTGCTTCAGCGCCGGGGGATTTCCAAGGATCGCCAGTAACCGCCAGCGTAGAGGGATCTCGCCGTGGAGAATCGCGCCAAGCAAAGCATCAAGCATTTCTACCGGCGCGGTTTCATTACCGTGTATTCCCGCAGAAATCACCAGCGCACCTTGCGGTGGCGTTAACGGCGTCAGTTCCAGCACACCATCACCCAGCCAGCGCCAGCGAATACCGTTGCTTTCCCTCTCACTCATGGCTGGTTTTTTGCCCGTTAAGGTCAGGGCAAGAAAATTATCCATTGCTCCCTCCCTCACGCTGAAACGGATAAACCGAACCGAGATTCAGTAAACGGGTCAGCGAATCCAGGGCTTCCCTTCCTTCACGCAGCAATTGCGGGTCGGAAAGATCGGCGGCAGTAAGACGATCGCGATAGTAGCGATCCACCCAGTCATTGAGCGTATTAAACAAGGTATCGTTCATCATCACAGCCGGGTTTACCGTCTGATATTCTTCTGCCGTCAGCACCACACGTAACCGCAGGCACGCCGGGCCTCCGCCGTTTGCCATACTTTCGCGTAAATCAAAAACTTTCAGCTCGCTTATCGGGTTATCGGCAGCAAGCAATTCATTGAGATAACGCCATACTCCAGCATGTTCCCGACACTCCTGTGGCAGCACCAACACCATCGAACCATCATCACGGCTCAGTAACTGGCTGTTAAACAGATAAGTCGAGACAGCATCCGCTACGGAAACCTGTGCCGCCGGAACTTCTATCACCATAAAACCGTTCACCCGCGCGCGCAGGTTTGCCAGTAATTGCGCCTGGCGGGCGAACGCCTGCTGATGGCAAAACAGCACCTGGCGGTTGCTCACCGCAATGACATCATTATGAAAAACCCCCTGGTCGATGACGTCCGGATTTTGCTGGGCGAAAATCACCTGCTGCGGATTCACCTGATTCAACCTGGCGACCGCCTCACTGGCTTCGCGGGTTTGCCGCGCCGGATAACGGGAAGGTCGCGTGCCATTGCCCTCTTCTCGGCCATAGACGAAAACCTGTATACCCGGATCACCATAGTTACCACCGAGCCGATTGTGGTTTGCCGCCCCCTCATCCCCCAGCATCGCCACCTGCGGCAGAGCAGAATGAACGGTGAACTTCTCTTCATCGTTAAAAATCGCTTTTAACAGCGACTCGGTGACGGGCGCTTCCAGCGAACGGTGAAATTTATTGTTCAGGTTGGCGACGGTCAGATGCACTTTGCCATCCAGCGTATCAGCGGATGGCGCTACCGTGGCTGCATTCGCTACCCACATTGGCGAAGCGGAACTGACGCTGGAAAGCCAGTGCGGAGCCTGACGGGCAACCTTTTCCAGCACTTGTTCATCGCTGCCGCTGAATCCCAGTTGACGCAAAACAGGAATAAACGGTCGCTCGTGCGGCGGGATCACCGCCTGGGGGAATCCCGCATCAGCAAGGGCTTTCATTTTCAATAAGCCCTGTTTTGCCGCCAGTCGCGGATTAGAGACCTGAAAACGGTGGCGGGTAGAGGCTTCATTGCCAAACGACAGCCCCGCGTAATGATGCGTCAGCCCCACCAGCCCGTCGAAATTCACTTCCCGGGCGTTCATGGCACCACCTCATCGGAAAAATCAAGCCCGGGATTAAGCGTAGTGGGCAGCGTTAATGAAGATGATTCAAGACTTGCCATCGGCCAGGCACAATAATCAGCGGCGTACCAGGCACTTGGTCGGTGGTTGCCGGAAGCGCCAACGCCACCAAATGGTGCAGTACTGGCTGCACCGGTAAGCGGTTTGTTCCAGTTGACGATCCCCGCCCGCGCTTCCAGTAACAGTCTATCGAACTTTTCCCGCTCCGGTGACACCAGCCCGCAAGAGAGGCCAAAGCGAGTGTTATTCGCCATCTTAATCGCCTCATCAAAGGTGTCATAACGCCAGACGCGCAATAGCGGCCCGAACACTTCTTCATCCGGCACGCCAGCAACGCCCGTCATTTCGATGATCCCCGGCGTCAGCAACGATGTTCCTGCGCGCAGTAAGCGTGGTGCAAGCAGCGTTCGTCCCCCCATTGCTTCCAGTTCCTGCCAGGCAGAAACAACCTGCTGCGCGGCCTGCTCTGATATCAGCCCGCCAATAAATGGCTGTGGTTCGTCATCCCAGTTACCTGGCGTTAACCGCTGGCTGACGGCAACCAGGCGAGCAAGGAACGCATCGCCCTGCGCCCCGCGTTTAAGCATTAAACGGCGGGCGCAAGTGCAGCGTTGCCCGGCAGTGACAAATGCTGACTGAATAGTCAGATGCACTGCGGCGTCGATATCCGCCACGTCATCAATAATCAGCGGGTTATTGCCGCCCATTTCAAGGGCGAGGATTTTTTCCGGCTGACCAGAAAGCTGGCGATGCAACTGGTAGCCCGTGTTGGCGCTGCCGGTGAACAGCAAACCGTCGAGGTCTTCCAGCGCACTCAGCGCCTGACCCGTTTCGCGCCCACCCTGCACCAGATTCAACACCCCCGACGGCAAGCCTGCCTGCTGCCATAAGCGCATTACCACCTCGCCACTCCACGGTGTCAGTTCGCTGGGTTTAAAGATAATTGTGTTGCCTGCCAGCAGCGCCGGAACGATATGCCCGTTCGGCAAATGCCCTGGGAAATTGTACGGTCCAAACACGGCCAGTACGCCGTGCGGGCGATGGCGCAAACTCGCCGCACCGTCTGGCATTTCGCTGCGCTGCTCGCCCGTGCGCACGTGATACGCCTTGATTGATATCGCGATTTTATTAATCATCGCCGTCACTTCGGTTGCCGCTTCCCAGCGCGGCTTACCCGTTTCTCTGGCAATAATCGCCGTTAATTCGGCTTTATTGCTTTCCAGCAGTCCGGCAAAGCGTTCAACTCTTACCTGACGATCGCCAAAGGAGAGCCGCGCCCAACGCGGAAACGCGGCGCGTGCAGCACGACAAGCCAGCTCCACCTGAGCGGCATCGGCATCATTGCCTTGCCATAATACGTCGCCCGATACCGGATTATGCTTCACGCGAAGTGCGCCCTGCCCCGTCACCCAGTCGCCGTTGATCCATAAAGTCATGTTGTTTTCTCCTCTGCGCACAGGCGCACCAGACGAACGCGATCCCCGGCGTGGCACTTGAGAGCGTCCAGTTGTGCGGCGGTTAAAATCAAACGCTGGGTTGCCGGATCGGCACGCACCAGTACCACGCGGAAATGGTGATAATTTTCATTAGCGACCAGACAGGCCGGGAAATCCCCCTGCGCTGGCTGCCCTTCCGCTACTTCCACCAGCCGACTTTTGCGGATGGCGCGAACGCGGTCGATGTCACACTCCAGCGTCGGTCCACCGTCGAAGATGTCGATATAGTTACGGTAGCGAAAACCCTCTTTTTCCAGCACCGCACGCGCGGGAGCTGTTTGCGGATGCACCTGGCCGATAACGTCCTGCGCTTCCTGGGATAAAAAGTCCGTATAGATCGGATGTTTTGGCATCAGTTCAGCGATAAACGCCTTTTGACCAGTACCGCAGAGAAAATCAGCGCGGCTAAAATCCATCGAAAAGAAGCGTTTACCGAGGCTTTGCCAGAACGGCGAATAGCCGTGTTCGTCAATCACGCCGCGCATTTCGGCGACCACTTTGTCGTTAAACTTGTCACGAAAAGCCGCCATAAACATAAAGCGCGATTTCGACAGCAAATAGCCATTGCCCTCTTTGCGCCACTCCGGGTCGAGGAACAACGTGCATAACTCACTGCTTCCGGTGTGATCATTACTGAGAAACAGCGTCGGTAGCGCGTTATAGACATTCAACTCTTTCGAAGCATGAACCAGCGTACCGACGCGATAGTTGTACCAGGGATCGTTTAGCCCGACAGCCACCTCAATAGCGCAAATACCCGCCACGGTGCCTGTCTCGCTCTCTTCCAGCACGAACACATAACCCTGCTCGCTTTCGGGTAATTCGCCCTGCCAGGTTTTAATGGATCTGTCGATACGCGCCGAAAGCGTGGCTTCATTGGCAGGGAGCGACGTCAGGCCGCCGCCCGTTTTACCAGCAAGCGGCATTAACGCCGCGACATCGGTGCGCTCAACGGGACGGATGACCATCATGATGAACCCCGGCTAACAAAGTGTTCGCAAGTAGCGGCAAAGCGATCCAGGCCGGTCGTCACCTCTTCTTCGCTGACGTTGAGCGCCGGCGCAAAGCGCACCACGTTGCCACCCGCAATCAGCACCATCACGCCTGCTTTCGCCGCCTCCTGAGAGATCAGTTTCGCTTGTCCTGCGTAATCCGCATTCAGCACACAGCCAATCAACAGACCTAAGCCACGAATTTCACTGAACAAACCGCAGCGATGATTAATGGTATTAAGACGCTCAACAAACCAGTCGTGACGCTGTTTGACACCAGTAAGCATCTCTGGCGTGTTGATGAGATCAAGCACTTTACCCGCCACCGCCGAGGCCAGCGGATTACCACCATAAGTGGTGCCGTGAGTGCCAACGGTCATCACCCGGCCGCACTCTTCGGTTGCCAGCAGCGCACCAATCGGGAAACCGCCGCCCAGGGCTTTAGCGGTGGTCAGCAGATCGGGCGTCACCCCGTAGTGCATATAGGCATACAGTTCACCGGTGCGCCCGACGCCGGTTTGTACCTCATCGAAAATCAGCAATGCATTGTGGCGATCGCATAGCTCACGCAATCCCTGCAAAAATGCCTTGCTGGCTGGCACCACGCCGCCTTCGCCCTGTACTGGCTCGACGATCACCGCGCAGGTGGAGTCGTCAATCAGCGCACTGGCAGAATTAATATCGTTATACGCGGCGTGGCGGATATCCGGCGGCAGTGGCGCGAAATCCTGTGAATAGGCTGGCTGCCCGCCCGCACTAACGGTAAACAGCGTGCGCCCGTGGAAAGCATTTTTAAACGCCACGATGCCGCTCTTATGGCTACCGTAGCGGTCGTGAGCGTATTTGCGCGCCAGCTTCAGCGCCGCTTCGTTAGCCTCCGCGCCGGAGTTACAAAAGAACACGCGATCGGCAAACGTCGCGTCAATGAGCTTTTTCGCCAGCCGTAATACCGGCTCGTTGGTGTAACCATTACCGGTATGCCAGAACTTACTCGCCTGCTCGTTCAGCGTCTCCCGCAGTTCCGGATGCGCATGACCCAGTGCGTTCACTGCAATGCCACCCGCGAAGTCGATATACTCTTTCCCCTGCTGATCCCACAAGCGCGAACCTTCGCCACGTACCGGAATAAACGGTGCCGGAGCGTAAACAGGTATCATCCATTCATCAAAATTTTCACGCGTAATTGGCTGAGACATAGCGACCCCTACAGTAAATAAATAGTTATTTATATGTTAATAATAAGTGACGATTACGCTGTAAATGTAGATTGCAGGGTTCGTGCCAGCCAGTGGTAAAAGTGCATAAACGGCGGCAGTTAACTGGAAATCAAGGCGTTACAACCCAGCGATATGCACCTGAAGTGCATATAAAGTGAATACGTTTGCGATACTGATGAATAAAAAGAATAAAAAACGAAATGTTATGCAGAAGTAAAATATAATTCTGGAATTGTGATCGTTGACGAAATTTACTGGAAATTACTGCGCCATTCTGACGCAACCGCACCAAAAACGGGCATTTTTTGCGCCATCGTTGGCATCATTAACAACCATCGATCAAATCACTTAACAACAGGCAGTAAGCACGGCGAATTTCTGCTAACATCCACGCACTCTTTATCTGAATAAATGGCAGCGACTATGAAATTTGTCTCTTTTAATATCAACGGTCTGCGCGCCAGACCACACCAGCTTGAAGCCATCGTCGAAAAGCACCAACCGGATGTTATTGGTCTGCAGGAGACAAAAGTTCATGATGATATGTTTCCGCTCGAACAAGTGGCAAAGCTTGGCTACAACGTCTTTTACCACGGGCAGAAAGGCCATTATGGCGTGGCGCTGCTGACCAAAGAGACGCCGATTACTGTGCGTCGCGGCTTCCCCGGCGACGGCGAAGAGGCTCAACGACGAATTATTATGGCGGAAATTCCCTCGCCGCTGGGTAATGTCACCGTAATCAACGGTTACTTCCCGCAGGGCGAAAGCCGTGACCATCCGATTAAATTCCCGGCGAAAGCGCAGTTCTATCAGAACCTGCAAAACTACCTGGAAACCGAACTCAAGCGTGACAATCCGGTGCTGATTATGGGCGATATGAATATCAGCCCCACCGACCTCGATATCGGCATTGGTGAAGAGAACCGCAAACGCTGGCTGCGTACCGGTAAATGCTCTTTCCTGCCGGAAGAACGCGAATGGATGGAGAGACTGATTAACTGGGGTCTGGTGGATACTTTCCGCCATGCGAACCCGGAAACGGCAGATCGCTTCTCGTGGTTTGATTACCGCTCAAAAGGTTTTGATGATAACCGTGGTCTGCGCATTGACCTGCTGCTCGCCAGCCAGCCGTTGGCGGAATGCTGCGTAGAAACCGGCATTGATTATGAAATCCGCAGTATGGAAAAACCGTCAGATCACGCCCCGGTGTGGGCGACCTTCCGCCGCTAATTTCTCTGTTCTCCTGACTCGCTCTGGGTCAGGAGAATTAACCTTGAGAAAAATCAACAAACTGTCAGTAATGATTTGTTGCCTGCCGTCCTTTGTTATACCGTCACTGCGTTTTTAGTTGTCTGACCACTTCTCTATTATCAAGTTTGATATAGGAAACTCCACGATGAACGCTGAGCGTAAATTTCTTTTTGCCTGCCTTATTTTTGCGCTGGTCATTTACGCTATCCACACTTTCGGTTTATTCGATCTGCTCACCGATTTACCCCACTTGCAGACACTCATTCGCCAGAGCGGATTTTTCGGTTATAGCCTCTATATTCTGTTATTCATCATCGCCACCCTCTTTCTGTTGCCGGGTAGCATACTGGTGATCGCCGGTGGAATAGTCTTTGGCCCGCTCTTAGGGACGTTTCTTTCACTAATTGCCGCCACGCTGGCCTCATCATGCTCCTTCCTGTTGGCGCGCTGGCTGGGGCGTGATTTACTGCTGAAATACGTTGGTCATAGCCACACTTTCCAGGCCATAGAAAAAGGTATTACGCGTAACGGTATCGATTTTCTTATTTTGACCCGCTTAATCCCGCTATTTCCTTACAATATTCAAAATTATGCTTATGGATTAACCGCCATCTCCTTCTGGCCTTATACCCTTATTTCGGCATTAACTACTCTGCCCGGAATAGTAATTTATACCGTAATGGCAAGCGATCTCGCCAGTGAAGGCATTACGCTGCGCTTTATTTTAAAACTCTGTCTGGCAGGACTGGCGCTGTTTATTCTCGTCCAGTTCGCCAGACTCTACGCCCGACACAAACACGTGGATCTGTCTGCTTCGCGCCGCAGCCCACTAACTCACCCCAAAAATGAAGGATAGAACGATGTTGCAACATTATTCAGCGTCATGGAAAAAAGGACTGGCTGCACTGTGTTTACTGGCAGCCGCAGGGCTTAGTGGCTGCGATCAAAAAGAGAACACCGGAGCAAAAGTGGAATACGACGGGCTTTCCGCCAGCCAGCCACTGCGTGTCGATGCCAATAACCATACGGTCACCATGTTAGTGCAAATTAATGGCCGTTTTCTGACAGACGATACCCGCCACGGCATTGTGTTTAAAGATGGCTCCAACGGACATAAATCGCTGTTTATGGGTTATGCGACCCCGAAAGCATTTTATGAAGCCCTGAAACAGGCCGGTGGCACGCCGGGCGAAAACATGACGATGGATAATAAAGAAACGACCCATGTGGCGGGCAGCAAACTGGATATTTCGGTCAACTGGCAAGGGGCGGCAAAAGCGTATTCCTTTGATGAAGTGATTGTCGATAGCAATGGCAAGAAACTGGACATGCGCTTTGGCGGTAATTTAGCAGCGGCAGAAGAGAAGAAAACTGGCTGCCTTGTGTGCCTCGATAGCTGTCCGGTCGGTATCGTCAGCAATGCGACATACACTTATGGGGCAGTGGAAAAACGCAGTGAAGTGCAATTCAAAGGTAATGCGTCGGTTCTCCCGGCAGATAACACGCTGGCAACGGTTACCTTTAAAATCGCCGAATAAAACAAGGATAAAGGATGATGAAAATGCAATCGCGTAAAATCTGGTACTACCGTGCCACCATCATCATCCTGTTGATCGCTTCGCTGCTGGCATGGGCGCTGCTTCCTGGCGTCCATGAGTTTATCAATCGCAGCGTTGCGGCGTTTGCCGCCGTCGATCAACAGGGTATAGAACGCTTTATTCAGTCTTACGGCACACAAGCGGCTGTGGTCTCGTTCTTCTTGATGATCTTACAGGCCATTGCCGCGCCGCTGCCTGCGTTTTTGATAACCTTTGCCAATGCGTCGCTGTTTGGCGCATTCTGGGGCGGCTTGCTGTCTTGGACCAGTTCGATGGCGGGCGCGGCGCTGTGCTTTTTTATCGCCAGAGTGATGGGCCGCGAAGTGGTGGAAAAGTTAACCGGCAAAACCGTGCTTAACAGCATGGACGGCTTTTTTACTCGCTACGGCAAACACACCATCCTGGTATGTCGGTTATTGCCTTTTGTCCCTTTCGATCCTATCAGCTATGCTGCCGGATTGACTTCAATACGTTTTCGCTCGTTTTTTATCGCCACCGGGCTTGGTCAGCTACCCGCAACCATCGTCTATTCCTGGGCGGGCAGCATGTTAACGGGAGGCTCATTCTGGTTTGTCACCGGGCTGTTTATTCTGTTTGCCCTGACCGTGGTGATATTTATGGCGAAAAAAATATGGCTTGAACGCCAGAAGAGGAATGCATGATGGGTTTACCGCCGCTTAGCAAAATTCCTTTGATTTTACGTCCGCAGGCGTGGCTGCATCGTCGCCATTATGGCGAGGTGCTAAGTCCTATTCGCTGGTGGGGGCGAATTCCGTTTATCTTTTATCTGGTGTCGATGTTTGTCGGCTGGCTGGAGCGCAAACGCTCACCGCTCGATCCGGTGGTGCGATCGCTTGTCAGCGCACGCATTGCACAAATGTGTCTGTGTGAATTTTGCGTAGATATCACCAGTATGAAAGTCGCGGAGCGTACCGGCAGCACTGACAAACTGCTGGCGGTGGCTGACTGGCGGCAAAGCCCGCTGTTCAGCGATGAGGAGCGGCTGGCGCTGGAATACGCCGAAGCCGCGAGCGTTACACCGCCAACGGTCGATGATGCCCTGCGTACCCGACTGGCTGCCCATTTTGACGCTCAGGCGCTCACCGAGCTGACAGCATTGATCGGCCTGCAAAATATGTCAGCCCGTTTTAACTCTGCCATGGACATTCCCGCTCAGGGGCTGTGCCGTATTCCTGAAAAACGTTCTTAAGGAGAGATGATGCGCCATTGTGTGTGGTTGCTGGGATTGTTATCGCTGTTTTCTTTGGCAACACATGCCAGTGACTGGCAGGAAATCAAAAACGACGCCAAAGGGCAAACCGTCTGGTTTAACGCCTGGGGCGGCGATACCGCAATTAACCGCTATCTCGACTGGGTTAGCGGCGAGATGAAAACCCATTACGCTATAAACCTGAAGATTGTCCGTCTGGCGGATGCCGCAGACGCAGTAAAACGCATTCAGACCGAAGCCGCAGCCGGGCGCAAAACAGGCGGTTCGGTGGATCTGCTCTGGGTGAACGGCGAAAACTTCCGCACCTTAAAAGAGGCCAATTTATTACAAACGGGCTGGGCGGAGACTCTACCCAACTGGCATTACGTCGATACGCAACTGCCGGTACGGGAAGATTTTTCTGTACCTGTCGAAGGTGCAGAATCTCCGTGGGGTGGCGCACAACTGACGTTTATCGCCCGCCGCGATGTTACGCCACAGCCACCACAAACGCCGCAAGCATTGCTGGAGTTTGCCAAAGCCAATCCCGGCACGGTTACTTATCCGCGCCCACCAGACTTCACAGGCACGGCGTTTCTGGAACAGTTGCTGATTATGCTGACGCCAGACCCCGACGCATTAAAAGCAGCGCCGAACGATGCGACTTTCGCCCGGATCACTGCGCCCTTGTGGCAATATCTTGATGCACTGCATCCGTATTTGTGGCGCGAAGGAAAGGATTTTCCGCCCTCGCCTGCACGGATGGATGCCCTGCTAAAAGCCGGTACATTGCGCCTGTCGCTAACCTTTAACCCCGCTCATGCCCAACAAAAAATAGCCAGCGACGATTTGCCAGCAAGCAGTTATAGCTTCGGCTTTAGCGAGGGGATGATTGGCAACGTGCATTTCGTCACCATTCCTGCCAACGCGAATGCCAGTGCTGCGGCGAAAGTTGTCGCCAACTTCCTGCTCTCACCCGATGCGCAACTGCGTAAAGCAGATCCTGCTATCTGGGGCGATCCTTCGGTTCTCGATCCACAAAAACTGCCTGACACGCAGCGTGAAACATTGCAATCAAGAATGCCGCAGGAGCTGCCACCGGTACTGGCTGAACCGCACGCGGGTTGGGTAAATGCGCTGGAACAAGAATGGCTACGCCGTTACGGTACGCATTAATCTTTCTGCTGTGGGCGATGGTGGCGGTGATTTATGCACCGCTGATCCCGGCTGCTTTCACGCTGATAGCGCCAGCCTTGTCGCTGACGCACTGGCAGGCGTTATTTGCCGACCCGCAGTTACCGCAGGCATTACTGGCGACGCTGGTTTCGACGACTATCGCGGCGGTCGGGGCGCTGTTGATTGCCCTGCTGGTGATTGTGGCGCTGTGGCCTGGCGCAAAATGGCTGCGTATGTGCGCCCGTCTGCCGTGGCTGCTCGCCATTCCCCACGTGGCTTTTGCCACCAGCGCCCTTCTGCTCTTTGCTGACGGCGGCCTGCTTTACGACTATTTCCCGTATTTCACTCCACCAATGGACAAATTGGGTATTGGGCTGGGTTTCACTCTGGCGGTGAAAGAAAGCGCATTTCTGCTATGGATCTTGTCAGCCGCGCTAAGTGAAAAACGGCTGCTACAGCAGGTTATAGTGATGGATTCACTGGGCTACAGCCGCTGGCAATCCCTGAACTGGCTGCTGTTGCCCTCCGCCGCTCCTGCGCTGGCAATGGCGATGCTGGCAATTGTCGCATGGACGCTGTCGGTCGTGGATGTGGCAATTATCCTCGGGCCAGGTAATCCACCGACGCTGGCAGTAATAAGCTGGCAGTGGTTAACCCAGGGCGACACCGATCAACAAATGAAAGGCGCGCTCGCCAGCCTGCTGCTGATGCTGTTACTCGCCGCCTGTGTTTTGCTGGGCTATCTGTTATGGCGCACCTGGCGGCACACCATTCCCCGTGAAGATGGCGTTCGCAAGCCGGCTGCGCCTTTACTGCCCGGCTATACGCTGGCGTGGTTTTTACCCTTAACCGGTGTGCTCTGTGTGGTTCTGCTGGCGATCCTCGCAGATCAGTCGACTAACAATCACGTGGCGCTGCTCAATAGCCTGACGATGGGACTGGTAGCGACGTTCATCGCTTTGATCCTGTTACTGCTATGGCTGGAATGGGGGCCACAGCGTCGCCAGTTGTGGTTATTGTTGCCCATTTTATTACCGGCACTGCCATTAGTGGCAGGCCAGTACACGCTGGCATTATGGTTGAATCTGGATGGTAGCTGGATTGCGGTGGTCTGGGGGCATCTGCTGTGGGTAATGCCGTGGATGCTGTTTATCCTGCAACCTGCCTGGCGGCGTATTGACTCACGGTTAATTTTAATTGCGCAGACGCTAGGCTGGTCGCGTGCCAAAATCTTCTTTTACGTGAAATGTCCTCTTATGCTACGCCCTGCGCTAATTGCATTCGCTGTCGGATTTTCAGTGAGTATTGCGCAATATATGCCGACGCAGTGGCTCGGTGCGGGACGTTTCCCGACGCTGACGACAGAAGCGGTGGCGTTAAGCAGCGGCGGCAGCAACAGTATTCTCGCCGCCCAGGCTTTATGGCAACTGCTGTTGCCGCTTATTATTTTTGCCCTGACCGCCCTGCTTGCAAAATGGGTAGGTTATGTCAGACAAGGACTCCGCTAATGCTCTGCGTGAAAGATGTTTCGCTACGTTTGCCAGAAACCTGCTTGCTAAAGGACGTCAACTTTACGGTCGCTAAAGGTGACATTGTCACGTTAATGGGACCGTCTGGCTGTGGGAAATCTACGCTGTTTTCCTGGATGATTGGCGCGCTGTCCGGGCAGTTTTCTTGTACAGGTGAGCTTTGGCTCAATGAGCAACGCCTCGATAGCCTGCCGACTGCACAGCGCCAGATTGGTATCCTTTTCCAGGATGCGCTGCTATTTGACCAGTTCAGCGTCGGGCAAAATTTGCTGCTGGCGCTACCGGCGACACTAAAAGGTGTTGCAAGGCGCAATGCCGTGAATGATGCGCTTGAGCGTGCGGGACTTGGTGATACTTTCCATCAGGATCCGACAACTCTGTCTGGTGGTCAGCGGGCACGGGTAGCTCTGCTACGCGCCCTTCTCGCCCAACCCAAAGCATTATTACTCGATGAACCGTTCAGCCGTCTTGATGTGGCTCTGCGCGATAATTTTCGCCAGTGGGTGTTCAGCGAAGTTCGCGCCCTGGCGATCCCCGTCGTTCAGGTAACTCACGATCTCCAGGATGTTCCTCCTGATAGTTCTGTTCTGGATATGGCGCAGTGGTCAGAAAATTACAACAAACTGCGATAACGCAAAGTTTTTCTCAATACGTCAGTTCAGAATGGCGCACTCAAAACTACAATGTCGGGATTTTCGATGAAACGTGTTTCTCAAATGACCGCGCTGGCAATGGCTTTAGGGCTGGCTTGCGCTTCTTCGTGGGCCGCTGAACTGGCGAAGCCTCTTACTCTTGACCAGCTTCAACAACAAAATGGCAAAGCGATAGATACTCGCCCCAGCGCGTTTTATAACGGCTGGCCACAAACTTTAAATGGCCCTTCCGGTCATGAACCTGCCGCCTTAAACCTTTCTGCTAGCTGGCTCGACAAAATGAGCGCCGAACAGCTCAACGAGTGGATCAAGCAGCATAACCTGAAAACCGATACGCCAGTGGCGTTATACGGTAATACTAAAGACGTCGAAGCCGTCAAAACGCGACTGCAAAAAGCAGGCTTTACGCATATCTCCATCCTGAGTGACGCGCTAAGCGAACCTTCCCGCCTGCAAAAATTGCCGCACTTTGAGCAACTGGTTTACCCGCAATGGCTGCATGACCTGCAACAAGGTAAAGAGGTTACGGCAAAACCTGCCGGTGACTGGAAAGTCATTGAAGCAGCCTGGGGCGCACCAAAGTTTTACCTTATCAGCCATATTCCCGGCGCTGACTACATCGATACCAACGAAGTTGAAAGCGAACCGCTGTGGAACAAAGTTTCCGATGAGCAACTGAAAGCGATGCTGGCAAAACACGGCATTCGCCATGACACCACGGTCATTCTGTACGGGCGAGACGTTTACGCAGCAGCACGTGTGGCGCAGATTATGCTGTACGCAGGCGTGAAAGATGTACGCCTTCTGGACGGCGGCTGGCAAACCTGGTCCGATGCGGGGCTGCCCGTTGAGCGCGGTACGCCACCGAAAGTGAAGCCGGAACCTGACTTCGGCGTGAAGATCCCGGCGCAACCGCAACTGATGCTCGATATGGAGCAGGCACGTGGACTGCTGCATCGTCAGGATGCTTCACTGGTAAGCGTTCGTTCATGGGCTGAATTTATTGGCACCACCAGCGGCTATGACTACATCAAGCCAAAAGGAGATATCCCAGGTGCTCGTTGGGGTCATGCAGGCAGCGACTCAACGCATATGGAAGATTTCCATAATCCGGACGGCACCATGCGTACTGCGGATGACGTCGCGGCAATGTGGAAAGAATGGAATATCCGGCCAGATCAACAAGTCTCGTTCTATTGCGGCACCGGCTGGCGCGCCTCAGAAACCTTTATGTATGCGCGCGCAATGGGCTGGAAAAATGTCTCCGTTTACGACGGCGGCTGGTATGAATGGAGCAGCGATCCGAAAAATCCGGTAGCAACCGGTGAACGCGCCCCGGACAGTAGCAAATAACACGGCAATTACTGACGCTGAAGCGACTTCAGCGTCAGATACCCACTCCACACTCGCGTAAATGTTGTCATCCAGCACAGCGCGCCAAATACCCACGCCAACCACGGGAAATAGGCCGGAAAGAGACAACTTAAAACAAACAGCAAAATCGTCTCGCTGCCTTCAGTCAACCCGCCCAGATAGTAAAACGATTTGTGCGCATAACCGGGGTTATCAATCTGATGTTTCGCCGCCAGCGCAGCAAATGCGAGAAAACTGCTGCCCGTGCCAATAAACGCAAACAGCAGCCAGCCGCCCGCCAGCGCATTTTGTTCCGGTGCGGCGAGAATAAACCCGAACGGCACCAGCGCGTAAAAGAGAAAATCGAGAGAAATATCAAGAAAACCGCCTGCGTCAGTTAACCCTCTGCGCCTCGCCAGCGCGCCGTCCAGACCATCAAGCAACCTGTTGAGCAAAATGGCAATCAGCGCCGCCAGATACCATCCCAGCGCCAGAAACGGCAGTGCCAGTACGCCGATGGCAAACCCCACTAACGTTAAACCATCTGGCGTTATACCGGGTCTATCAAGAACCCGCACACACTGATGCAACAACGGTTTAATTCGCGGATGAAGATGGCGGTCTAACACAGGTACTCCTTACATATAAAGCCCTTCTGATCGGGCAACACTGCGGATATTATGACATTTTTCCGGTATTCGACCGTGGGTAATTTATGAAAATGATTGAAGTTGTTGCTGCCATTATCGAAAGGGATGGCAAAATTTTACTCGCACAACGCCCCGCCCATAGCGATCAGGCGGGGTTATGGGAGTTTGCCGGTGGCAAAGTCGAGGCGGATGAAAGTCAGCCACAGGCGCTGGTACGGGAATTGCGCGAAGAACTGGGCATTGACGCAACGGTTGGTGAATATGTTGCCAGCCATCAGCGGGAAGTGTCTGGCCGGATTATCCATCTTCATGCCTGGCACGTACCGGACTTCCACGGTACGTTACAGGCACACGAACATCAGGCGCTGGTCTGGTGTCTGCCAGAGGAAGCATTGCAATATCCGCTGGCTCCTGCTGATATTCCACTACTTCATGCGTTTATGGCTTTACGCGCCGCCAGACCAGCGGATTGGTGCTAATGGTTTTGTCATCCCGCTGGCATTGCAGCAGTATCCCCTCCGCTTTAATCACTGCGCCCTCCGAATAATTTTGATCCTGATAAACGCAGCACTGGTTACAGGGCTGCGCCGATTTCCCGCCAGAACTAAACACCTCCGACGGCACATTCACTTCCACATCCGGACGGTATTGCGGGTTAGCCAGCGCAAATAATGGAAATACCAACGCTACGGCGAGTAATGTTCGACTCACAGGAAACTCCTTATTTTTCGTTGCCTCTGGTACTGATAACGGTTACCAGGCGGAAAAACTTTAGCATCTGGTAGCCGGATGCGGCGTGAACGCCTTATCCGCCTACGCTCCACTCTTGAAAATGCGCCCGTTTTTTCAGGTCTGATAAAACGCACCTGACATTAGGTGACTTTTATAACTACCACACATTATTAATTTGCTTTCCGGTGTCATTTTTTTCTTGCTTACCGTCACATTCTTGATGGTATAGTCAAAAACTGCAAAAGCACATGACATAAACAACATAAGCACAATCGTATTAATATATAAGGGTTTTATATCTATGGATCAGACATATTCTCTGGAGTCATTCCTCAACCATGTCCAAAAGCGCGACCCGAATCAAACCGAGTTCGCGCAAGCCGTTCGTGAAGTAATGACCACTCTCTGGCCTTTTCTTGAACAAAATCCAAAATATCGCCAGATGTCGTTACTGGAGCGCCTGGTTGAACCGGAGCGCGTGATCCAGTTTCGCGTGGTGTGGGTTGATGATCGCAATCAGGTACAAGTTAACCGTGCCTGGCGTGTCCAGTTCAGCTCCGCCATTGGCCCGTATAAAGGCGGTATGCGTTTCCATCCGTCCGTAAATCTCTCCATTCTTAAATTCCTCGGCTTCGAACAAACCTTTAAAAATGCCCTGACTACCCTGCCGATGGGTGGAGGTAAAGGCGGCAGTGATTTTGATCCAAAAGGGAAAAGTGAAGGCGAAGTGATGCGTTTTTGCCAGGCGCTGATGACCGAACTGTACCGTCATCTGGGTGCAGATACCGACGTTCCGGCGGGCGATATCGGCGTTGGTGGTCGTGAAGTCGGCTTTATGGCGGGGATGATGAAAAAGCTCTCCAACAATACCGCCTGCGTCTTCACCGGCAAGGGGCTATCTTTTGGCGGCAGTCTGATTCGCCCGGAAGCGACCGGTTACGGTCTGGTTTATTTCACTGAAGCGATGCTGAAACGCCACGGTATGGGTTTTGAAGGAATGCGTGTTTCCGTTTCTGGCTCCGGCAACGTCGCCCAGTACGCTATCGAAAAAGCGATGGAATTTGGCGCTCGCGTGGTTACAGCATCAGACTCCAGCGGCACCGTGGTTGATGAAAGCGGATTCACGAAAGAGAAACTGGCGCGTCTTATCGAAATCAAAGCCAGCCGCGATGGTCGCGTTGCAGATTACGCCAAAGAATTTGGTCTGGTCTATCTCGAAGGCCAACAGCCGTGGTCTGTTCCGGTTGATATCGCCCTGCCTTGCGCGACCCAGAACGAACTGGATGTAGATGCCGCGCACCAGCTTATCGCTAATGGTGTTAAAGCGGTGGCGGAAGGGGCAAATATGCCAACTACCATCGAAGCGACTGAACTGTTCCAGCAGGCAGGCGTACTGTTTGCACCGGGCAAAGCGGCTAATGCTGGCGGCGTCGCGACATCGGGGCTGGAAATGGCGCAAAACGCTGCACGTCTGGGCTGGAAAGCCGAGAAAGTTGATGCGCGTTTGCACCATATTATGCTGGATATCCACCATGCCTGTGTTGAACACGGTGGTGAAGGTGAGCAAACCAACTACGTGCAGGGCGCGAATATTGCAGGCTTTGTGAAGGTTGCCGATGCGATGCTGGCGCAGGGCGTAATTTAAGTCATCAGGCGTTTGCGCCGGATGCGGCGTGGACGCCTCATCCGGCCTACAAAAATCTACTGCATCAAACCTTTATGTTATCGCTCCACTGCCCGCGTCTTCTGATGGCGGGCTTTTTTTCACCGCTCGCTTGCGTGGTGAAGCCTTTTTCTTCTCTTCTCCACTACCCGGTGCCACTATGCCGCGAAACTGCCGCACCGGCGTACGTTTTGCCTGATCAATCAATTGGTAAAGCGTCCCCACCAGCGGCTGCATAAAGTCCTGGTAGCGACACTGCTTTTCGCTGATTTGCGTCAGCACCGATTCCCAGTGTGCCGTCATGTCCGGTCGCGTTGCCATCTCTGGCAGCGAATGGAATAACGCTTTTCCGGCGTCGGTGGAGTGGATATAGCGCCCTTTTTTGGTCAGGAAACCACGCTTGAACAGCAGTTCAATAATCCCGGCACGAGTTGCTTCCGTCCCCAGTCCATCGGTCGCACGAAGGATCTTTTTCAGATCTTTGTCCTGCACAAAGCGCGCGATCCCGGTCATCGCTGAAAGCAGCGTTGCATCGGTGAAATGACGTGGTGGCTGAGTTTGCCGCTCTACCACTTCACCTTTTTCACACAATAACTCATCGCCTTTCGCTACCACCGGCAGCGGTGTACCATCGTTTTCTTCATCACGCTCTTTGCTGCCTAACAGCGTGCGCCAGCCTGCTTCAGCAAGAAAACGGGCTTTAGCGACAAATTTGCCTTTGGCAATGTCCAGTTCGATAACACATTTGCGGAACACCGCATCCGGACAGAACTGCATCAAATACTGACGGGCAATCAGGTTATAGACCTTCGCTTCGTTCTCCGTCAGGTTGATGGCAGAACTCCGCGCGGTCGGGATGATGGCGTGGTGCGCATCGACCTTTTTGTCATCCCAGCAGCGATTACGTAAATCTGGATCAACCACCGGCTGCGGTAACAAGCCCGGCGCATGAACGCTGATGGCACTCATTACCGCCTGACGTCCGGCAAAATGTTCTTCCGGCAAATAACGACAATCGGAACGCGGATAAGTGATCAGTTTGTGCGTTTCGTACAGCTTCTGGCAGATATCAAGTACGTTCTGCGCACTCAGACCAAAGCGTTTTGCTGCTTCAATCTGCAACGCCGAAAGTGAAAACGGCAACGGCGCGGATTCTGATTCCCGTTTATCGTTATAACTGGTGACAATCGCCGGTTGACCGCTGATGCGGTTAACCACATGCTCCGCCAGTGGACGATGCAGCAAGCGCCCTTCTTCATCCTGGTACGGCTCACACGCTTCGCTCGGTTGCCAGATAGCGGTAAATCGCTCATCGGCAGGCGTCACGATATGCGCTTTGACCTCAAAGAAATCTTTCGCCACGAAGTTTTCAATTTCTTCGTCGCGGCGCACCACCAGCCCGAGCACTGGCGTCTGCACGCGTCCAACGGAAAGGACGCCCTGATAACCCGCATTGCGACCGAGAATAGTGTACGCGCGGGTCATATTGATGCCATACAGCCAGTCGGCACGCGCTCGCGCCAGCGCAGAAACGCATAGCGGTACAAACTCGCTATTGGAACGAAGACGATCGATCGCCCGTTCAACCGCCTGCGGGTTCAGGTCGTTGATCAAGCAACGCTGCACCTGCTGACGCTTTTCCGGTGCCAGTTGCAGGTAGTCCAGCACTTCATCCACCAGCAATTGCCCTTCGCGATCCGGGTCTCCGGCATGAATAATTTCGCTGGCTTCATGCAGAAAGCGTTTGATGACGTTAAGCTGTTTGGTCACGGAGGGTCGTGGCTGTAATTGCCACTTTTCCGGGACAATGGGGAGATCGGCTAGGTTCCAGCGCGCATAGCGACTGTCGTAGGCGTCTGGCTGCGCCTGCTCAAGCAGGTGACCAATACACCAGGTCACCACCTGACCGTTACCGCACTCGATAAAGCCATCGCCTTTCCGGTGCGGTTTGGGCAGGACATCAGCAATAGCGCGCGCCAGACTCGGTTTTTCGGCAATAAATAACCGCATTGAATTAACGGATCTCAACCATGGCACGACCAGCGCGCGCAGGCACCAGTTCGCCAATCGCCGTCAGTTCGATACCAAATTCAGCAGCGGTAGCTTTTACTTCGTTTTCAGCCTCTGGCATCACCGCCAGCAGCAGACCGCCGGAGGTTTGCGGATCGCACAGCAGATCGCGCACTTCACGCGGCATTTCACCCATCAGATGACCATAGCTGGCAAAGTTGCGTTCGGTGCCGCCAGGTACTGCACCCAGCTTAATGTACTCTTCCACGCCAGGCAGTTTCGGGATCGCGTCATAGTCGACACGTGCCTGTACTCCTGCGCCCTGACACATTTCGCTCAAATGCCCCAGCAGACCAAAACCAGTCACGTCAGTCATCGCTTTTACGCCTTCGATGTTGGCAAAGGACGCGCCTGCGATGTTCATCCGGCACATCACTTCCGTCGCCAGCCCCTGATGTTCCGGTTTCAGCAGTGATTTTTTCTCCGCAGTGGTAAGAACGCCAATCCCCAACGGTTTCGTCAGGAACAGTTTACATCCGGCTTGTGCGGTACTGTTTTTCTTCACCCGCTCAGTTGGAACGATCCCCGTGACCGCCAGACCGAAAATCGGTTCCGGCGCGTCGATGGAGTGACCGCCAGCCAGCGCAATACCCGCCTGACGACATGCGTAGCGACCACCTTCGGTGACTTCGCGGGCAATTTCCGGGGACAGTTTGTTAATCGGCCAGCCGAGGATCGCAATTGCCATAATCGGTTTTCCGCCCATCGCGAAGATATCGCTGATGGCGTTAGTCGCGGCAATGCGGCCAAAATCGAAAGGATTATCAACGATCGGCATAAAGAAGTCGGTGGTGCTGATAACGCTGGTGCCATTGCCCAGATCGTATACCGCCGCATCGTCGCGGGTTTCGTTACCCACAAGCAAATTCGGATCAACAAACTTCGCCTGTTCGCTGTGCAGGATGGTTTCCAGCACTTTTGGGGAAATTTTACAGCCGCAACCGGCTCCGTGGCTGTATTGGGTCAAACGAATCGAGTTCTCGCTCATGGACATCTCCTGTCAATGCAATTCGGGTATGGTAACCCTCATTCCGTGAAGTGATAAGTGAGAGTGTCTGAATTACTGCTCCTTTGCTCACAATCCACACAGTTTTGCCGTTTTTATCAAAAATAAGTCACAAACGGTGTCGGGTCCGGAATGCTTATCGATGTTGACGCTTTCAGTTGTGGCGTACCGAGATAGAGAAATCCGACAATTTTATCCTGCTCGCGACAGCCGAATGCGTCACGCACCACCGGGCTTTCAGTTAATGCGCCACTGCGCCAGATGCCGCCAAAGCCCTGGGCAACCGCCGCCATTTGCATTGCCATAACCGCGCAACCCGCCGACATTTCCTGCTCCCAGCGCGGGACTTTATGATTTTCTTCGCATTTCGCCACCACCGTTATGATGAGCGGCGCCCGGAACGGCGCATTACGCGCTTTGTCGATTGCTTTTTCATCGTTACCGGCAGCAATCGCCCCCTGCTCCAGAACGGCACTGAAACGCTCACGCCCTTCCCCTTCAATCACAAAGAAATGCCACGGTTGCATGGATTTATGGTCTGGCGCACGCATACCCGCGCGCAGGATATTTTGCAGTTGCTCACCCGTTGGCGCTGGCTCAGCCAGACGGGAGGCGCTACGGCGGTTGATCAATAGTTCGAGTGCATCCATTTGATTAACTCCTGTCATGATGTTTATTCACAAAATTAACACGAGAGTGGATTTTGTTACAGCACAGTCCATGATTCCTGCTGACAAGTGCCGGTTGGGTCATTACGATAACCACATCACTTGCACCTGTAACAGGTGTAACTTTTAGTCTGGGAGAATACATGCGAACCCTTTGGCGATTTATTGCCGGATTTTTTAAATGGACGTGGCGTCTGCTGAATTTCGTCCGTGAAATGGTACTTAACCTGTTCTTTATTTTTCTCGTGCTGGTTGGCGTGGGGATCTGGATGCAAGTCAGCGGTGGTGATTCGAAAGAAACCGCCAGCCGTGGCGCGCTGCTGCTTGATATTTCTGGTGTGATCGTCGATAAGCCCGACAGTTCGCAGCGGTTTAGTAAGTTAAGTCGTCAGTTGCTTGGTGCCAGTTCCGATCGTCTGCAGGAAAACTCGCTGTTTGATATCGTCAACACCATTCGCCAGGCGAAGGACGACCGCAATATCACCGGTATCGTGATGGATCTGAAAAACTTCGCGGGCGGCGATCAGCCTTCCATGCAGTACATCGGCAAAGCTCTGAAAGAGTTTCGTGACAGCGGTAAACCGGTTTATGCCATTGGCGAGAACTACAGTCAGGGGCAGTATTATCTTGCCAGTTTCGCCAATAAAATCTGGCTTTCCCCGCAGGGTGTGGTCGATCTGCATGGCCTTGCCACCAACGGTCTGTACTACAAATCGTTGTTGGATAAGTTAAAAGTTTCCACTCATGTGTTTCGCGTAGGTACGTATAAATCTGCCGTTGAACCGTTTATTCGTGATGATATGTCACCGGCGGCCCGCGAAGCTGACAGCCGCTGGATTGGTGAGCTGTGGCAAAACTATCTTAATACCGTTGCCGCTAACCGCCAGATCCCTGCCCAGCAGGTATTCCCTGGGGCGCAAGGTTTGCTTGATGGTTTAACCAAAACTGGCGGCGATACCGCGAAATATGCGCTGGATAACAAACTGGTGGATGCGCTGGCGTCAAGTGCCGAAATCGAAAAAGCCCTGACCAAAGAGTTTGGCTGGAGTAAGGCTGATAAAAATTATCGCGCCATTAGCTATTACGATTACGCATTGAAAACGCCGGCAGATAACGGTGACGGCATTGGTGTAGTGTTTGCCAATGGTGCAATTATGGATGGCGAGGAAACTCAGGGGAATGTAGGCGGTGATACCACTGCGGCACAAATCCGCGATGCTCGTCTTGATCCAAAAGTGAAAGCGATTGTTCTGCGCGTTAATAGCCCTGGTGGCAGCGTTACGGCTTCTGAGGTGATCCGCTCTGAACTGGCAGCAGCCAGAGCAGCGGGCAAACCTGTGGTTGTGTCAATGGGCGGCATGGCGGCATCCGGTGGCTACTGGATCTCCACTCCGGCTAATTACATTGTGGCTAACCCCAGTACCCTGACCGGCTCTATTGGTATTTTCGGCGTGATCACCACCGTAGAAAACAGTCTGGATTCGATTGGTGTTCATACCGATGGCGTCTCAACTTCACCGCTGGCGGATGTTTCCATCACTAAAGCACTGCCGCCGGAAGCGCAGCAGATGATGCAGCTAAGCATTGAGAATGGCTACAAACGCTTTATCACGCTGGTTGCCGATGCGCGCAAATCGACGCCGGAACAGATTGATAAAATCGCTCAGGGGCACGTCTGGACGGGTCAGGATGCGAAAGCTAACGGCCTGGTCGATAGCCTCGGTGATTTCGATGATGCGGTCGCAAAAGCGGCAGAACTGGCAAAACTGAAGCAGTGGCATCTGGAATATTACGTCGATGAACCGACCTTCTTCGACAAAGTGATGGACAACATGTCAGGTTCTGTCCGGGCGATGTTGCCAGATGCGCTCCAGGCCATGTTACCTGCCCCGCTGGCCTCGGTGGCCTCTACCGTGAAAAGCGAAAGCGACAAGCTGGCAGCGTTTAACGATCCGCAAAACCGTTATGCGTTTTGCCTGACCTGCGCCAACGTGCGTTAAGTCTTGTACTGAGTGGTCGACAGATCGTCGGCCACTTATTTTTTACGTCTACGAATCCCCCTTCCCGCTGTTTCGCCCCATATTTCCTTATCCGCATAGTATCAGGTGCGCTCCCCCTGCCTCACGTATATACTTTTGCTCTTTCGATATCATTCATATCAATATCATGCAAAAGAAATCAATTTACGTTGCCTACACGGGCGGGACCATCGGGATGCAGCGTTCCGAGCAGGGTTATATTCCGGTGTCAGGTCATCTACAACGCCAGCTGGCGCTGATGCCGGAGTTCCATCGCCCGGAGATGCCAGATTTCACTATTCATGAATATACGCCGCTGATGGATTCTTCTGATATGACGCCGGAAGACTGGCAGCATATTGCTGAAGATATTAAAGCGCACTATGACGACTATGATGGTTTTGTCATTCTGCACGGCACCGATACGATGGCCTATACCGCTTCTGCGCTGTCGTTCATGCTCGAGAATCTCGGCAAACCGGTCATTGTGACAGGGTCACAAATTCCATTAGCCGAGTTACGCTCTGACGGACAAATCAATCTGTTGAATGCGTTATACGTTGCGGCGAATTACCCGATCAACGAAGTAACACTCTTTTTTAATAACCGTCTGTATCGCGGTAACCGCACCACCAAAGCCCATGCCGATGGTTTTGATGCCTTCGCTTCCCCGAATCTTCCTCCATTGCTGGAAGCGGGTATTCACATCCGTCGTTTAAATACGCCACCAGCACCGCACGGCGAAGGTGAACTGATCGTTCATCCAATCACGCCACAACCGATCGGCGTGGTAACCATTTATCCGGGGATTTCTGCTGACGTTGTGCGCAATTTCCTCCGTCAACCGGTGAAAGCGTTGATTTTGCGCTCATATGGCGTGGGCAATGCGCCCCAAAACAAAGCCTTCCTGCAAGAATTACAAGAGGCCAGCGATCGCGGTATTGTGGTGGTCAACCTGACACAATGTATGTCCGGTAAAGTGAACATGGGCGGTTATGCTACCGGTAATGCCCTCGCCCATGCCGGCGTTATTGGCGGCGCGGATATGACTGTAGAAGCCACATTAACCAAACTGCACTACCTGCTTAGCCAGGGACTGGATACCGAAACCATTCGCAAGGCCATGAGCCAAAACCTGCGCGGCGAACTGACGCCGGATGATTAAGGAGACTGCAATGCCCCATCGAGCCCTGTTACTGGTCGATTTACAAAATGATTTCTGTGCTGGTGGCGCGCTCGCCGTACCGGAAGGTGACAGCACAGTGGATGTTGCTAACCGCCTGATTGACTGGTGCCAGTCGCGCGGAGAAGCGGTTATTGCCAGTCAGGACTGGCACCCGGCTGATCATGGCAGCTTTGCCCGCCAGCACGGTGTAGAGCCTTATACGCAGGGACAACTCGACGGCCTGGCGCAAACATTCTGGCCTGAACACTGTGTGCAGAACAGTGAAGGCGCACAATTACATCCGTTACTGAATCAAAAAGCGATCGCAGCGGTGTTCCATAAAGGCGAAAATCCTTTAGTTGACAGTTACAGTGCCTTTTTTGATAACGGCCGTCGGCAGAAAACCTCGCTTGATGACTGGTTACGCGATCATGAAATCGATGAATTGATCGTTATGGGCCTGGCTACTGACTATTGCGTGAAGTTTACCGTGCTGGACGCGTTACAGTTAGGTTATAAGGTAAACGTGATTACCGATGGTTGTCGTGGCGTGAATATCCAGCCCCAGGACAGTGCGCACGCGTTTATGGAGATGTCAGCAGCTGGGGCAACGCTATATACGCTGGCAGACTGGGAAGAGACGCAGGGGTAATTTTACGCAGGCCTACAATTCTGTACTGTCGTTGTAGGCCAAATAAAGTGCGGCAGCGGTGCCTCTGGCATGTTGGTTGTTAAATCAAACAACCAACACGTGACAGTAAAGATTATCCCCTCCCTTCGTAAACGCGCTACAAAGGGGACAATTCATTCACTTAAACATGGCAATTGGTTTTGCCGTGATACCAAAATCTTCTTTCAACTGTTGTTTGCTCTTCATGACCATCTGGCCGTTCGTATCAATAGTCATATGCTGCGCATCGGTATTGTTACGGGCTTGCCACAGCATCACCAGTTGCAGACAGTTCTCTTTTTGTTCTTCCGTCAAGGCAACACCGTCTGGCCATTTACCCAGTTCAACGGCTGTCGATAAACGCTGGTAAACCTCAGGCGTCATGCTGTTGATTATTTCATCAAGATTCATAATTTTCCCGCTCCTGTGGAATAAGTTGCTGAATCGTTTTTTCAACCGTTGATTTCTTCGCCATTTTCGCCATCAGTAAAACGCAATGATGCCGAGTTAACACAATAGCGTTCGCCTGTGGGTTGTGGGCCGTCGGGAAAAACATGCCCCAGATGAGCATCACAGTTTCCGCAACGAATTTCTATCCGCTGCATTCCATGTGACAAGTCTTTGATATAACGGATTGAATCTTCACTCACCGGCTCATAAAAACTGGGCCAGCCACAGCCTGAATCATACTTGGTTTGAGAATGAAACAGAGGGGCGTCGCAGATCAAACAGTGGTAAATGCCGTCGCGCTTATTATGCAATAAACGTCCAGTAAATGGCGGCTCCGTCCCGTGATTCTGTGTCACGTAAAACTGCATCTCGGACAAATTTTTTTTCAGTTCTTCTGCCGAAGGTTTGTTAGCCATTTGCTCACATCTCACTTTAATCACGCTCACATTACGTGACTTATTCTAACAAAACATTAACACCAACTCACAAAATTTTGTTCTAAACTTGATCTCAACGAAATGGCAGCACTTAAAACGTGATAAAAATCACATTTTTATCGTAATTGCCCTTTAAAATTCGGGGCGCCGACCCCATGTGGTCTCAAGCCCAAAGGAAGAGTGAGGCGAGTCAGTCGCGTAATGCTTAGGCACAGGATTGATTTGTCGCAATGATTGACACGATTCCGCTTGACGCTGCGTAAGGTTTTTGTAATTTTACAGGCAACCTTTTATTCACTAACAAATAGCTGGTGGAATATATGACTATCAAAGTAGGTATCAACGGTTTTGGCCGTATCGGTCGCATTGTTTTCCGTGCTGCTCAGAAACGTTCTGACATCGAGATCGTTGCAATCAACGACCTGTTAGACGCTGATTACATGGCATACATGCTGAAATATGACTCCACTCACGGTCGTTTCGACGGCACCGTTGAAGTGAAAGACGGTCATCTGATCGTTAACGGTAAAAAAATCCGTGTTACCGCTGAACGTGATCCGGCTAACCTGAAATGGGACGAAGTTGGTGTTGACGTTGTCGCTGAAGCAACTGGTCTGTTCCTGACTGACGAAACTGCTCGTAAACACATCACCGCTGGTGCGAAAAAAGTGGTTATGACTGGTCCGTCTAAAGACAACACTCCGATGTTCGTTAAAGGCGCTAACTTCGACAAATATGCTGGCCAGGACATCGTTTCCAACGCTTCCTGCACCACCAACTGCCTGGCTCCGCTGGCTAAAGTTATCAACGATAACTTCGGCATCATCGAAGGTCTGATGACCACCGTTCACGCTACTACCGCTACTCAGAAAACCGTTGATGGTCCGTCTCACAAAGACTGGCGCGGCGGCCGTGGCGCTTCCCAGAACATCATCCCGTCCTCTACCGGTGCTGCTAAAGCTGTAGGTAAAGTACTGCCAGAACTGAATGGCAAACTGACTGGTATGGCGTTCCGCGTTCCGACCCCGAACGTATCCGTAGTTGACCTGACCGTTCGTCTGGAAAAAGCTGCAACTTACGAGCAGATCAAAGCTGCCGTTAAAGCTGCTGCTGAAGGCGAAATGAAAGGCGTTCTGGGCTACACCGAAGATGACGTAGTATCTACCGATTTCAACGGCGAAGTTTGCACTTCCGTGTTCGATGCTAAAGCGGGTATCGCTCTGAACGACAACTTCGTGAAACTGGTATCCTGGTACGACAACGAAACCGGTTACTCCAACAAAGTTCTGGATCTGATCGCTCACATCTCCAAATAAGTTGAGATGACTTTGTGATCTAAAAAGAGCGACTTCGGTCGCTCTTTTTTTTACCTGATGAAATGAAGTTAAAGGACTGCGTCATGATTAAGAAAATTTTCGCCCTTCCGGTCATCGAACAAATTTCCCCTGTCCTCTCCCGTCGTAAACTGGATGAACTGGACCTTATTGTGGTCGAACATCCCCAGGTAAAAGCCTCTTTTACATTACAGGGCGCACACCTTCTCTCGTGGAAACCTGCGGGTGAAGAAGACGTCCTGTGGTTGAGCAATAACACTCCGTTCAAAAATGGCGTCGCCATTCGCGGTGGCGTGCCGGTTTGCTGGCCGTGGTTTGGTCCGGCAGCACAACAAGGTCTGCCTGCGCACGGTTTTGCCCGTATTCTGCCGTGGACGCTGAAATCGCATAGTGAAGATGCCGATAGCGTGACACTGACTTTCGAACTGACGCAAAGCGACGAGACAAAAAAATACTGGCCGCACGACTTTACGCTGTTAGCGCATTTCCGCGTGGGTGAAACCTGTGAAATCGATCTTGAAGCGCACGGCGAATTTGAAACCACCTCTGCTCTGCATACTTACTTTAACGTGGGTGATATTGCTAAGGTAAGCGTCAGTGGTCTGGGCGATCGCTTCATTGATAAAGTGAACGATGCGAAAGAAGATGTACTGACCGACGGTATTCAGACCTTCCCTGATCGTACCGATCGCGTGTATCTGAATCCGCAAGATTGCAGTGTGATTAATGACGAAGCGTTGAATCGTACTATTACCGTTGGTCACCAGCATCATCTGAACGTCGTCGGCTGGAACCCTGGCCCGGCACTTTCAGTTAGCATGGGCGATATGCCGGATGATGGCTACAAGACTTTTGTTTGTGTAGAAACAGCTTACGCTTCAGAAACTCAAAAAGTGACTAAAGAGCAACCTTCCCATCTGGCACAATCCATTCGCGTTGCCAAACGTTAATTTGTGCTAGTTTTATGTGCCGGGTGCGATGCATCCGGCACATCTCAACATCACACCATATCCAGCGAAGTTTTGCCTTTTGGTGCTGGATACGCGTTGTCCAGCATGGCTAATTCCTCTGACGAAAGCACAATCTCAAGCACAGCTGCATTTTGTTGAACATGGGCGATAGTTGCCGCTTTTGGAATCGCCATCACGCCCTGATGGCTGATTACCCACGCCAGCAACACTTGCGCGGCAGTGGCATTATGAACATGAGCTATTTCGTTGACCACTGCGTTTTTTAGCAAACCATTACGTAAGCGCCCGGCCTGCGCCAACGGACTGTAAGCCATCACTGGCATTTGCTGTTGTTGGCACCAGGGGAGTAGATCATACTCAATCCCTCGCGAGCCGAGATGATAAAGCACTTGATTAGTGGCACACTGATTTCCACCCGGCACCTGCCAGAGCTCCTGCATGTCAGAATAATCAAGGTTAGAAACGCCCCAGCGGCGGATTTTTCCCTGGGCGATCAATTTTTCCATTGCTGCGACAGTCTCTTCAAAAGCGAAACTGCCAGACCAGTGTAATAAGTAAAGATCGAGATAATCAGTATTGAGGCGGCGTAAACTGGCTTCACATGCGTTAATCGCTTTTTGTCCGCCAGCATTCCACGGATAGACTTTAGAGACGAGAAAGACTCTATCACGCAGACCGGTTAATGCTTCACCGACCACCTTCTCGGCACCGCCATCGGCATACATTTCGGCGGTATCAATGAGGGTTAAACCGAGGTCAATGCCCGCGCGTAGTGCAGCCACTTCGGTTTTGCGCTGGCTGGCGTTTTCGCCCATATACCATGTTCCCTGCCCTACGGCTGGCAGTGAGACATCGCCACTGAACTGAATCATTTTTTGTTGCATTGTTTCCTCCCGGTTTTTGCACCACCGTAATGCAAAACAGGGCGTGACGCCCTGTTTTTATGCACAAAATGCCCTGGAAAGATGCATTATCAGAATTTGTAGGTGATCCCGGTAGAAATCAGACCAGTCCAGGATTTATCCACCATCGGGCTGTCAGTAACTTCGTCAGACAGGCGGGTGTAGCGTGCGGTGCCGTAAACACTCCAGTCGCCGAGGAAGTTGTAGCTGGCACTCAGCTCCAGGTAAGGACTCCAGCTGTCATTCGGGTTATAGCCACGCAGACCGCTGCGAGCGGACTCTTTGCGCGATACGCCATAATAGTATTCGTTCTGGTTTTCGCTGTTCCACTGCACACCGATACCCGGAGTCACGGTCAGGCCGCCGTTGGTGTAACGGTACAACCAGGCCATATCCCACACGATACCGTTGCTGTTATCCAGTGTGTCTCCTGCCAGGGTGGTACGCAGATAACCGTACTGGGTAAAGTGTGCGTAGGACAGACCAGCCATCATAGTGCTCTTACGGTCATCCAGGTGGCGCATTTGGTGATCACCACTGTCTTTGGCTTTGAAGTAGAGCGGCGACCAGTAAGCGGTAATTGAAAGTTTATCCGTTGCGTCATTCCACAGGTAGTAACCACCACCTAAGCCACGGAACCAGAAGTTATCGCCTTCATAGTTGATTACTGGTACTGGGTAAACATCGGTATCGTAATCTTTATAGGGGTGTTCAACGACACCTACGCCTGCGCCCAGGGAAAAATTACCTTCAGCGTGCGCTACGCCTGCAGACGTTGCGATAAGCACTCCAAGTGCCAGAAGTTTGAGTTTGGTCACAATTAATCATTCCTTAAACAAATGTTTAGCGGGCGACAAAGTTTACCCGTCAATACATCGAAACCCAACCTTTTTACATTTTCATTTCTAAAGGTAACTGTTTAATTTTCCTGACGCTGATGACATCGGGCTTACACCTGAATGAATTTTGCGTTACTGGCGGCAATATTCTTTACATTAATTATGCAATTTTTATGGATGAGTTGTTGATATGCCATTGAAATCCAGAAAGCCATGCAGGCAAGTTTTCCAATTGCCATCTACGCTTAATTTTGAAGGTGTATCACCGGGCACGTTGTTCTCACAGTCGGTAAGATGGCATGAGAGTTGCTGTGTTTTAGCAAGCGACGTCGTTCAGTTTACCTCTTCCGGGAGCCTCTACTATTCATATGAACGGCTCTTAACCTGTGCTAAAAAACGAAAGGACGGCATACCATGAATATATTCGATCACTATCGCCAGCGATATGAAGCTGCCAAGGACGAAGAGTTCACACTGCAGGAGTTTCTTACCACTTGTCGGCAAGATCGCAGTGCTTATGCCAACGCGGCTGAGCGGCTATTGATGGCTATCGGTGAGCCTGTCATGGTCGATACAGCCCAGGAACCCAGACTTTCTCGACTCTTTTCTAACCGGGTCATAGCACGTTATCCGGCATTTGAAGAGTTTTACGGCATGGAAGACGCGATTGAACAGATTGTCTCTTATCTGAAACACGCGGCTCAGGGGCTGGAAGAGAAGAAACAAATCCTGTATCTGCTGGGGCCTGTGGGTGGGGGTAAATCATCGCTTGCTGAGCGACTGAAATCATTGATGCAGCTCGTACCGATTTATGTATTGAGCGCCAACGGTGAGCGTAGCCCGGTCAACGATCATCCGTTCTGTCTTTTCAATCCGCAGGAAGATGCTCAGATTCTGGAAAAAGAGTATGGCATTCCTCGCCGTTATCTCGGCACCATCATGTCGCCGTGGGCGGCAAAACGCCTGCATGAATTTGGTGGCGATATCACTAAGTTCCGGGTAGTGAAGGTCTGGCCGTCAATTCTGCAACAAATTGCTATCGCCAAAACGGAACCCGGTGATGAGAACAACCAGGACATCTCCGCGCTGGTTGGGAAAGTCGATATTCGTAAACTCGAACACTACGCGCAGAATGACCCGGACGCCTACGGCTATTCCGGTGCGCTGTGCCGCGCCAATCAGGGTATCATGGAATTCGTTGAGATGTTTAAAGCACCGATTAAAGTGCTGCATCCCTTGCTAACCGCCACTCAGGAAGGTAACTACAACGGGACGGAAGGTATCTCCGCCCTGCCGTTCAACGGGATTATTCTCGCCCACTCGAACGAATCCGAATGGGTCACTTTCCGTAATAACAAAAACAACGAAGCCTTCCTCGATCGTGTTTACATCGTGAAGGTGCCGTATTGCTTGCGCATTTCCGAAGAGATCAAAATCTACGAGAAATTGCTTAATCACAGTGAATTGACTCACGCCCCCTGCGCCCCTGGCACGCTGGAAACGCTGTCACGTTTTTCCATTCTTTCGCGCCTTAAAGAGCCAGAAAACTCCAGCATTTATTCAAAGATGCGGGTTTATGATGGCGAAAGTCTGAAAGACACAGATCCCAAAGCCAAGTCGTATCAGGAATATCGTGACTACGCCGGTGTCGATGAAGGGATGAACGGTCTGTCGACGCGTTTTGCGTTTAAGATCCTCTCCCGCGTGTTCAACTTCGATCATGTAGAAGTGGCGGCAAACCCGGTCCATCTGTTCTACGTCCTGGAACAGCAGATCGAGCGCGAGCAGTTCCCGCAAGAGCAGGCAGAACGCTATCTGGAGTTCCTGAAAGGTTATCTGATCCCGAAATATGCCGAGTTTATCGGCAAAGAGATCCAGACGGCCTACCTTGAATCCTATTCCGAATATGGGCAAAACATTTTCGACCGTTATGTTACCTACGCGGATTTCTGGATTCAGGATCAGGAGTATCGCGATCCGGATACCGGTCAGTTGTTTGACCGCGAATCTCTTAACGCCGAGCTGGAGAAAATCGAAAAACCGGCGGGGATCAGCAATCCGAAAGATTTCCGCAACGAGATTGTCAACTTTGTGCTGCGCGCCAGAGCGAATAACAGCGGACGCAATCCGAACTGGACCAGCTACGAAAAACTGCGCACGGTTATCGAGAAAAAAATGTTCTCCAATACCGAAGAGTTGTTGCCGGTCATTTCGTTTAACGCCAAAACCTCAACCGACGAGCAGAAGAAACACGACGATTTTGTCGACCGTATGATGGAAAAAGGCTACACCCGTAAACAGGTGCGTTTACTGTGCGAATGGTATTTGCGCGTACGTAAATCGTCTTAACACAATGGCCCGGTGCACATGTTACCGGGCCGACAATGACAGCGAACCGTAGGCCGGAAAAGCAAAGCGCATCCGGCAATACAGGTGCAACATACTGTTGGCAAATGCAGTACGGGGGGCATATGACCTGGTTTATTGACCGGCGTCTGAACGGCAAAAACAAAAGCATGGTGAATCGCCAGCGTTTTTTACGCCGTTATAAAGCGCAAATTAAACAGTCGATCTCCGAGGCCATCAATAAGCGTTCGGTGACCGACGTCGACAGCGGCGAGTCCGTTTCTATCCCAACGGAAGATATTAGCGAACCGATGTTTCATCAGGGGCGTGGCGGCCTGCGCCATCGCGTTCATCCGGGCAATGACCATTTTGTACAGAATGACAGAATTGAACGTCCCCAGGGCGGCGGAGGTGGCTCCGGCAGTGGTCAGGGTCAAGCCAGCCAGGACGGTGAAGGTCAGGACGAATTTGTCTTCCAGATTTCGAAAGACGAATATCTCGACCTGCTGTTTGAAGATTTAGCCTTACCAAATCTGAAACAAAACCAGCAACGCCAGTTGACCGAATATAAAACGCATCGGGCAGGCTACACCGCTAACGGCGTTCCTGCCAATATCAGCGTGGTGCGTTCATTGCAGAACTCACTGGCGCGGCGTACCGCGATGACCGCAGGCAAGCGACGGGAACTTCATGCTCTGGAAGAAAATCTGGCCATCATCAGCAACAGTGAACCTGCGCAATTACTGGAGGAGGAACGGCTGCGCAAAGAGATTGCCGAATTACGCGCCAAAATTGAACGCGTTCCATTCATCGACACCTTCGATTTACGTTACAAGAATTATGAGAAACGCCCCGATCCCTCCAGTCAGGCCGTAATGTTTTGCCTGATGGACGTTTCCGGTTCGATGGATCAATCCACCAAAGATATGGCCAAACGTTTTTATATATTGCTGTATCTGTTTCTCAGCAGAACATACAAGAACGTCGAAGTCGTTTACATCCGCCACCATACCCAGGCGAAAGAAGTTGATGAACATGAGTTTTTCTACTCACAGGAAACTGGCGGCACCATTGTTTCCAGTGCCCTGAAACTGATGGATGAGGTGGTGAAAGAGCGTTATAACCCGGCGCAGTGGAATATCTATGCTGCACAAGCGTCAGACGGCGATAACTGGGCTGATGACTCTCCGCTTTGCCATGAGATTCTGGCGAAAAAATTGTTGCCCGTTGTTCGTTATTACAGCTATATCGAAATTACCCGCCGCGCTCATCAAACATTGTGGCGGGAATATGAGCATCTGCAATCTACTTTCGAAAACTTTGCGATGCAGCATATACGCGATCAGGATGATATTTATCCCGTGTTCCGCGAGCTATTCCATAAACAAAATGCAACGACTAAAGACTAAAATAGTCAGCCGGGTCATTGTTACCTGGCTGATTTTTAGCTCACTGTAAATTAATTCATTTATTACATACATTACCTTACAATTGTTTTAAATATGTCAGCATCAGCTTTACAGAATTTAGTTCCATAAAAAAATCATTCGGAAAAAATGATTCTGTTAACACGCTTTTTTTCAGGGGTATTCTTTAATTATTTTTTTATCGGCAAAGAAATTTGATCCTGGTCAAAACCATATATCTCTGCCATCAATAAAATCCAGCACTCACATTGCTCTCCTTTTTATGGTTCCTATGGGTACACAAAAATTAAAAGCACAAAGCTTTTTTATTTTCAGCTTGTTACTGACATTAATTTTATTTTGCATCACCACCTTATATAATGAAAACACCAATGTAAAACTCATCCCACAGATGAATTACCTGATGGTTGTTGTGGCTTTATTTTTCCTCAACTCCATCATCTTTCTTTTCATGCTAATGAAATATTTCACTAATCGTGATATTTTTCCAACACTCATTTTAAGCCTTGCTTTTTTAAGTGGTCTTTTCTATTTAACTGAAACCATTTTCATTATTCATAAACCTATCAATGATAACATCCTTATTCAGACGAAGGCGAATGATGTTTCCATATTATATCTATTTCGCCAGCTAAGTTTTATTTTCTTAACCGCACTGGCTCTCTACTGTTATGGACGAAATAGCATCCTGACGAACAACAAGAAAAAAACCTGTATCTTGTTGCTGGCGCTGATACCTTTTATATTTTTCCCTTTTCTGGCACATAACCTGAGCAGCTATAATCCTGACTACTCTTTATATGTCGTAGATTACTGTCCGGATAGTCATACGGCGAGCTGGGGAATTAACTACACCAAGATTTTGGTTTGTCTGTGGGCGTGTTTACTGTTTTTTATTATCATGCGTACACAATTAGCAAGCGAGATGTGGCCGTCAATTGCATTATTATGTCTGGCATCGCTCTGCTGTAACTTGTTACTACTGACTCTGGATGAATATAATTATACCATCTGGTATATCAGTCGTGGCATTGAGGTTTCGAGTAAACTGTTTGTTGTCACCTTCTTGATATATAACATATTTCAGGAACTACAACTTTCCAGCAAACTGGCGGTTCATGATGCACTAACCAATATTTATAACCGTCGTCACTTTTTCAACAGTGTAGAGTCATTACTCTCTCGCCCTGTTGTGAAGGATTTTTGTATTATGCTGGTAGATATTAACCAGTTCAAACGCATAAATGCTCAATGGGGTCATCATGTGGGCGATAAAGTTCTGGTTTCAATTGTCGATATTATCCAGCAAAGTATCCGCCCCGATGACATCTTCGCACGTCTGGATGGTGAAGTGTTTGGCTTGATATTTACCGAATTGAATACCGCCCAGGCAAAAATTATCGCCGATCGGGTGCGTAAAAATGTCGAGCTCCTGACCGGTTTTAGTAATAGATATAATGTCCCTGAACAAATGACCATCAGCATTGGCTGTGTTTTTTCCACGGGTGATACGCGTAATATCTCGCTTGTCATGACAGAAGCAGATAAAGCGTTACGTGAGGCGAAAACCGATGGCGGTAACAAAGTGATTATTCATCATATTTGAGTGCAAAATTATTCACAGCCATGCATTTTGCGTGGCTTTGGCATACAATTTATTACCAATACCCCTAAATTTCCCCTCCCCAGCGGCGCAGAGATGAGTATAATTAGCGCCCCTGTACCAGGCCGCAATCGAACTTTATCTGGTTTTCTCGTTTCACTAACCGAAGGAGTGCCATTTATCATGAAATTGCACCATAGAATGCTCCGGCATTTTATCGCCGCAAGTGTCATTGTGCTGACATCTTCCTTCCTTATTTTTGAACTTGTCGCCAGCGACAGGGCAATGAGTGCTTATTTGCGCTATATCGTCCAGAAAGCAGACTCCTCCTTTCTCTACGACAAGTATCAAAATCAGAGTATTGCCGCACATGTGATGCGCGCGCTTGCTGCTAAACAGTCTGAGGTGTCGCCAGAACAGCGACGGGCCATCTGTGAGGCTTTTGAGTCTGCCAACAATACCCATGGCTTAAACCTGACTGCCCATACTTATGCAGATTTACACGGAACATTGCAGACTGCATCCACTGACTGCGACACAATTGTCGAAGCAGCGGCGCTATTACCGGCATTTGATCAGGCGGTGGAAGGTAACCGCCACCAGGATGATTACGGTTCCGGCCTTGGGATGGCCGAAGAGAAATTTCACTATTATCTCGATCTCAATGATCGCTATGTCTATTTTTATGAGCCGGTAAATGTTGAATACTTCGCGATGAATAACTGGTCCTTCCTGCAATCAGGAAGCATTGGTATTGATCGTAAAGATATTGAAAAAGTGTTTACCGGTCGCACCGTATTATCAAGCATTTACCAGGATCAGCGTACTAAACAGAACGTGATGAGTTTGCTGACGCCCGTCTATGTTGCCGGACAATTAAAAGGTATTGTGTTGCTGGATATTAGTAAAAACAATCTGCGCAATATTTTTTACACTCATGACCGCCCTCTCCTCTGGCGTTTTCTCAATGTTACGCTAACCGATACAGATTCGGGACGCGACATTATTATCAATCAGAGCGAAGATAATCTGTTTCAGTATGTCAGTTACGTCCATGACTTACCTGGCGGCATTCGTGTTTCGTTATCCATTGATATTCTTTACTTTATTACATCATCATGGAAAAGCGTTGTATTCTGGCTGCTGACAGCATTGATATTACTCAACATGGTACGGATGCACTTCCGCCTGTACCAAAACGTGACTCGTGAAAATATCAGTGATGCGATGACCGGGCTGTATAATCGCAAAATATTAACGCCTGAACTTGAGCAGCGTTTGCAGAAACTGGTGCAGTCCGGTTCTTCGGTGATGTTTATTGCAATTGACATGGACAAGTTAAAGCAAATAAATGACACCCTCGGTCATCAGGAGGGGGATTTAGCCATTACGTTATTAGCTCAGGCGATTAAACAGTCGATTCGTAAAAGCGATTATGCTATCCGTCTCGGTGGCGATGAATTCTGTATCATTCTTGTCGATTCGACGCCGCAAATTGCAGCACAACTGCCTGAACGTATCGAAAAACGTCTGCAACATATCGCGCCGCAGAAAGAGATCGGCTTCTCTTCCGGTATTTACGCGATGAAAGAAAACGATACGCTGCATGATGCATATAAAGCTTCCGATGAGCGTTTATATGTCAATAAGCAGAACAAAAACAGCCGTTCATGATAATCTTCTGTGGTTGTTTGCTTGTAATCCCAGGAGCGTGAAATGACTGAAATGGCTAAAGGAAGCGTGACGCATCAGCGGTTAATCGCTTTATTATCACAAGAAGGCGCTAACTTCCGCATCGTTACCCACGACGCGGTGGGTAAATGCGAAGCGGTGTCAGAAATTCGTGGCACCGCTTTGGGTCAGGGTGCTAAGGCACTGGTGTGTAAAGTCAAAGGTAATGGCGTAAATCAGCATGTTCTGGCGATCCTCGCTGCCGATCAACAGGCCGACCTTAGCCAACTCGCCAGCCATATCGGTGGGTTGCGTGCTTCGCTGGCCAGCCCGGCTGAAGTCGATGAACTGACAGGCTGTGTCTTCGGTGCTATCCCTCCATTCAGCTTCCATCCAAAACTCAAACTGGTCGCCGACCCGCTACTTTTTGAGCGATTCGATGAGATCGCCTTCAATGCGGGTATGCTGGATAAATCCGTTATCCTGAACACCACAGATTATTTACGCATTGCACAACCAGAGCTGGTCAAATTCCGTCGTACTACGTAATTAGCTGCTCCGTTCAATAAGCAGAACAGACAGCACCAGCACAACTGCAATGGCAAAAAACGATGACGTGATAATCAGTGTCTCAACGAGCATTTGATCGTTCATGGTCTTATCCCAGGAGATACCTGTTTTCACGTTATTGTTAGCGCGCACAAATGGCAATTTGATGACAATTTGCCTGATTTTTTATGCATAGCACGTAATTGTTCTCTGCTTCCTCTCATCAGCAGGCGTAAAGTAGGCAGGTTTATTATTTTTTGGCAAGGAAACCACGATGTTTGATGTCACTTTGCTGATCCTGCTCGGGTTAGCTGCGCTGGGCTTTATCAGCCACAACACCACTGTCGCTGTTTCAATTCTGGTGTTGATCATTGTCCGCGTCACACCGTTAAGCACCTTTTTCCCGTGGATCGAAAAACAAGGACTGAGTATCGGGATAATCATTCTGACTATCGGCGTAATGGCTCCTGTAGCCAGCGGGACACTGCCACCCTCGACACTTATTCACTCGTTTCTGAACTGGAAATCGCTGGTGGCAATTGCAGTAGGCGTTATTGTCTCCTGGCTTGGCGGACGCGGCGTGACCTTGATGGGCAGTCAGCCGCAACTGGTTGCCGGGCTGCTGGTGGGCACGATTTTAGGCGTGGCGCTGTTTCGCGGTGTGCCGGTCGGTCCGCTTATTGCCGCAGGTCTGGTCTCCCTGATCATCGGGAAACAGTAGTTAATCCCGCAATATATCGGCCTGGGGTTTGCCCCAGGCCTTTCTTAAACATGGTAATAAAAGCCGTTGTTGAATCATACCCCAGCATATGCGCCACTTTCTGAACACTATCGCCTTTCACTAACCTCTGAAGTGCCAGAATGAGCTGCAACTGATGACGCCACTGACGAAAGCTCAATCCCGTCTCTTTAACTATCAACCTGGCGAGATTGCGTTCACTCATCGCAAAAAAATTTGCCCATTGCCCTAATGTCCCCCATTCAACGGGCTCTTTTGCCATCGTATCCACCATCACGCGGATTTTGGGGTGTGAAGAAACGGGTAACTGCAACTGTTGTTGCGGTTGCTGAGGAAGTTCATCAAACAGCACCTGAATTAATCTGCGCGTCATTGGTTCAGCACGTTGAGCTGCTGTTCTTTTTGCCAGCGTTAAAATTAATTCACGACATAAAGGCGCAATTTTCAGCGTGCAACATTTGCCCGGCATTATCACCGCACTGGACTCAATAAATAAAAAACAAAGCTCGGCATTCGCTGTTACCTGATTACTATGCTCCACACCACCGGGAATCCATACTGCATATTGTGGCGGCACCATCCACAGCGCATTTTCCACCGTACAGGTAATGGCTCCACGCAGCGCCAGTATCAGTTGTCCTTTGCGGTGCTGATGTACAGGACTGGTCAATTCATCCTTTCCGGCATGAATACAAAATGCGACCGCCGTTTCATGGTGAAGATCGGGTTCATAACCATTGAGATTTAACCTGTGCATCATTTTGTCCGAATTTAGCGATAATTTGTCATTTTAGCTTGATTCAACATAGCAATAAAAACGCTAAGGTACAGCCTCGCTTGTAACAATGAGATATCTATGATCCGTTCAACTTCATTAAGCGGCAAAAACAGGATTGTCCTGATAGCCGGCGTTCTAATGATTGCCACCACACTCCGTGTTACCTTCACCGGCGTAGCACCGTTACTGGATACCATTCGTTCCGCTTACTCACTGACGACAGCGCAAACAGGGTTACTGACGACCTTACCTTTACTAGCCTTTGCCCTGATATCCCCTCTTGCCGCGTCGGTGGCTCGTCGTTTTGGTATAGAGCGCAGTCTGGTGGCTGCATTACTTTTGATTTGTGCTGGCATAGCAATTCGCTCTCTTCCTTCGGCTTACTTATTATTTGGCGGTACGATTATCATTGGCTGTGGGATTGCATTAGGGAATGTCTTGCTACCTGGTCTCATTAAACGCGATTTTCCCCATTCCGTCGCCAGACTTACCGGCGCATATTCCCTGACGATGGGCGCTGCAGCGGCGCTGGGGTCAGCTCTGGTGGTGCCGCTGGCTTTGAACGGTTTTGGCTGGCAGGGCGCGTTGCTTATGCTGATGTGTTTTCCTCTGCTGGCTCTATTTATATGGCTGCCGCAATGGCGTAATCAACAACATGTGAATTTGAGTACCTCACGCGCCTTACATACCCGGCGTATCTGGCGTTCGCCGCTTGCCTGGCAAGTGACGTTGTTTCTCGGTATCAACTCACTGGTCTATTACGTGATTATCGGCTGGCTTCCGGCGATCCTCATCAGCCACGGCTACAGCGAGGCACAGGCAGGTTCGCTGCATGGTTTGTTGCAATTAGCTACTGCAGCTCCCGGTTTGCTGATCCCACTTTTCTTACATCATGTGAAAGATCAGCGCGGTATTGCCGCTCTGGTCGCCTTAATGTGCGCAGTGGGTGCGGTTGGGCTCTGCTTTATGCCAGCACACGCTGTCACCTGGACTCTGCTTTTCGGTTTTGGTTCCGGGGCAACAATGATACTTGGACTAACGTTTATCGGACTGCGAGCAAGCTCTGCGCATCAGGCTGCTGCTCTTTCGGGTATGGCACAATCCGTCGGGTATCTGCTGGCAGCTTGTGGGCCGCCGCTAATGGGTAAAATACACGATGCTAACGGTGACTGGTCCACGCCACTGATTGTTGTCGCAATTCTTTCACTGCTGATGGCGATTTTTGGACTTTGCGCCGGAAGAGACAAAGAAATTCATTGATGTCCGGTGCTATAGTGACGTGGCAAATCATGCGTGAAAGGGAGAACAAACACGATGAATATTCAGTGTAAACGCGTTTATGATCCGGCTGAACAGAGCGATGGTTATCGCGTACTGGTCGACCGTCTCTGGCCGCGTGGTATCAAGAAAACAGACTTAGCACTTGATGAGTGGGACAAAGAGATCACGCCGTCAACGGAACTGCGCAAAGCCTTTCACGGCGAAGCGATCGATTTTAAAACCTTTCGCGAACAATATATTGCAGAACTGGCGCAACACGAGCCAGAAGGGAAGCGGCTGGCGGAAATCGCCCAAAAACAGCCGCTGACCCTGCTCTACTCAGCAAAAAATACCACGCAAAACCATGCGCTGGTGCTGGCCGACTGGCTGCGAAGCTTGTGATTTTAGCCTGGCATCCGGCGGTTATTTTTCACCCGCCGGATGATCCCGTCGCCATAATGCCCATTCATCAATGGTTTCACCGCCCGGTAATTTGCAATTGTTGCTGACCCCTTGCGATGTCTGCACGGGAATGAGCGTACCGCCTTTCTGTTGGCAGTAGACCGACGCCGGATTCGCCATCCCAACATGCGGCGGTTTTGGTGCATCGGGCTGAGAAGTGGTTGAACATCCCGCAAGAATTAACAGGCAAGGCAGAGTAAAACTGATAATTTTCATTCGTTGATCTCACACGTTTATCTACGCCTTAGAGTATCGCGGTATCGTTTTGTTTTGCAGCACTATTTATTTTACATTCACTTAAAATATATTACGGCTAGTTTCATCTTCTTTGATGATGTTTTATCATGCCTGCAAAGATTAAATAATCAGCATTTTACCCGCCGTATCCTGGAGTTCTTTCGTGTCAGATCAGATTATTGCCCGCGTCTCGCAGTCACTCGCCTCAGAACATTCTCTGGAAAGTCTGGTTCGGCAACTTCTGGAGATGCTGGAAATGGTCACCGACATGGAATCGACCTATTTGACAAAGGTGGATATTGACGCACGTCTGCAACATATCCTGTTTGCCCGTAACAGCCAGAAAATGCACATCCCGGAGAATTTTACCGTCTCGTGGGATTACTCGTTGTGCAAACGCGCCATTGATGAAAACTGTTTTTTCAGCGATGAAGTTCCCGACCGTTGGGGTGACTGCATTGCGGCGCGCAATCTCGGTATTACCACATTCCTGAGCACGCCGGTTCACTTACCGGATGGTTCGTTCTATGGCACGCTTTGCGCCGCCAGCAGTGAAAAGCGCCCGTGGAGTGAACGCGCAGAGCAGGTTTTGCAGCTATTCGCCGGACTGATTGCACAATATATTCAAAAAGAGGCGCTGGTTGAGCAATTACGTGAAGCCAATGCCGCTCTGATTGCGCAATCTTACACCGACTCTTTGACCGGCCTGCCGAATCGGCGGGCGATTTTTGATAATCTGACGACGCTGTTTTCCCTCGCTCGGCATCTGAAGCGTAAGGCAATTATTGCTTTTATCGACCTGGATAACTTCAAATTAATCAACGACCGATTTGGCCACAATAGTGGCGATCTGTTTCTTATTCAGGTTGGCGAGCGCCTCACCAGGCTACATCAGAATGGCGAGATTATTGGTCGTCTTGGCGGTGATGAATTTTTGGTCGTTTCCCTGGCTAATGAAAACGCCGATATCCAGTCACTGCGTGAGCGTATCCAACAGCAAATACGTGGAGAATATCACTTGGGTGATATTGATCTGTTTTATCCTGGCGCCAGTCTTGGCGTAGTAGAAGTGGATCCTGAAACCACCGATGCCGACAGTGCCCTACATGCTGCCGATATCGCGATGTATCAGGAGAAAAAACACAAACTGAAAACCCCTTTTGTCGCGCATTCAGACAGGCACTCCTGAGGCGTATTCACATCCTTTTCTTTGGTGGTAACATGCGAATCGGTATTGTTTTTCCCGTCGTGATCTTTATTACGGCAGTCGTATTTTTAGCGTGGTTTTTTATTGGTGGCTATGCGGCCCCAGGGGCATAAAGATGAAAAAAACAACGATTATTATGATGGGCGTGGCGATTATTGCCGTTCTTGGCACCGAGCTGGGATGGTGGTAATTCCGCGTCGATAAAATAGCAAAGGCTGCCTGTAGGCAGCCTTTGTACTTTTCAGTATTAACTTTTGACTTTTCTGTAGATAAACAGCACGACAAGCGCACCAATCACGGCAACCACAAAACTACCAAAGTTGAAGCCATCGACTTTGCCAAAACCAAACAGTGTACTGATCCATCCACCAACTACGGCACCGATAATTCCCAGCAGGATGGTCATAAAGAATCCACCACCATCTTTACCAGGCATGATCCACTTCGCCAGAATACCGGCAATAAGTCCAAAAATAATCCATGACAGAATGCCCATTGTTTCCTCACTTATCTGTTTTGCATTAGCGGGTTAGTCGCTGATAAAAAGCATAGCACAACATAAGAGAGGCAAGAATTGTGATATGTGTCACAGAGCATTTTTTTTACAATGGCGCAGAATTAGCGCCATCTACATTAGCAATAATTACCAACCACAAACATCATGCTCATTTTCCGTGTCATAAGAGCGCACGGTATTGACGAGATCTTTGATCACTTCAGCCGCCACTTCTGGCACCAGTAATGTCATCGGCGTCTCTGTTTCGTAATCGACAGAAACGCCATTACTGTTATTGGTGACGGTTACGGTATACGTTGCTTTGCCCATAATTCATTTCCCGCTATGAATGACTTTCCGCTGTTTTGCACCTTCCATCAGGACTTCAGGAGCAACGAAGAAGTCGATGTTAAAATAAGTATCGTCAGTCATGGCTTCAATATTGTGCCACTTTTCCGGCGGGAACACTGCGAATTGACCTGCTTCGATGAGGATCACCTGATCAGGTTCTGCGCTGTGTTCATCAGCATAGCCGAGATATTTGACCGCCCCATGCATAACGGACAGGCGTGGATAAACACCCGGACGCGTTCCTTTATCAAGATGACGTTCGAATATTCCGGCAGGCGCAGTTTGTTTATTCCAGAAAGGTGTTGAGCGCGTATGAATGTAATTTTGTGGGATTTGCAGCATCCTTTTCCCTCCTTCGGTAAATGTGCTGAAAACCATTTATTCCAGCCGTTTCAGGGTACGCCTGATAATTTGCATTTTAAATACCATTTATTGGTTACTTTATAGCACCATATCAGAGAAGAATCAGGGAGGATTACAGATGGGAAGCCCGCGACAACGCGGGCTGAAAGCATCAGGATTGCAGCGTCGCCAGTCGGGCAGCGAAACCCACGAACATCAGACCAATCAGTGAGTTGCCCACTTTAGCCAGTTTCTTTTTGGTACGAATGTACTGCGTGACAAAAGCACCTGAAATAATCAGGAAGCTCAAATAACAGAAGCTTACCAGTTCCAGCGTTGTCGCCAGAATAAAGAATGAAATCCCCGTATGTGGCGCATTAACATCGATAAACTGTACGAAAAACGACACATAGAACAAAATGGCTTTTGGATTGGTCAGACTCAAAATTAACGCACGCTTGAAAATAGCGCCATATTGAGGTTCATCTGATTTGGCCTCGCTATTTTTACCCTTCAGAGTTGCGTAAAGAATTTTACTCCCCAGATAGAGCAAATAAAACGCGCCAAGATAACGTACAATATTGAATAATATCGGTGTGGTCTTAATTAAGGTTGCTACACCGGCCCACGCCAGAAACATCAATACTGCATCGCCAATAAATACACCACAGGCCGCAAGATAACCGCCTTTCACTCCACTACTAACGCTATTTTTAAGCACAAACAGGGTATTCGGCCCTGGCACCAGCACGATAAAAATGGCCCCAACCAGATAGGTCCAGTAATTCAGAACCCCATATTCTGCGAACACATTAACCTCTTTAATTCTCTTTGGATCATGCGCGATTAAAGGTGAATATGCTAACCAATCCGCAACGGCTTAGAAAGGAGAAAATCAGGTTTTAACCTGACAACAACCTGAGAATAGAGTAAAAAATTGCACTCATTCCAGTGAAAAATTCGGGTAATGATTTGCAAAATACTGGCGCAAAAACTCTACCGTAATCCGTACTTTTGCGGATGTCGCCAGCCTTGAGACATAAACAGCCCAGACATTTGCTGGCTGATAATATTCAGGTAAAACCTGTACCAGATGCCCACTGGCAATATTTTCACTAACGTCCCACCAGGAGCGCAACGCAATTCCCTGCCCATCGAGACACCACTGATGGACAATTTCACCATGATTAGACGACATCGATCCGGTGACTTTAATGGCATGGTGACCTTCTTTATTGCGCAATTGCCAGACACCAAACGGATGATCGCGCTCTTTTATGACCAGGCAGGGTAACGCAGAAAGATCCGTTAAATGTTTCGGTGCACCATATCGCGCAATAAACCCCGGCGATGCGCAGAGAATACGGTAATTGGTCGCCAGTTTGCGGGCAATTAAGTTAGGTGCAATGTCGTCGCCAATACGAATATCCAGATCGACCCCTTCATTGACCAAATCGACCAACCGGTCTTCCACATCAAAACGTAACTCCAGTTGCGGATACGCCTTCGCCAGTGCTGACAGTGCCGGAGCTACCACCTGCCGTCCAAACCCAAAACTGCTGATAATACGCAGCATTCCCTGCGGCACCTGGCGCACGTCGGAAAGCTCATCCATCATCTGCCCGACATCCTGCAAAATCCGCTGCGCCCATTCATAAATCCGCTCGCCTTCCTCGGTAATGGTGACGCGACGGGTGGTGCGGTGTAATAGCACCACGTTCAAGGTTTGCTCCAGCAAGGCGATGCGCTTGCTGACGAAAGCCGGTGAAACGCCTAATTCTTCCGCCACGGCAGCAAAACCGGCCCGGCGAGCCACCAGCATAAAGACGCGCAAATCGTTCAGCAGCGGTAAATTATTCATGATTCGTGTTTTATGTTTCACCAGTTGCGGGGATTAATTCCTGATCAGTCAATTATAGGATGGTGGAGTTGTCAATTTTGCTGATCAGGAAGTGAGAACCTAATGATGAAAACAATGCGTATTGCTGCGATCCCTGGAGACGGGATTGGCAAAGAAGTCCTTCCTGAAGGGATTCGTGTGTTACAAGCTGCTGCTGAACGCTGGGGCTTTGCCTTAAGTTTTGAGCAGATGGAGTGGGCAAGTTGCGAGTATTACAGCCATCACGGCAAAATGATGCCGGACGACTGGCATGAACAACTCAGCGGTTTCGACGCTATCTACTTTGGTGCCGTCGGCTGGCCGGACACCGTTCCGGATCATATTTCGTTATGGGGGTCGCTGCTGAAATTTCGCCGCGAGTTTGATCAGTACGTTAACCTGCGCCCGGTACGCCTCTTTCCCGGCGTTCCCTGCCCACTGGCGGGTAAACAGCCTGGCGACATCGATTTTTACGTGGTGCGCGAAAATACGGAAGGCGAATACTCGTCTCTGGGCGGTCGACTGAATGAAGGAACGGAACATGAGGTTGTCATCCAGGAATCGGTATTTACCCGCCGTGGCGTCGATCGCATTTTGCAATATGCTTTTGAGCTGGCACAAAGCCGCCCGCGCAAAACCCTGACTTCTGCCACGAAATCTAACGGTTTAGCCATTAGTATGCCGTACTGGGATGAGCGAGTAGAAGCAATGGCAGAAAATTACCCGGAAATCCACTGGGACAAGCAGCATATTGATATTCTCTGCGCGCGCTTTGTGATGCAGCCGGAACGCTTTGATGTGGTGGTAGCATCTAATTTATTTGGCGACATTCTTTCCGATCTTGGCCCAGCCTGCACCGGTACGATTGGTATTGCGCCTTCAGCCAACCTGAATCCGGAGCGCACTTTCCCGTCGCTCTTCGAGCCAGTCCACGGTTCCGCGCCAGATATCTACGGTAAAAATATTGCCAACCCTATCGCCACGATTTGGGCCGGGGCAATGATGCTGGATTTCCTTGGCAATGGCGATGAGCGTTTCCAGCAAGCGCACAACGGCATTCTGGCAGCGATTGAAGAAGTGATTGCTCACGGGCCGAAAACACCCGATATGAAAGGTAATGCCACCACGCCACAGGTTGCCGACGCGATTTGCAAAATTATTTTGCGTTAAGGTCAAACCAGTTTATTTGAACCGCGTCACTGACGCGGTTTTTTTATTCGTTCTTTACAGTAAATAACCTGCGTCATTTCACCTTTTATTGTTTCCGTTTCGTGTTTTATGGCTTTCCGTATTCTTAATTGTTTAATTTATGTAACATGCAAATAATCAATTTGTTAAACACGACAAAAGTTCATTACCCTGCAAATAATTACAACTGGCAAAAGCCAGCGACGGGCTTTTATGCCCAGGAGATGACTCATGATGAGCAATGTTAAGAAAAAAGATTTGCCGCTGATTAGCATCAGCCTGGTGGCCATTCTTTTCATCGCAGCCACATTAAGCCTTTTTCCGCAACAGTCGGCCGACGCGGCCAACGCAATATACAGTTTAGTTACCCGCACGCTGGGTTCCGCCGTACAGGTATTAGTTTTGCTGGCAATGGGGCTGGTAATTTATTTAGCCACCAGCAAATACGGCAATATTCGTCTTGGCGAAGGTAAACCGGAATACAGTACGCTCTCCTGGCTGTTTATGTTTATTTGCGCCGGATTAGGTTCCTCCACGCTTTATTGGGGCGTAGCGGAGTGGGCCTATTATTATCAAACGCCGGGTTTAAATATCGTGCCGCGTTCACAGCAGGCACTGGAATTTAGCGTTCCCTACTCCTTTTTCCATTGGGGCATCAGCGCCTGGGCAACTTATACGCTGGCCTCATTAATCATGGCTTACCACTTTCATGTGCGGAAAAATAAAGGGCTGAGTCTTTCCGGCATTATTGCTGCTATTACCGGCGTTCGCCCGCAAGGCCCATGGGGAAAACTGGTGGACTTAATGTTCCTGATCGCCACTGTCGGCGCACTGACCATTTCCCTTGTTGTCACCGCAGCAACCTTTACCCGTGGGCTTTCCGCGCTGACCGGTTTACCCGATAACTTCACCGTGCAGGCATTTGTGATCCTGCTTTCCGGCGGCATTTTTTGCCTAAGCTCGTGGATAGGTATCAACAACGGTTTACAACGTCTGAGCAAAATGGTCGGCTGGGGCGCGTTCCTGCTGCCATTGCTGGTTTTGATTGTCGGTCCAACCGAGTTTATTACCAACAGCATCATCAATGCCATCGGCCTGACCACACAAAACTTCTTACAGATGAGCTTATTTACCGATCCACTTGGCGATGGTTCATTTACCCGCAACTGGACCGTTTTCTACTGGCTGTGGTGGATCTCTTACACCCCCGGCGTGGCAATGTTTGTCACCCGCGTATCACGTGGTCGTAAGATCAAAGAAGTTATCTGGGGGCTGATCCTCGGTAGCACCGTCGGCTGCTGGTTCTTCTTCGGCGTGATGGAAAGCTTCGCCATTCATCAGTTTATCAAAGGGATAATCAACGTTCCGCAGGTGCTGGAAACGTTGGGCGGTGAAACGGCTGTTCAACAAGTTCTGATGTCGTTGCCAGCCGGTAAATTGTTCCTCGCCGCTTATCTGGGCGTGATGATTATTTTCCTCGCCTCGCATATGGATGCGGTGGCCTACACCATGGCGGCGACCAGTACGCGGAATCTTCAGGAAGGTGATGATCCAGACCGTGGGCTGCGTCTTTTCTGGTGCGTGGTAATCACCCTGATCCCGCTTTCCATCTTGTTTACCGGTGCATCGCTGGAAACCATGAAAACTACCGTCGTACTTACAGCCCTTCCCTTTCTCGCCATTTTACTGGTGAAAGTGGGCGGACTTATTCGCTGGCTGAAACAGGATTACGCCGATATTCCGGCTCATCAAATTGAACATTATCTCCCGCAGACACCGGTTGAAGCCCCGGAAAAAACGCCAGTGCTCCCTGCGGGAACCGTATTCAAAGGCGACAACTGAGCGCCATCATCCTAACGATAAAGGTATCCCTATGAGCAATCTGAGCCCTGACTTTGTACTACCCGGAAATTTTTGCGCTAACCCACAGGAAGCGTGGACCATTCCTGCCCGCTTTTATACTGATCAGAACGCCTTTGAACATGAAAAAGAGAACGTCTTCGCCAAAAGCTGGATTTGCGTCGCTCACAGTAGCGAGCTGGCGAATGCCAATGATTACGTGACGCGTGAGATCATTGGCGAAAGCATCGTGCTGGTACGCGGTCGTGATAAGGTTTTGCGCGCGTTCTATAACGTTTGCCCGCACCGTGGTCATCAGTTATTGAGCGGTGAAGGGAAAGCGAAAAATGTGATTACCTGCCCATATCACGCCTGGGCATTCAAACTCGATGGCAACCTGGCTCATGCGCGTAACTGTGAAAACGTCGCCAATTTCGATAGTGACAAAGCGCAACTGGTTCCGGTGCGTCTGGAAGAATATGCCGGATTCGTCTTCATCAATATGGATCCCAACGCCACCAGCGTAGAAGATCAGTTACCAGGCCTGGCGGCAAAAGTGCTGGAAGCCTGCCCGGAAGTCCACGATCTGAAACTGGCGGCCCGCTTTACCACCCGCACGCCTGCCAACTGGAAGAACATTGTCGATAACTATCTTGAGTGCTACCACTGTGGTCCGGCGCATCCAGGTTTCTCAGACTCCGTTCAGGTTGATCGTTACTGGCACACCATGCACGGCAACTGGACGCTGCAATACGGTTTCGCCAAACCGTCCGAACAGTCGTTTAAATTTGAAGAAGGTACAGACGCTGCGTTCCACGGTTTCTGGCTGTGGCCGTGCACTATGCTGAACGTGACGCCAATCAAAGGGATGATGACGGTCATTTATGAATTCCCGGTGGATTCTGAAACTACCCTGCAAAACTACGATATCTACTTCACCAATGAAGAGCTAACCGATGAGCAAAAATCGCTGATTGAGTGGTATCGCGATGTGTTCCGTCCGGAAGATTTACGTCTGGTTGAAAGCGTACAGAAAGGGCTGAAATCGCGTGGCTATCGTGGGCAGGGGCGCATCATGGCCGACAGTAGCGGTAGCGGTATTTCCGAACACGGTATCGCCCATTTCCATAATCTGCTGGCGCAGGTGTTTAAGGACTAATGACATCGGCGGCGGTATTTTCCGCCGCCGGGCTGATTTTTGATGGAGTACAGCAATGTCAGACTATCAAATGTTTGAAGTACAGGTGAGCCAGATTGAACCGCTTACCGAACAGGTGAAACGCTTCACGCTGGTGTCAACCGATGGCAAACCGCTGCCTGCGTTCACCGGCGGAAGTCACGTCATTGTGCAGATGAGTGATGGTGATAACCAGTACAGCAATGCTTATTCACTACTAAGTTCGCCACTCGACACCTCTTGTTATCAGATTGCCGTTCGGCTGGAAGAGAGCTCGCGCGGCGGTTCGCGCTTTTTGCATCAGCAGGTGAAAGCAGGCGATCGGTTGACCATTTCGACGCCTAATAATCTGTTTGCTCTGGTTCCCACGGCTCGAAAGCATCTGTTTATCGCAGGCGGCATTGGTATCACCCCTTTCCTGTCGCATCTGGCAGAGTTGCAACACACGGACGTCGACTGGCAGTTACATTATTGTTCGCGGAGTCCAGTAAGTTGCGCATTTCGTGATGAATTAAACCAACATCCGCAGACTGATAAGATTCATTTTCATCACTCATCGATCGGAACGCGACTCGAATTAGTGCGATTATTGGCGGATGTCGCCCCTGGCACACACATTTATACCTGTGGCCCCGAAGCTCTGAATGATGCGGTAAGAAGTGAAGCAGCGCGTCTGGGCATCTCCGCCGATACGCTGCACTTTGAGCAGTTTGCTATTGAAGACAAAACCGGCGATGCCTTTACCCTGGTGCTTGCCCGTTCCGGAAAAGAGTTTGTAGTACCAGAAGAGATGACCATTTTGCAGGTCATTGAAAATAACAAAGCGGCAAAAGTGGAATGTTTATGTCGTGAAGGGGTATGCGGAACCTGTGAAACAGCAATTCTGGAAGGTGAAGCCGATCATCGGGACCAGTATTTTAGCGATGAAGAGCGCGCCAGCCAGCAGAGTATGTTGATCTGTTGTTCGCGCGCGAAGGGTAAACGACTGGTGTTGGATCTGTAGTTTATCCGAAGCCGGATGCGGCGCTGGTTGCGCCTTGTCCGGCTTACGAACGTTTTACTGCGGATATTCCTGCAATAAATTATGTAATGCTTCCGCCATTAACTCACCACGCCAGCCGGAAATCAGCTCAGGCAAATTGTTCTGCGGTTTTAATTTCCAGTGCCAGTTCAGCAGTTGGTTGATTTGCCGACGCGATGCCAGCAATTCGACGCTGATCTTGTGCGTTTCGCTCACGTCAGTAATCAGCGACTTAATCGCTTTAAACGCTTTGCGATAACCGGGCATATCCATCAGGTTAAGCATTGGCTGCGGTAAGGCCTCTTCCGGCAATGCCTGCGCTTTCTCTACCAGCGCCAGCAGCGTTTTACCGTGGAAGCGAATTTCACTACCGGATAAGCCCAGACTGTCCAGCTCGCCCAGACTCCCTGGCATATAACGCGCTACCGACCACAAGTGTTCTTCACGCACGACAAAGTTCACCGCCAGATCGCGCTCCCGCGCCTTGCGCAATCGCCAGTCGGCTAACAGTTGCAAACAAGCCAACTGGCGCGTCCGTAATTGCCAGGCATTGGTGATATCACGCCAGGCATCTTCCGGCGCAACGACTTCCTGACGACGTGTTTGCATCAGGCGACATTCATCCAGCGCCGCAGGTAGCCAGCCAGAGGCTTCGGTTTCAACCATCAGCTTTGCGGTGATCGGTAACAGATACCAGACATCCGCCGCCGCGTATTCGCACTGACGTTCGGTTAACGGTCTGGCGAGCCAGTCGGTGCGCGATTCGCTCTTGTCCAGCGTAACACCGGAATACTCTTCCACCATGGAGGCAAAACCCCATGACATCGGGCGTCCGCAGAATGCGGCGAGGATTTGCGTGTCAATCAGGGGTTGAGGTAATTCGCCAAAGACATTGAGGAATACTTCCAGATCTTCACTGCCCGCATGGAGAAATTTGGTGATGGAAGGATCGCGCAAGATTGCCTTTAGCGGTGACCAGTCGCTGATCCCAAGAGGATCGATTAGCGCCAGATGCTCGCCATCAAAAAGTTGAATCAACCCCAGTTGAGGGTAATAGGTGCGCGTACGTACAAATTCAGTATCCAGGGCTATCGCCGGAAAGGCACGGACGGCTTCACACAAAGAAGCCAGCGCATCGTCCGTGGTAATCATTTGGTAATTCAAATTGTATTCTCTTTAGTGGGCGTCAAAAAAAACGCCGGATTAACCGGCGTCTGACGACTGACTTAACGCTCAGGCTTTATTGTCCACTTTGCCGCGCGCTTCGTCACGTAATTCTCGTCGCAAAATTTTTCCGACATTAGATTTCGGTAACTCATCACGAAATTCCACCAGCTTCGGTACTTTGTAGCCCGTGAGCTGACGGCGGCAAAAGGTCACCAGTGACTCTTCAGTGAGCGACGCGTCTTTTTTCACCACAAAGATTTTCACCGCTTCACCACTGGAGCCAGAAGGTACGCCAACAGCCGCCACTTCCTGTACGCCAGGGTGCTGCATGACCACATCTTCAATCTCGTTGGGATAGACGTTAAAACCGGAAACCAGAATCATGTCTTTTTTACGATCGACAATGCGCAGGAATCCTTCTTCATCCATTACCGCAATATCGCCAGTGTGTAACCAACCGTTTTTGATGATTTCATCGGTGGCATCCGGACGCTGCCAGTAGCCCAACATCACCTGAGGACCTCTGACACAAAGTTCGCCCGGTTGCCCCGGTGGTACTTCGTTATCGTCATCATCCACCAGTTTGGCCTCCGTCGAGGGCACCGGTAATCCAATGCTACCGCTGTGATAATCAATATCATACGGGTTAACGCTCACCAGTGGCGCACACTCGGTTAAGCCATAACCTTCCAGCAGATATTGTCCGGTCAGTTTTACCCAGCGTTCTGCCACCACTTGCTGAACGGGCATCCCACCGCCTGCGGAAAGGTGCAGACTGGAGAAATCCAGCTGCTGGAACTCTTTATTGTTCAGCAACGCATTGAACAAGGTGTTTACGCCGGTGATAGCGGTAAACGGATATTTCGCCAGCTCTTTCACCAGCCCCGGAATATCACGTGGGTTAGTGATAAGCAGGTTCTGCCCGCCGAGTTCGATAAACAGCAGGCAGTTAATGGTCAGTGCAAAAATGTGATAGAGCGGCAGTGCCGTTACTACCAGTTCTTTACCTGGATGCAGCAACGGCCCATAGGTGGCGTTGACCTGTTCCAGGTTCGCCAGCATATTGCGGTGAGTCAGCATCGCGCCTTTCGCCACACCTGTGGTGCCGCCGGTGTATTGCAGGAAAGCTAAATCTTCCGGCACCAGTTCGGGTTTGACGTACTGCATCCGGTAGCCGTTGTGCAGGGCGCTACGAAATGAAATGGCATCTGGCAGATGGTATTTCGGCACCAGACGTTTGATGTATTTAACAACGAAGTTAACTACCGTGCCTTTTGCCGTGGAAAGCTGATCGCCCATACGAGTCAGAATAACGTGCTGGACGGCGGTTTTATCGACCACTTTTTCCAGGGTATGGGCAAAGTTAGACACAATGACAATCGCCGATGCACCGCTGTCGTTGAGCTGATGCTCAAGTTCGCGTGGGGTATACAACGGGTTAACGTTTACGACGATCATCCCGGCACGCAAAATACCAAACAGCGCCACCGGATATTGCAATAAGTTAGGCATCATCAGCGCAACGCGATCGCCCTTCTTCAGCCCCAGCCCTTGTTGCAAATAAGCGGCAAACGCGCGACTGCGTTCTTCCAGTTTGCGGAAGGTCATCACCTCCCCCATATTCACAAACGCTGGCTTGTCGGCGTAGCGCGCGACCGACTGCTCAAACATATCCACCAGAGATTGATAACGGTCAGGGTTGATCTCCGTCGGAACATCGGCGGGATAACGGTTAAGCCAAACCTTCTTCAATTCTTCACCTCTAAAATGCGTGTTCGTCGTCATCGCAACCCCAAGTGATATACATGCCGTTAACATAATATTAACTCATCATACCAGCTTGATAATTACCCAACGAAAAGGTTGCGAGGCGCGTCACTATTTATTTTTATCGTTACTGTAAGAATGCAGAAACAGCGGACCAGCCGCTGTTTCTTTTTCTTTAAAAACAAGCAATTATTCAGTTACAACTGTTTGTACTCTCGCGGGGCCAGGATTATACCAGCCCCATCCACCGTAGCCATAGGGCCAGCCACGACCGCCATAAAACCACGGATCAATCGGCTGAGGCGGCATAATCACCTGCTGGGTTAAATGCCAACGTTTATAACCCGTTACCTGCATCACCATAAATTTATAGGGCGTGTTGCCGATTTTGCCGTCAACCGTACCGGTGATTGGCCCAACAACTGTGACCAGTTGTCCACGGAAATCCACCGGGTCCAGAAAACCGTTCACATCTGCATAAATGCGACCGCGAGAAGGTTCTCCCAGCGTCGGCCTGGCTCCGCTGTCCAGCGGTACGGTAGCAATTTCCAGGCGGGTTTTCCCTTGCTGGTTTTGTACCGCGACCACTTTGCCACCAAAACGCGCCTCCTGACCAACGTACAGCTGCGGCGCACTCATCACCCGAACTAAATCTTGTTGCGGCGTGGGACTGCTGCCTTTAATGGCGTCCGGCACAGTGACACAACCGCTCAGCATTAGCGCAAACGTACCTGCCAGTATGCCTTTGATAACATTCTTTTGAACCGCCATGATGCGACTCCTTTTTTTCTCAGGGCATACTCTTAAGATTCATTCTTTGCCCGGAAGTTTCTTCCAGGCGACGTTGTTACGTAAATAAACCGGCTCGGCATGTTCCACCGCTACCGTTTTACCCTCGGTAAACATCTGGCAGGCAATCGGCAGCATATCTTCTGCGGCGGGCAGTAACACTTCGCCATCGCGCAAAACCAGCCCGCTATCTTTACCGAGATCCGGCCAGGCTTGCCAGCCCGTTCCCACCGTCACCCATTCTCCGGAAAGCTGCTGCATCCGCTCATGAACGAGTTCTGGTTTGAGTACGGCTTCGGTTTCTTCACCGTGCCAGACACCGTTTTCATCACGCTGATATTCGGCCCAGTAAACTTCGCCCATTCGCGCGTCAATGGCTGCCAGCACGCGGGTTGCGCCGTTTTTGCGCCACGCCCCTTGCGCCATCGTCATTAGCGTGGAGACGCCAATCATCGGCAGCTCCGCGCCAAGCGCCAGCCCTTGCGCAATGCCAATACCGATGCGCACGCCGGTAAAGCTACCAGGGCCACGTCCGTAAGCCAGAGCGTTTATGTCAGTCAGGGAAGTTCCGCTGGTGGTCAGGATATCCTGCACCATCGGTAAGATTCGTTGAGTATGTTCACGAGGGCAAAGCTCAAAATGAGCGTTGACAGTACCGTCGTTCCACAGGGCGACAGAGCAGGCCTCTGTCGCGGTATCGATAGCCAGAATTCGCATGGGTCTTCGTGCTTAGATCAATAAAAAGGCGCGCATCATACCATACTCAATAACAAATTACCTGGAGGATGGTATCGCAAGGAAACGAACCGCACGGGCAATGTCACGGGTACGCGGTGCGGGCGGGAGGCTGGCGAGGAACGTCGCACCGTAAGGGCGCATCACCAGCCGATTGTCACAAATCACCAGCACACCGCGATCGTCGGCGTCGCGAATCAGTCGCCCTACGCCCTGTTTAAGAGTAATCACCGCATCCGGTAGCTGCACTTCATCGAACGGGTCTCCGCCACGCAAACGGCAATCTTCCATGCGCGCTTTTAACAGCGGGTCATCTGGCGAGGTAAACGGCAACTTGTCGATAATCACCAGCGACAGCGTATCGCCGCGCACGTCCACCCCTTCCCAGAAACTGCTGGTCGCCACAAGAAGCGCGTTACCGGCGCTGACAAATTGCTGCAACAGTTGTCCTTTGCTGGTTTCCCCCTGCAACAAAACGGGAAGCGTCATGGTAGCGCGGAACTGCTCGGCCAGCTCGCGCATCATGGCGTGCGAGGTACAAAGCATAAAACAACGACCGTTATTGGCTTCGATGATCGGTCGCAGCATTGCCGCCAGTTGCCGTGCACAACCCGGTTGATTGGTTTGCGGCAGGTTGCGCGGTACACAGAGTAACGCCTGGCGGCTGTAATCAAACGGGCTGGGTAACAACAACGACTCCGCCTGTTCTATCCCAAGCCGCGAGGTGAAATGATGGAGATCATCATTCACCGACAATGTTGCCGAGGTAAAGATCCAGCTACCGGGCTTTTGCGCCATTAACTCTTTGAATTTATCCGCCACGCTTAACGGCGTCAGTGCCAGAGTAAAATGGCGCGATGTGCATTCGTACCAGTAGCTGTAGCCCGGCTGATTGATCTCTTTTAGCCGTTTCAGTCGTGTGCGATATAACGTGGCGCGCTCAAATGCCGCATCCAACAACGCGGAACGCCCCAGCGACAATTTCGCCACGTCGTAACAGAGTTCAAGGGTGTCATCGAGCAGTAAAAACGCCCGTTGAATTTGCGGATTGGCCAACAGTTCGCGCAGGTTTCCGCGATAACCTGGCTCGCCTAATTGCAGACGAAAATCCTGCGCACTCTGGGCAAGACGGTCAGCGCACTTTTGTAACTGCTGGGTGTCTTTTAATTCGGTGCGGTAGGCGATAGTGATGTCTTTTGCCAGGTCGAGCAGTTGTCGACTGGAGAGTGATTGCCCAAAATACTGGCTGGCAATGTCCGGCAACTGGTGGGCTTCGTCGAAGATCATGACGTCTGCTTCCGGGATCAGTTCGCCAAAACCACTCTCTTTCACCACCATATCCGCCAGAAAAAGATGATGGTTTACCACCACCACATCGGCATCCATCGCTTTTTTGCGTGCTTTGACCACAAAGCAATCTTTATACATCGGGCAGTCACTGCCTAGGCAGTTGTCGTTGGTGCTGGTGACCAACGGCCATGCCTGCGAATCTTCCGCGACACTGACGCAGGTGCTGATATCGCCATCGACTGTTTGATTGGACCAGGAGCGCAGCAGGATCACATCGCTTAAAATTTGTACCGGCAGATCGCCGCCCGCCAGCGCCTGCTGTTCGAGACGTTCGAGGCAGAGATAGTTTGAGCGCCCTTTCAGCAGCGCCACGTTGCCCGTGTATTTCAATGCCTTTGAGACCGTTGGCAAATCGCGGCTGTAGAGCTGATCCTGCAACGCTTTTGAGCCGGTCGAGATAATGACTTTCTTTTTCGCCCGCAGCGCAGGGGCAAGGTAAGCGTAGGTTTTGCCTGTACCGGTTCCCGCTTCCACCACCAGCGGCTGGCTTTTTTCTATCGCCTGGGTGACGGCTACCGCCATCTGTCGCTGTGGTTCACGCGGCTTAAAGCCAGGTATCGCTTTCGCCAGTTGACCGTCTGGTGCAAAATCGTCCGTCACACTACCCCCTGTTGATTTGAACAGGGATTATGTCAGGCCAGGTTGCTTTTCGCCAGCTGAAGTGGTGACGGCGACCTTACATTGTGGCAGTCTTTGCAGCACAAAAATGGAATGATGATGAGGACAAAATGATGACTATCGTTCGTATTGACGCCGAAGCCCGCTGGTCTGATGTGGTGATCCACAACAACACGCTCTACTACACCGGTGTACCGGAAAACCTCGACGCCGATGCCTTTGAGCAAACCGCCAACACGCTGGCGCAGATTGACGCCGTGCTGGAAAAACAGGGCAGCAATAAGTCGAGTATTCTGGATGCCACGATTTTCCTGGCCGATAAAAACGACTTCGCTGCAATGAATAAAGCCTGGGACGCCTGGGTTGTCGCGGGTCATGCGCCGGTGCGCTGCACGGTACAAGCGGGTTTGATGAACCCGAAGTATAAAGTTGAAATTAAAATTATTGCGGCGGTTTAATTCCGGAAGATAATTATATCAAGGCAAAAATCACACGATAATTTATCGAAAAACTGGTCGATCGTGAACAAATCGGCCAGTGCTTAAGGTCTTACTTTAAATGGGTAGTACCCTGGATGATAATTTATTTTTATGATTCCTGCTGCATTAATACAAAAATGATATTAATCGCAAAAATCAAACCATTATGTTAATCACTTGATTAACTTACGCTGCTTTTCTTTCTTGCCCTTCCTTGCCTGAACAACTTGGCTGCGGTACTACGATTTGCTGTTAATTTTCGGCACATCACTAGATAACCCGCCATGACCTGCTACCTTTAAAATACCTGAATGTCAACAGGTTAACTAATGAGATATCGTTATAATCCTTTTGATATTAGGCGCAATTTAATGTCATATATAGCCTTATCGATCACGTGGTTAATTTAAGGACAAGAATATGCCTGCTGTAATAGATAAAGCCCTGGATTTTATTGGTGCCATGGATATATCAACACCAACCCCCAGCTCTATGAATGAAAGTACGGCGAAGGGAATATTTAAATATTTGAAAGAACTGGGAGTACCCGCGAGTACCGCCGATATTACTGCGCGAGCCGAACAGGAAGGCTGGAATCCTGGATTCACGGAAAAAATGGTGGGATGGGCAAAAAAAATGGAATCTGGCGAACGCGTGGTGATTAAAAATCCAGAATACTTCTCGTCCTATATGCAGGAAGAGCTTAAAGCACTGGTATAAGTTAAATCTCTACCAGCCCAAATGAGCCAGGACGCTTTTTTATCACATAAAAGCGTCCTTTTTTTCTAACCATCAAAAACACTACTTAATTCATTCAACCAGTACAGCCCCTCAATTTTCTGGTTCAAACGCTACGGGCCAAAGGGTTCGCTTGTCATAATGCGCCCTGTTGAAACTAACATTGTATTACTCGTCTTCATCCTCAAAACGCGCCACAATCCGCTCGCCGGAATGGTTGGCGCGTAACTCTTCAGCTACCAGTGCGATTGCCTGACCGCTGCTCATCCCCTGTGCCATCAGTTCCTGAATACGCTCAACGGCTTTTTGCTGCTGTTCATGGGTGAGTGAAGGTAAACCTGCAAACATTGTTAACTCCTGCTAAATTGTTGGCGCTAATTATTTCATGCTACCCGGCACATAGCCAGTAGAGTCAGGACTGATGAAGACGTTATCTCCCGCTGTGATTACTTTACCCTGGCGTCAGGACGCCGCTGAATTTTATTTTTCCCGCTTAAGCCACCTGCCATGGGCGATGCTTTTGCACTCTGGCTATGCCGAGCATCCGTATAGCCGCTTTGATATTGTGGTGGCAGACCCGATTTGCACCTTAACAACTTACGGCAGTGAAACTGTTTTGTGTAAAGGCGAAACCCGCACAACAACCGCTGACGATCCGTTAACAGTACTCCAGCAGGCGCTGGAGCGTGCAAACATTCACCCGTCGCATAACGATGATTTGCCATTTCAGGGTGGCGCGCTGGGTTTATTTGGTTACGATCTGGGTCGCCGTTTTGAGTCACTGCCAGAAGTGGCGCAGAGAGATATCGACCTGCCTGATATGGCGGTAGGTATTTACGACTGGGCACTGATTGTCGACCACCAGCGCCAGACTGTTTCTTTGCTGAGTCATGATGATGTCAATGCCCGTCTGGCCTGGCTGGAAAACCAGCAAATCACACCGCAGGGTGATTTTGCGCTAACCTCAGCCTGGCAATCTAATATGAGCCGCGAACAGTATGGCGAAAAATTTCGTCAGGTGCAGGAATATTTGCACAGTGGCGACTGTTACCAGGTAAATCTCGCCCAGCGTTTTCAGGCTACCTATTGCGGTGATGAATGGCAGGCATTCGTTCAGCTTAATCAGGCCAATCACGCACCGTTTAGTGCATTCCTGCGTCTGGAACAAGGCACAATTTTAAGCCTCTCGCCAGAGCGTTTTATTCTTTGTGATGACGGTGAGATCCAGACCCGTCCAATTAAAGGCACACTGCCACGTCTGCCCGCTCCTCTGGAAGATAGCAAACAGGCAGAAAAACTGGCGAACTCGCCAAAAGATCGCGCTGAAAACCTGATGATTGTTGATTTAATGCGTAATGATATTGGTCGCGTTGCGGTGCCTGGTTCAGTAAAAGTGCCGGAACTGTTTGTGGTGGAACCTTTTCCCGCTGTGCACCACCTGGTGAGTACCATTACAGCTCAACTACCCGAACAACTTCATGCCAGCGATCTGCTGCGCGCGGCTTTTCCTGGTGGCTCAATCACCGGGGCACCGAAAGTTCGGGCAATGGAAATTATCGATGAACTGGAACCGCAGCGACGCAACGCCTGGTGCGGAAGCATTGGCTATTTGAGCTTCTGTGGCAATATGGATACCAGCATCACTATCCGCACGCTGACTGCCATTAACGGTCAAATTTACTGTTCTGCGGGCGGCGGTATTGTCGCCGATAGTCAGGAAGAAGCGGAATATCAGGAAACTTTTGATAAAGTTAATAGGATATTACGCCAACTGGAGAAGTAAGACGTGGACTACCGTAGCCTGACGCTTGATGATTTTTTATCGCGCTTTCAACTTTTACGCCCGCAGATAAACCGGGAAACCTTAAATCATCGTCAGGCTGCCGTGTTAATCCCTATCGTTCGCCGATCGCAGCCGGGGTTATTGCTCACACAGCGTTCTATTCATCTGCGCAAACACGCCGGACAGGTGGCGTTTCCTGGTGGTGCAGTAGATGACACTGATGCGTCAGTTATTGCCGCTGCGTTGCGCGAAGCCGAAGAAGAGGTTGCTATCCCCCCTTCCGCCGTCGAAGTTATCGGCGTGCTGCCGCCCGTCGATAGCGTAACGGGCTACCAGGTAACGCCAGTGGTTGGCATTATCCCGCCTGATTTACCTTATCGTGCCAGTGAAGATGAAGTTTCCGCAGTGTTTGAAATGCCGCTCGCCCAGGCATTACATCTGGGTCGTTATCACCCGTTAGATATCTACCGCCGTGGTGATTCACATCGGGTATGGCTTTCCTGGTACGAACAGTATTTTGTATGGGGAATGACCGCAGGCATAATTCGTGAGCTGGCGCTGCAAATTGGTGTGAAATCCTGACTATACTTATCTTTACATCTACAAAACACTACTTGAGACAATCATCGCAATATTAGTTAAATCGCGGTTTTTGATTAGTTTAATTCATGTGAATAGTTAAGCCTGTCGCCGCGTTCCCTCTTACACTATGCGTTGTTATTAGTTCGTTACTGGATGTCCAGTCACCTTGTCAGGAGTATTATCGTGATTAGTCTATTCGACATGTTTAAGGTGGGGATTGGTCCCTCATCTTCCCATACCGTAGGGCCTATGAAGGCAGGTAAACAGTTCGTCGATGATCTGGTCGAAAAAGGCTTACTGGATAGCGTTACCCGCGTTGCCGTGGACGTTTATGGTTCACTTTCGCTGACGGGTAAAGGCCACCATACCGATATCGCCATTATTATGGGTCTTGCAGGTAACGAACCTGCCACCGTGGATATCGACAGTATTCCCGGTTTTATTCGCGACGTAGAAGAGCGCGAACGCCTGCTGCTGGCGCAGGGACGGCATGAAGTGGATTTTCCGCGTGACAACGGTATGCGTTTTCATAACGGCAACCTGCCGTTGCATGAAAACGGTATGCAAATCCATGCTTATAACGGTGATGAAGTCGTCTACAGCAAAACTTATTATTCCATCGGCGGCGGCTTTATCGTCGATGAAGAACATTTTGGTCAGGATGCCGCAAACGACGTGAGCGTGCCGTATCCGTTCAAATCCGCCACTGAGCTGCTGGCGTACTGTAATGAAACTGGCTATTCCCTTTCCGGTCTGGCAATGCAAAACGAACTGGCGCTGCACAGCAAAAAAGAGATCGATGAATATTTTGCTCATGTCTGGCAAACCATGCAGGCATGTATCGATCGCGGAATGAATACCGAAGGCGTATTGCCTGGCCCGCTGCGTGTTCCACGCCGTGCGTCTGCCCTGCGCCGGATGCTGGTTTCCAGCGATAAACTGTCTAACGATCCGATGAATGTCATCGACTGGGTAAATATGTTTGCGCTGGCGGTAAACGAAGAAAACGCCGCCGGTGGTCGCGTGGTAACTGCACCAACCAACGGAGCCTGCGGCATCGTTCCGGCAGTGCTGGCTTACTATGACCACTTTATTGAATCGGTCAGCCCGGACATCTATACCCGTTACTTTATGGCGGCCGGGGCAATTGGCGCATTGTATAAAATGAATGCCTCTATTTCCGGTGCTGAAGTGGGTTGTCAGGGCGAAGTGGGTGTTGCCTGTTCAATGGCTGCTGCGGGTCTTGCAGAACTGTTGGGCGGTAGCCCGGAACAGGTTTGTGTGGCGGCGGAAATTGGCATGGAACACAACCTTGGTCTAACTTGTGACCCGGTTGCAGGTCAGGTTCAGGTGCCGTGCATTGAACGTAACGCCATTGCCTCTGTGAAAGCGATCAATGCCGCACGCATGGCCTTACGCCGTACCAGTGCACCGCGCGTCTCGCTGGATAAGGTCATCGAGACAATGTACGAAACAGGTAAGGACATGAACGCCAAATACCGTGAAACCTCTCGCGGCGGTCTGGCAATTAAAGTCCAGTGTGACTAATACTTTTCTTTCGCCCATCTGCAACGGATGGGCGAATTTCTCTCGCTTTCTCGTCTGCTGTAAATTTCCCCACTACACTTCCACTGTTGCGTCAGGCGTTTGTTGCCATGCGCTTACAGGGCGGCCCGCATGCAAAAAGCACAAAGGATCATTAAAACCTATCGCCGTAATCGAATGATTGTTTGTACAATTTGCGCACTTTTTACGCTTGTAGCGACACTAAGCGTGCGGTTTATTTCACAGCGTAACTTAAATCAACAGCGGGTGATCCTCTTCGCCAATCACGCTGTTGAAGAGCTGGATAAAGTCTTGCAGCCCCTTCAGGAAGGACGCGAGCTTTTACTTCCGTTGATTGGCCTCCCCTGCTCAGTCGCTCATTTGCCTCTACGCAAGCAGGCCGCAAAACTGCAAACCGTGCGTTCTATTGGTCTGGTTCAAAACGGTACGCTCTATTGCTCCAGTATTTTTGGCTATCGAAATGTCCCTGTTTATGATATTCAAGCCGATTTGCCTGCCCCACGGCCTCTTCTGCGTCTTTCCACCGATCGCGTGTTGATTAAAGGTAGCCCAGTGCTGATCCAGTGGTATCCCTTGTCATCACATAGCGGTGATGGCGTTCTGGAGATGATCAACATTGGGTTATTGACGACGATGTTACTGGAGCCGCAGTTGCCGCAAATTAGAAACGCCAGCCTGACGGTGGCCGATCGCCATTTACTCTATGATGACGGTCTGGTTGATTCTTTACCTCCGCTTAATGGCAATGAACGTTACCAGGTTTCATCGCAAAATTTTCCTTTTACCATTAGCGTCAGCGGACCTGGTGCGACGCAACTGGCGTTGCATCATCTTCCCAGCCAGCTCCCGCTGGCTGTACTGTTGAGTTTACTGGTGGGTTATGTTGCATGGCTTGCAACCGCACACAGAATGAGTTTTTCGCGCGAAATTAATCTTGGCCTTGCGCAACATGAGTTCGAGCTATTCTGTCAACCTTTACTAAACGCACGTAGTCAGCAATGTATTGGCGTAGAGATATTGCTGCGCTGGAATAACCCACGTCAGGGTTGGATCTCGCCGGATGTGTTTATCCCTATTGCGGAAGAACATCACCTGATAGTGCCGCTTACCCGTTATGTGATGATGGAAACCATCCGTCAAATCCACGTTTTTCCAATAAGCAACCAGTTTCACATTGGGATTAACGTCGCCCCCAGCCATTTTCGCCGTGGCGTGCTGTTGAAAGATCTTAATCAGTACTGGTTCAGTGCTCACCCGATTCAGCAACTCATCCTTGAAATAACCGAGCGCGATGCCTTACTGGATGTTGATTATCGGATTGCCCGCGAACTGCATCGTAAAAACGTCAAACTGGCGATTGATGATTTCGGCACCGGCAACAGTTCGTTTTCCTGGCTGGAAACGTTACGCCCTGACGTCCTGAAAATTGATAAGTCATTCACCGCTGCAATTGGTTCAGACGCGGTTAACTCGACGATAACCGATATCATCATTGCGTTGGGGCAAAGACTGAATATTGAACTGGTGGCGGAGGGCGTAGAAACGCAAGAACAGGCAAAATATTTACGCCGTCATGGGGTGCATATTTTACAAGGATATTTGTACGCGCAACCAATGCCGCTGCGTGATTTCCCAAAATGGCTGGCGGGCAGCCAACCGCCGCCCGCCCGGCATAATGGGCATATCACGCCCGTTATGCCATTTCGTTAATGATTATTCGTCTTCGTCGTGCGCCAGTTGCTCTTTAACAATACGAACCAGGTCAACACGATAATCGTTAGCTTCAACAATGGTAATATGCAACGGCCCTACGTTAATCACATCGCCCGCACGCGGGATGTGACCATTTGCAGAAATCACCAGACCTGCGACCGTCGCGATATCATCGTCATCAGCAAGGTGCTCAACATCAAGCGCCTGCTGTAAGGCGTGGAGGTCTGTACCACCTTTTACCAACCAGCCGTCGCCGTCGGTAATGATTTCCGGCGTTTCATCAGCATCCGGGAACTCACCGGCAATGGCTTCCAGCACATCCAGAGGCGTAACCAGACCTTGCACCACACCAAACTCGTTGGTCACGATCACAAAACTACCGCGAGCGCGACGCAGCACGCCCAGCAGATTGATCGGATCGAGGGTTTCCGGAACGATAATCGCCGGAGACGCCGAAGCAATCGCCGCTACATCAACGCCCTCTTCCAGTGCCACCAGCAGTTCTTTCGCACGCACGATACCGATGATTTCATCCAGTTCTCCGCGACATACCGGGAACAGGCTATGTGGCGAAGAAAGCAACTGCTCACGGATTTCATCGACACTAAGGTTAGCGTCAACCCAGCTGATTTCGCCGCGCGGCGTCATAATCCCGCGCAGAGAGCGCGACGCCAGAGTCAGTACACCGTTAATCATGTATCGCTCTTCTTCGGCAAACGCACCTTCCGGCACCGGGATCGGCATCGGGTTATCCGCATCATGCTGCACATTCGCCTGACGTTTACCGCCCATCAAACGCAGGATGGCATCAGCAGTACGTGCACGCAGCGGTAAAGTCGACTGGTGACGAATAAAGTTACGGCGCGCAATTTGGTTAAATACTTCGATAATGATCGAGAAGCCAATCGCGGCATACAGGTAACCTTTCGGAATGTGGAAACCAAAGCCTTCTGCTACCAGACTCAGACCAATCATTAACAGGAAGCTCAGACAGAGCACCACTACCGTTGGATGCTGGTTAACGAATCGCGTCAGCGGTTTCGATGCCAGCAACATGACTGCCATCGCAATCACCACCGCTGCCATCATCACCGGCAGATGGTTGACCATCCCTACTGCAGTAATCACCGCATCCAGCGAGAAGACGGCATCAAGGATGACAATCTGTGTTACGACCACCCAGAAACTGGCATAGCCTTTGCCATGACCAGAATCATGATCGCGGTTTTCCAGCCGTTCATGTAGCTCCGTTGTCGCTTTAAACAGCAAGAATATCCCCCCAAGCAACATAATCAGATCGCGGCCGGAGAAGGAAAAATCCATCACGGTAAATAGCGGTTTGGTCAGGGTGACCATCCATGAAATCAGCGATAACAGTCCCAGACGCATGATCAGCGCCAGCGACAGCCCCAACAAACGTGCTTTATCACGTTGTTTTGGCGGCAGTTTATCGGCAAGAATGGCGATAAAAACCAGGTTATCGATACCCAGCACGATTTCAAGAACGACAAGCGTGAGTAGCCCCGCCCAAATCGAGGGGTCCATTAAGAATTCCATGACAAGCTCCTGCTTAAGGAATAGCTATTCGGCGCCAGAAATAATGCAGGCGTAACGACAAAATGCAAACAAAAGGTGCGGCAAAAAATGCCAGAAAGGCAGGCGCTGAAAGGCCTGATGCTGAAATGACGTCGGTGACGATCCATACTGCGGGCTGCTGCCCCATACTCCTTGATTGTTAAACGGGAGTTAAACATATCAGAGAGAACTCTGATTTGGCAAAGATTTACCTTCCTTTGCAAACGAATGTAACGAGGGTATTTTACCTTTCGGAATTTTGCTAATCCAAAGTTAAATTACGGATCCTCATCACATAAAATATTTTTTTCGCTATCTAAAATAAATCGCGAAACGCAGGGGGTTTTTGGTTGTAACCCTTATCTGAATCGATTCGATTGTGGACGACGATTCAAAAAATACATCTGGCACGTTGAGGTGTTAACAATAATAAAGGAGGTAGCAAGTGACCATTGCTATTGTTATAGGCACACATGGTTGGGCTGCAGAGCAGTTGCTTAAAACGGCAGAGATGCTGTTAGGCGAGCAGGAAAACGTCGGCTGGATCGATTTCGTTCCAGGTGAAAATGCCGAAACGCTGATTGAAAAGTACAACGCTCAGTTGGCAAAACTCGACACCACTAAAGGCGTGCTGTTTCTCGTTGATACATGGGGCGGCAGCCCGTTCAATGCTGCCAGCCGTATTGTCGTCGACAAAGAGCATTATGAAGTGATCGCAGGCGTTAACATTCCAATGCTGGTGGAAACGTTAATGGCTCGTGATGATGACCCTGGCTTTGATGAACTGGTGGCGCTGGCAGTAGAAACAGGCCGTGAAGGCGTGAAAGCACTGAAAGCCAAACCGGTTGAAAAAGCAGCGCCAGCACCCGCCGCCGCCGCACCAAAAGCGGCTCCAACTCCGGCAAAACCAATGGGACCAAATGACTACATGGTTATTGGCCTTGCGCGTATCGACGATCGTCTGATTCACGGTCAGGTCGCTACCCGCTGGACCAAAGAAACCAATGTCTCCCGTATTATCGTTGTTAGTGATGAAGTGGCTGCGGATACCGTTCGTAAGACACTGCTCACCCAGGTTGCACCTCCGGGCGTAACAGCACACGTGGTTGATGTTGCCAAGATGATCCGTGTCTACAACAACCCGAAATATGCTGGCGAACGTGTAATGCTGTTATTCACCAACCCGACAGATGTTGAGCGCCTCGTTGAAGGCGGCGTGAAAATTACCTCTGTTAACGTTGGCGGTATGGCATTCCGTCAGGGTAAAACCCAGGTGAATAACGCGGTTTCGGTTGATGAAAAAGATATCGAAGCGTTCAAAAAACTGAATGCGCGTGGTATCGAACTGGAAGTCCGTAAGGTTTCCACCGATCCGAAACTGAAAATGATGGATCTGATCAGCAAAATCGATAAGTAACGTATTGTGTTGATTATCACTCAGTTTTCACACTTAAGTCTTACGTAAACAGGAGAAGTACAATGGAGATTACCACTCTTCAAATTGTGCTGGTATTTATCGTAGCCTGTATCGCAGGTATGGGATCAATCCTCGATGAATTTCAGTTTCACCGTCCGCTAATCGCCTGTACCCTGGTGGGTATCGTTCTTGGCGATATGAAAACCGGTATTATTATCGGTGGGACTCTGGAAATGATCGCACTTGGCTGGATGAACATCGGTGCCGCAGTTGCGCCTGATGCCGCTCTGGCTTCCATCATTTCTACCATTCTGGTTATCGCTGGTCATCAGAGCATCGGTGCCGGTATCGCGCTGGCAATCCCGCTGGCCGCTGCGGGTCAGGTGCTGACCATCATCGTTCGTACCATCACCGTTGCTTTCCAGCACGCTGCGGATAAGGCGGCTGATAATGGCAACCTGACGGCAATTTCCTGGATCCACGTTTCTTCTCTGTTCCTGCAAGCGATGCGTGTGGCTATCCCGGCCGTGATTGTTGCGCTGTCTGTAGGCACCAGTGAAGTTCAGAACATGCTGAACGCCATTCCGGAAGTGGTGACTAATGGTCTGAATATCGCCGGTGGCATGATCGTGGTGGTTGGTTATGCGATGGTTATCAACATGATGCGTGCTGGATACCTGATGCCGTTCTTCTACCTCGGCTTCGTAACCGCAGCATTCACCAACTTTAACCTGGTTGCTCTGGGTGTGATTGGTACTGTTATGGCAGTGCTCTACATCCAACTTAGCCCGAAATATAACCGCGTAGCCGGTGCGCCTGTTCAGGCTGCTGGTAACAACGATCTCGATAACGAACTGGACTAACAGGTGAGCGAAATGGTTGATACAACTCAAACTACCACCGAGAAAAAACTCACTCCGAGTGATATTCGTGGCGTCTTCCTGCGTTCTAACCTCTTCCAGGGTTCATGGAACTTCGAACGTATGCAGGCACTGGGTTTCTGCTTCTCTATGGTTCCGGCGATTCGTCGCCTCTATCCTGAGAACAACGATGCCCGTAAACAGGCGATTAAACGTCACCTCGAATTCTTTAACACCCAACCGTTTGTGGCGGCGCCAATCCTCGGCGTAACCCTGGCGCTGGAAGAACAGCGCGCTAACGGCGCAGAGATCGACGACGGTGCTATCAACGGTATCAAAGTAGGTCTGATGGGGCCGCTGGCAGGCGTGGGCGACCCGATCTTCTGGGGTACGGTACGTCCGGTATTCGCGGCGCTGGGTGCCGGGATCGCAATGAGCGGCAGCCTGTTAGGTCCGCTGCTGTTCTTTATTCTGTTTAACCTGGTACGCCTGGCAACCCGTTACTACGGCGTAGCGTATGGTTACTCCAAAGGTATCGATATCGTTAAAGATATGGGTGGCGGCTTCCTGCAAAAACTGACGGAAGGGGCGTCTATTCTCGGCCTGTTTGTCATGGGGGCATTGGTTAACAAGTGGACACATGTCAACATCCCGCTGGTAGTCTCTCGCATCACCGACCAGACGGGTAAAGAGCACGTTACCACTGTCCAGACCATTCTTGACCAGTTAATGCCAGGCCTGGTGCCGCTGTTGCTGACTTTCGCCTGTATGTGGCTGCTGCGCAAAAAAGTTAACCCTCTGTGGATCATCGTTGGCTTCTTCGTCATCGGTATCGCTGGTTACGCTTGCGGCCTGCTGGGACTGTAATATTGTTGTACACTACCGGGGCCTATTGGCCCCGTTTTTTTATCTGGAGGATTAATGACAATCACGGATCTGGTACTGATTCTGTTCATCGCCGCACTCCTGGCCTTTGCGATATACGATCAGTTCATCATGCCCCGACGCAACGGCCCCACCCTGCTGGCAATTCCTTTGCTCCGGCGCGGTCGCATCGATAGCGTTATCTTCGTCGGGCTGATTGTCATTCTTATCTATAACAATGTGACCAACCATGGCGCACAAATAACCACCTGGTTATTAAGTGCACTGGCGCTAATGGGCTTTTATATTTTCTGGATCCGGGTTCCGAAAATCATTTTTAAACAGCAAGGTTTTTTCTTCGCCAATGTCTGGATTGAATATCGCCGAATTAAAGCGATGAACTTATCGGAAGATGGCGTACTGGTGATGCAATTAGAACAGCGCCGTTTATTAATCCGCGTTCGAAATATCGACGATCTGGAAAAAATTTATAAACTTCTCGTGTCAACTCAATAAGTTATAGATTTAGCCGAAGCTATGTTTAGTGTATTTTTAATAACCAAACATAGCTTAGGCTATATTATTCCTTCTCTTATTTGTTATTTATTTTAACGTTTTATTGATATATAAATCTAAATGAAAATCGTTATCAACGATACAATACAATAATATATCCCAACAGTTGTTTTATATTCTCAAAATATGTTAAGGTTGCGCCCTCATTTGGGGAGTAGCCGATTTCCAGATTCCGGAAATGTACGTGTCAACATACTCGTTGCAAAACGTGGCACGTACGGACTGAACACCTTCAGTCAGGCGAGACCATATGCACATCAATCGCTATGCCTGCATGGGCGCTTCTTGTCGTTCATGTGTGCATGTTTGCTGGGGGCGGTGATGTGTTTTATGGATACCCCGGTCAGGACGTTGTCATGAATATCACTGCTACTGTTCTTCTTGCTTTTGGTATGTCGATGGATGCCTTTGCTGCATCAATCGGTAAAGGTGCCACCCTCCATAAACCGAAATTTTCTGAAGCCCTGCGCACTGGCCTTATTTTTGGTGCAGTTGAAACGCTGACGCCGCTGATTGGCTGGGGTATGGGCATGTTAGCCAGCCGCTTTGTTCTCGAGTGGAACCACTGGATTGCGTTTGTACTGCTGATATTTCTCGGCGGGCGAATGATTATTGAGGGTTTTCGTGGTGGAGACGATGAGGATGAAGAACCGCGTCGTCGTCACGGTTTCTGGTTGCTGGTAACTACCGCAATTGCCACCAGTCTGGATGCCATGGCGGTTGGTGTTGGTCTGGCCTTCCTGCAAGTTAATATTATTGCTACTGCACTGGCGATTGGCTGCGCCACCTTGATCATGTCAACATTAGGTATGATGGTGGGTCGCTTTATCGGTTCAATTATTGGCAAAAAAGCGGAAATTCTTGGCGGGCTGGTGCTTATTGGCATTGGCGTCCAGATCCTCTGGACGCACTACCACGGCTAATTTGTTCGTTGCCAGACGTGAATATTAAAGTCCGTCTGGCAATCAAATTCTTCTTTTGCCGCCAGCGTTTGCCAGACTTCTGGCTTGGCGCGCCAGGCAAACGGTGTCATCTGTAACAACGCAACGGCCTCATCTCCGCGCAGGCGCATCGGATAACACAATTCATCGCTCTGCTGTAATGTAAAACCTTCCAGTTGTTCCGTATGGAGCGCATGTAGATGTACTTCGTCGTAAATCAGCCCCTTCAGCTCCATTAAATGTCGTGGTCCCGGGGTAGCGGTAATGACCCATCCTCCCGGTTTGACCACGCGCGCTAATTCTTCTGCTTTGCACGGCGCGTAGATACGGACAATGGCATCCATACTGGTCTCAGAAAACGGCAGACGATGGCTGGAAGCGACACAAAAGGTAACCTGATGATAGCGTTTCGCCGCAGCTTTAATCGCAACCTTAGAGACATCCAGACCAAAAGTAGTCACACCTGGCAATGCATCGGCAAAAGCATGAGTGTAGTACCCTTCCCCACAGCCAATATCCAGTATTGCCGTTGCGTGCTCATCAAGACAATCACACAATTGAGCGACTATCGCATCACGAAGCGGCTGATAATGCCCGGCATCTAAAAATGTGCGCCGCGCTTGCATCATTTCCGCACTATCACCCGGATCGCGGGATCGTTTATGCTGAACGGGCAGCAAATTAACATATCCCTCTTTCGCCATATCAAATTGATGCCGTTTGGGACAGATATAGCTGTTTTTTTCAAGCGATAGCGGCTGATGACAAAGTGGACAGGAAAACGACATGACAACTCCGGCAGGATACTAAAGGCCGCAAGTGTAACGCGAATTGCGCGTCGGGCAAATATCCGCAGGCAAGAGCATGAATAAAACAAAGTAAAAAGCCTCGCATTTGGACGAGGCTTGATAGCGAGATTGAAGCGCGTTTACACTTCAGATCAGTGGTTTCGATCAGATTGCTGTTACGTTAACAGCTGCCGGACCTTTCTGGCCGTCCTGAATTTCGAACTCAACGTTCTGGCCTTCGGCCAGAGTTTTGAAGCCATTACCCTGGATAGCGGAAAAGTGTACGAATACATCTTTGCTGCCATCAGCCGGAGTAATGAAGCCAAAACCTTTAGACTCGTTGAACCACTTAACCTGACCTTTAATCTTTGCCATTTGAAAAATTCCTTAGATTGTTTTCTTCGCCCGCAGGCATTACAGAGATAAAACTGACACATTACTGCATGAGGCACTAATATAAGGCTCGGCAGAGAAGCGGTATTCAACGACAACGTGTTTACTCAGGACTTCTTTACTGAAAATGCCACACATAAACAGAACTGTACCTCGTTTAACCCGAAACTGTTATCACATACAACGTTAATTATGGCAAGCCATTTTTAAACATGTCTCGATCAGCCGCACAAATCTCGATACGCCTTCCACTTTTTTGCACATTTATGCAACGGAATACATGTCGATATATCGATGCACTTAACCATACCATTACAAACAGATACTTGATCTGATGTAGTTTCTAACATAGTTCAATAAGTTCAGTTCTTCCAGAGCAGCACTACAACTTATTACGCAATGCGAGCGATATCACTTTTTATGATATATAACGAATAAAATATTATATAAATTCACTCCATAAAACAGTCAGTTAACAACAAACTCGAGTACAATAAAGAAACTATACTTAAGCCATATTATTATTTTAAAATAAGAAAAATTGATGAAATACTAAAAAGTGAGAAGAGAAACGTTTCGCTAATAAACAATACCGTGATTGATCACAATTCCGATGTAAACATCCCAATAACTTAGCGGGGTAAATATCTTTTTCCGATATCGATGTTATGAAATAAATAACACGATAAATAATTGAAGTCAGACCAGAGTATTAATTTAAATCAATTGCACCACTATAGTGCATATATGAATGATAAGATGAGTAACCCGTTAACACCAGGGTTACTCAAATTTGAGGACGGATTACCGTTCAGCTACCAGGCGGATGATATCGTCATCTTCAGCCGCTTTTTGGTTCTCTGCAGCACTGGTATCTGTTTTTTCAGGTTCGCTTGCTTCGCACAAACGACGTAACAGCGCATTTTGCCGTTTTTGCTGATCCAGCAATGCCTCAAGAAGTTCAATCTGTTCGTTAGTCCGTGAACTGGCACGGTTGATGAAAAACCACAAGATGAGCCCAATAGCGAGAACTACCACCGATACAACCAAAGACGCAATGTTCATCACGCCTGAATTTACAACTTCGTTCATTTCACCACCTCTAAGTAGAGGCGCCATTCTACCACTGCCACACAGGAAGGAAATCTACCGTTGAAAAAATGATATCACCACGGGATAAATTGATTGATGGTACAAATTCCGTTGAAAAATTGTACGTCCTGATCGCACATCATATTGAACACCTGCGCCCATAGCAGCAAGCAAGCCAGCACAGCGACAACCAGAACGCCCCATCGAAACTTTTTCACTCCAGTCTCCGTTTAAACTACCTTATGTCATTAAACTATCATGCGTTAGTTAAACAGCGCCTAACTATGTCGATATTCGTGCTTTTGGAACTATACGCTTGCTTCAGCCCATATTACCGCTACGATTAGGCGAACAAAAAAGAGATGAGGTCATAATGCGATTCATTATTCGCACAATTATGTTGATAGCACTGGTATGGACAGGATTATTACTAAGCGGATATGGCGTTCTGATTGGAAGCAAGGAAAATGCCGCTGGGTTAGGTTTACAATGTTCCTATCTGACCGCCAGAGGCACCAGCACGGTACAATACCTACACACTAAAAGTGGGCTTTTCGGAATAACAGATTGCCCGCTGTTACGTAAAAGCAATAACGTTGTGGATAATGGTTAAAGGCATAAATAACTACTTAAACCGAAGATAAAAAGTACATTCATCGCCATAGCGTACTATGTTACGCCATTTGTAACTTTATTTAACCCACGCGAAATACAGAACCTGTCTGAATATTATACAGACAGGTTCTTCCTCTAATCAGAACGGATAGTCGTGATACCCCATTTGAGAGGAAATTTTACGCGCCGCCGTATGCAGCATAGTCACATACTCCTGCAAACGCTCCTCAGAAAAACGCAGGGTCGGGAAGGAAATACTCAAACCAGCAATAACCACGCCAAAGCGGTCAAATACCGGAACTGCGATACAGCGCAGCCCCTCCTCCTGCTCTTCGTTATCTTCGCCATAACCTTGCTCACGCACCAGATCCAACACCGGTAATAACGCTTCTGTGCTGGTAATGGTACGATCGGTACTGCGTTTATACTCAACGCCCTCAAGGATTTGCTTCACTTCATCACGATCGCGCCAGGCCAGCAATACTTTACCAATCGCAGTACTGTAAAGCGGATTACGACGACCAACCCGAGAATACATGCGCAAATTGTACATAGAGTCAATTTTGTGGATGTAAACAATGCTGTCTTCATCCAGCGCGCCAAGGTGGATGGTCTCTTTGGTCAGGCGGGAAAGCTCACGCATCTGGATATCTGCGCTACGAATAAGATCAACATTTTGTAACGCGCGGGCGCCCAGTTCAAACAATTTCAGGGTCAGCGAATATTTCTCTGACTCCCCTTCCTGCGCCACGTAGCCCAGGGTTTTCATGGTCTGTAAAAAGCGATAAACGGTGCTTTTTGACATCATGACGCGCTGTGACAGCTCGGTTATCCCTATTTCACGCTCTTCGCCCAGCGCCTGCAAAATGCCAAAAACTTTCAGTACAGAAGATACAGAATCAGGCTGTTTATCCAGATCTGCGTTAGCCATTTATCACCTCATTGCGAGTGTTTTATAAAAATCAGAACTGTTTTTTATTATAATTTCGTGCCAGGGTGGTCGCAATCCATCTTTTGCCGGTTAGTTACAATTCTGCGACATTCGCCGTGAATATCAGTGCTAGAATCATACCCCTGTTGATTATTACCAAAAGATATAAAATTCCTATGCCAAAAGTTCAGGCCGATGGTCTGCCGTTGCCTCAGCGATACGGCGCGATTTTAACCATTATTATTGGTATTTCGATGGCGGTCCTCGACGGCGCTATCGCTAACGTCGCCTTGCCAACAATCGCCACAGACCTTCATGCCACGCCAGCCAGCTCCATCTGGGTAGTGAACGCCTATCAAATTGCCATTGTCGTCTCTCTGCTCTCATTCTCGTTTCTGGGAGATATGTTTGGCTATCGACGTATTTATAAATGCGGACTGGTCGTTTTTCTGTTGTCTTCGCTGTTCTGCGCCCTTTCTGATTCGCTGCAAATGCTCACCCTGGCGCGTGTAATACAAGGTTTCGGCGGTGCAGCGTTGATGAGCGTTAATACCGCACTTATCCGCCTGATCTATCCACAACGTTTTCTGGGTAGAGGGATGGGCATAAACTCGTTTATTGTTGCCGTTTCTTCTGCTGCCGGGCCGACAATTGCTGCAGCAATCCTCTCCATCGCATCCTGGAAATGGTTATTTTTAATCAACGTACCGTTAGGTATTATCGCCCTGCTTCTGGCGATGCGTTTTCTGCCACCTAATGGTTCTCGCACCAGTAAACCCCGTTTCGACCTGCCCAGCGCCGTGATGAATGCGTTAACCTTCGGCCTGCTTATTACTGCGTTGAGTGGTTTCGCTCAGGGGCAATCGCTGACGTTGATTGCAGCAGAACTGGCGGTAATGGTTGTCGTGGGTATATTCTTTATTCGCCGCCAGCTTTCTCTTCCCGTACCGCTGCTACCGGTGGATTTACTGCGCATTCCGCTGTTTTCACTTTCTATTTGCACGTCTATTTGCTCTTTCTGCGCACAGATGTTGGCAATGGTTTCTCTGCCCTTTTACCTGCAAACCGTGCTTGGGCGCAGTGAAGTAGAAACGGGTTTACTCCTGACGCCGTGGCCGTTAGCTACCATGGTGATGGCACCGCTGGCAGGCTATCTGATAGAGCGCGTACATGCAGGATTACTTGGTGCTTTAGGTTTGTTCATTATGGCAGCGGGTCTGTTTTCACTGGTTCTGCTGCCCGCTTCTCCTGCGGATATCAACATTATCTGGCCAATGATCTTATGCGGCGCTGGATTTGGCTTATTTCAGTCCCCCAATAACCACACCATTATTACCTCCGCCCCTCGCGAACGTAGCGGTGGTGCCAGTGGCATGTTAGGTACAGCTCGTCTGCTTGGTCAGAGTAGCGGCGCGGCTCTGGTGGCTCTGATGTTAAATCAGTTTGGCGATAATGGTACGCACGTCTCGCTGATGACTGCGGCTATTCTGGCTGTGATTGCTGCCTGCGTCAGTGGGTTACGGATTACCCAGCCACGATCCCAGGCATAAAAAAAGCGCGTCGACCAGGACGCGCTTTTTAGCATTTACTTCATATTACTTCAGGTATTCACCGGTGCGCAGAGCTTCAATACGTTTATCCAGCGGCGGGTGAGTCATGAACAGCTCACTGAGCGATTTTGACTTACCGTTAATGCAGAAAGCCATCATGCTCGTTGCTTCTTGCGGCTCATAGCTGGTTTTAAGACGCTGCAGCGCGGCAATCATTTTTTCACGGCCAACCAGTTTCGCTGAACCCGCATCGGCGTGGAATTCACGATGACGCGAGAACCACATGGTAATAATGCTCGCCAGAATACCAAATACCAGTTCCAGCACCGTCGCGACTGCAAAGTAGATCAGCGGGTTACCGTTGCTCTCTTCACCTTCGTCACGGTTACCGCCCATGAAGCCAGCGGCCAGTTGCGCGAGAATACGAGAAATAAAGATAACGAAGGTGTTCACCACACCCTGAATCAGCGTCATCGTAACCATATCACCATTGGCAATGTGGCTAATTTCGTGAGCGATTACTGCCTCGGCTTCATCCGGGCTCATGTTTTGCAACAAACCGGTGCTGACAGCAACCAGAGAGGCATCACGGCGCGCACCGGTTGCAAAGGCGTTGATATCCGGCGCATGGTAGATAGCCACTTGCGGCATAGCAATTCCAGCCTGACGCGCCTGGGTTGCAACAGTATTGATCAGCCAACGTTCCCTTTCGTTACGCGGTTGCTCGATCACTTCCCCGCCAACAGATCGTAATGCCATCCATTTGGACATCAGAAGCGAAACGAAGGAACCACCAAAACCGAACAGCAAGGCCATAATCATCAGCCCCTGAACGCTGCTCGACTGTATCCCTGTCAGGCTCAGTACCAGCCCGAAAACGACCATCACGGCCAGGTTCGTTAGCAGGAAGAGCGCGATTCGCATCATAATTTTCTTTTTACCTCAGTTTAACAAAACGCAATATGCGATACCCACATCGTATGGGCTACGTGACTATTTTCAAGTCCGGATAGCACGTAAGTCACCAGAAAGACACAACTTTACATTTTGTAGCATCTGATTTACGGCATCTTGCCACTGTTAAAAAATCAGGCACAATTTCTTGTGCCTGATTGATGTTACTTGACGGGGGCGGGCTGTTCCGCAGGTCTGGCTTTTTCCAGACGCGCCAAATCAAGCGCGATGTTCACTGTTTCATCCAGATACGGATCTGGCTCCTTGTAATCTTTTGGCAGATCGTCCAGTTTCTTCAACTCCGGTTTTCCTTCGCGTTTAAAGCGATCGTTCAACCGCGCCAGACGCGTCGCATCATCTTCGTTATTCTCTTTTTCACGCACAGCGTAATTCAGAGAAACGATGTTGCGTTTGTCCTTCATGGCGTTGAAGCGAGCGATATCCTTCATGATGTTCTGGAACTCAGGATCCTTCGCGATACGCGCATTATGTTCCTTCAGCAACTCCGGTTCAAACGCCGTTAAGTCTCCAGATTTCACATAGGTTGCAGCGTCAATGCTATCCCATGGTAGCGCGTTATCTTCGAATTTCTCACCGGTTTCCGTCTCTTCATTGCCCGTAGGCATGATGATATCTGGCGTTACGCCTTTACGTTGCGTACTGCCGCCGTTAACGCGATAGAATTTCTGGATTGTGTACTGTACTGAACCCAACGCCGGCCATTCAGGACGTAACATCTGATCGTAGATACGGTTCAGAGAACGATACTGCTGGACTGTGCCTTTACCAAATGTCGGTTCACCCACAACCAGCGCACGACCGTAATCCTGCATGGCAGCAGCAAAGATTTCCGAAGCCGAAGCACTGAAACGGTCAACCAGCACCACTAACGGGCCTTTATAGAAAACCTGACCGTCGTTATCGCTATCTTCGCGAACCTTGCCGTTGTTATCACGAACCTGCACAATCGGACCTGATGGAATAAACAGCCCAGAGAGCGATACCGCTTCAGTCAGCGCCCCCCCGCCGTTGCTACGTAGGTCGATAATGACACTGCTGACATTTTGTTTTTCCAGTTTCTGCAGTTGAACTTTGACATCGTCCGTCAAGCCAACATAGAAGCCCGGAATATCCAGCACACCGACTTTTTCTTTACCGACAGTCTTCACAGACATTTTAACTGCACGGTCTTCCAGACGAATACGTTCACGCGTCAGCGTTACTGTCCGGGTCTTGGTCCCTTTACCCGCAGGCAGAATTTCCAGACGAACCTTACTGCCTTTCGGCCCTTTGATTAAGGCAACGACATCATCAAGACGCCAGCCGATCACGTCAACCATCGGTTTACCGGTTTGTCCGACACCGACAATTTTGTCACCAACGCTGATAGCTTTACTCTTCGCTGCTGGCCCACCCGCCACCATTGAATTGATAACGGTGTAGTCATCATCCATTTGCAGTACTGCGCCAATACCTTCCAGCGACAAACTCATTTCAGTATTGAACTGTTCGGTATTGCGCGGAGAAAGGTAGTTGGTATGTGGGTCGATTTCGCGTGCAAACGCCGTCATTGCCAGCGAGAAAACATCTTCGCTGTTGGTTTGCGCCAGACGACGAATAGCAAATTTGTAGCGGCGAGTCAGGGTTTCACGAATTTCTTTATCCGTTTTTCCTGCCAGCTTCAGGCTTAACTCGTCGAATTTAACTTTACTGTCCCACAGCGCGTTTAACTCGGCCTCGTTTTTCGGCCAGGGTGCTTTGCTGCGATCCAGGTTATAGGAATCGTTGCCGGTAAAATCCATCGGCTTTTCCAGTACAGACAACGCATACTGGTAACGTTCGAAGCGGCGTTTTTGCGCCAGATTGTAGAGATCGTAGAAAACGTCAAGTTTGCCGGTGCGAAGTTCATCGCCCAACTCGGTTTTCTTTTTCGCAAATTGTTCGACATCGCTTGCCAGCAGCACATTGTGGCTGTAATCAAGCAAGTTCAGGTAGCGGTCAAAGATTTTGGCCGAGAACGCCTGATCGAGATCGAACTGACGATAATGGGAACGGGTGAAGCGCGACGTTACGCGCTCACTCACAGTCGCATGCTGCGTCTCTTCCTTTAATACCGGAATTTGATCAGCACGCGTAATATCTTCTACTGCGAAGGTCTGGCCTGCTATTGCAAGCAGGCCAGCTAACGCGGTAAGCCTAAAAAACATGTTCATGCCTGGCCCGGCCTCCGTTTCAGAACACCAGGTGTTCTGCGCGCACAATCAAAGACATACCCGAATTCAGTTGGACGCGGACGCCGTCTTTGGTGATTTCTAATACGGTGGCATCCATCGCGTTTTGACCAGCTTTCACCTTCAGGGCTTGTCCGACAGTCAGAGCTGAAATGTCAGAAACCGGGGTATGCTGTTCTTCGCGAGGTGCTTTTACTGTTTTTGGCGCTTTCTCAGCCGGTTTTTGCGCGCGAGGTTTGCGCTCGGCGCCTTCTTTACGGCGTTGCGCGGCAGGACGTGGTTTACGTTCGCGGCGTGGTGCATCTTCTTTCTCACCAGCAGCTGCGGCAGCTTCGCGTTTTTTCGCTTGCTGTTCAGCGCGCTGAGCCTGAACGCGTGCTTTCGCTTCTTCAAGCTGTTTGCGAGCATGTTCTACATGCTGCTCGTCCAGCTCACCGCATGGGTTGCCGTCAAGATCGACACGCGTTGCGCCGGGTTTAACACCGTAAAGGTAACGCCAGCTCGAAGTGTAGAGACGTAAAGCGGATCGCAGTTGCGTTTTGCTCAGATTCATTTCCCCGGCAACACGATCGACCAAATCCTGAAAAATACCGATTTTCAGCGGACGCGCTTCACCTTCCGCACTGAAACAGTGGGGAAAACGTTCGGCCAGAAACGCGATTACTTCTTTACTGCTATTCAACTTAGGTTGATTTTCCATGAAATTTCCTGATTACAACGGACGTAGCCAACAAGCGCAGGCATGAACAGGCGTCATTATAATGACGCCATCAGTAAATGCTACGTTATCCGTTGATTATCCTGCGACGCTCGCAAAGAATTTTTTGTAATCCGTCATTGCAAGCACCTTTTCAAGCTGTGCCACAAGCTGACGTAAGCCTTGCTCGTCCTCGTCTGTAAAGCGACCGAAGACGGTACTGTCGATGTCGAGAACACCAATAATCTGATTTTTCACCACCAGCGGCAGGACAATTTCAGAATTACTCGCCGCATCACAGGCAATATGCCCATCAAAGGCGTGAACATCCTCGATTCGTTGTACTTGATTGCGGGCAACCGCAGTGCCGCACACGCCGCGCCCGACGGGGATCCGTACACAGGCAATTTTGCCCTGAAATGGTCCGAGCACCAGCGTATCGTCCTCAAGCAAATAAAAACCGGCCCAGTTTACGTCTGCCAGACGTTCGTATAACAACGCGCTGGTGTTTGCCAGCGTTGCCAGAAAACTGGTCTCTCCCGCCATCAGCGCGTTAAAGTCGCGATTTAAATCCGCGTAAAATTCTGTTTTGTTCATTATATAATCACTTGGTTGTCTTACCTGGAACTGCCAGCCTATTAAAATAAGCATTAAATGCGTTAATGCTCAAGATCATTCCCATCATGGGTTAAGATTAATGTTAATTCTTATTACATTTGGCACGTCATGGCACTTAACACCCCGCAAATTACGCCAACAAAAAAGATAACAGTGAGCTCAATCGGCAAGGAACTGCCGCGTGGTGATTATCAACGTTGCCCGCAATGTGACATGCTGTTTAGCCTGCCCGAGATAAATTCTCATCAAAGTGCCTATTGTCCGCGCTGTCAGGCCAAAATTCGTGACGGGCGTGACTGGTCGCTAACGCGCCTGGCGGCAATGGCGTTCACCATGCTATTGCTGATGCCATTTGCCTGGGGCGAACCACTGTTGCATATCTGGCTGTTAGGTATTCGTATTGACGCCAACGTCATGCAAGGCATCTGGCAAATGACCAAACAGGGCGATGCGATAACGGGGGCGATGGTCTTTTTCTGCGTTATCGGCGCCCCACTTATCCTCGTCACATCTATTGCTTATTTGTGGTTTGGCAACCGACTGGGGATGAACTTACGCCCGGTACTGCTGATGCTTGAGCGACTGAAAGAGTGGGTGATGCTGGATATCTACCTGGTCGGCATTGGTGTTGCTTCTATAAAGGTACAGGATTATGCCCATATCCAGGCGGGTGTCGGCTTATTCTCTTTTGTAGCGTTGGTGATTTTAACGACGGTGACGTTGTCACATCTTAATGTTGAACAGCTGTGGGAGCGATTTTATCCTGAACGCCCTGCCACGCGCAGGGACGCGAAACTACGTGTTTGCCTGGGGTGTCACTTTACCGGCTATCCTGATCCGCGCGGTCGCTGCCCCCGCTGCCATATCCCGCTTCGCCTGCGTCGTCATCATAGTCTTCAAAAATGTTGGGCGGCGTTGTTGGCTTCAGTCGTCTTGTTGTTACCAGCTAACCTGTTGCCTATCTCGATCATTTATCTGAACGGTGGACGACAAGAAGATACGATTCTTTCCGGCATCATGTCGCTGGCAAACAGCAACATTGCGGTCGCCGGAATTGTGTTTATCGCCAGTATTCTGGTGCCGTTTACCAAAGTGATTGTGATGTTCACTTTATTATTGAGCATTCATTTTAAATGCCAACAAGGATTACGCACGCGAATACTGTTACTGCGAATGGTGACCTGGATTGGTCGCTGGTCGATGCTCGATCTGTTTGTCATTTCTTTAACTATGTCGCTGATCAATCGCGATCAGATCCTCGCTTTTACTATGGGACCGGCTGCGTTTTATTTCGGCGCAGCGGTTATTTTAACTATTCTTGCAGTGGAATGGCTGGACAGCCGCTTACTTTGGGATGCACATGAGTCAGGAAACGCCCGCTTCGACGACTGAAGCGCAGATTAAAACTAAACGCCGTATCTCACCTTTCTGGCTGCTGCCGTTCATCGCGCTAATGATTGCCGGTTGGCTGATTTGGGACAGTTATCAGGATCGGGGGAACACCGTCACCATCGACTTTATGTCGGCGGATGGCATTGTCCCTGGCCGCACACCTGTTCGTTATCAGGGTGTTGAAGTCGGAACCGTTCAGGATGTCAGCCTTAGCGATGATCTTCGTAAGATTGAAGTCAGGGTCAGCATCAAGTCCGATATGAAAGATGCGCTGCGCGAAGAGACGCAGTTCTGGCTGGTGACGCCAAAAGCCTCTCTAGCAGGTGTTTCCGGACTGGATGCACTGGTTGGGGGTAACTATATCGGCATGATGCCAGGCAAAGGCAAAGAGCAGGATCACTTTGTCGCCCTCGATACCCAACCGAAATATCGGCTGGATAATGGTGATCTAATGATCCACCTACAGGCTCCCGATCTTGGTTCTCTGAATAGTGGTTCGCTGGTCTATTTTCGCAAGATCCCGGTGGGACGTGTCTACGACTATGCGATCAATCCCAATAACCAGGGCGTGGTGATTGATGTCCTGATTGAGCGGCGTTTTACCGATCTGGTGAAAAAAGGGAGTCGCTTCTGGAACGTTTCTGGCGTTGATGCCAATGTCAGTATCAGTGGCGCGAAAGTGAAACTGGAAAGTCTGGCTGCGCTGGTTAACGGTGCGATTGCCTTCGATTCGCCGGAAGAGTCGAAACCCGCCGAAGCGGAAGATACCTTTGGTTTGTATGAAGATCTCGCCCACAGCCAGCGTGGGGTAATCATAAAACTGGAACTGCCGAGCGGTGCCGGATTAACCGCCGACTCAACACCGTTAATGTATCAGGGTCTGGAAGTCGGACAACTGACGAAACTGGATTTAAACCCAGGCGGCAAAGTCACCGGAGAAATGACCGTAGATCCCAGCGTCGTAACGCTGTTACGGGAAAATACCCGCATCGAATTACGCAACCCGAAATTATCCCTCAGCGATGCGAATCTCAGCGCCCTGCTCACGGGCAAAACCTTCGAACTGGTGCCGGGCGATGGTGAGCCACGCAAGGAGTTTGTCGTTGTGCCTGGCGAGAAAGCCCTGCTGCATGAACCTGATGTTCTGACGCTGACCCTGACCGCGCCGGAAAGTTACGGTATTGATGCCGGTCAGCCACTCATTCTGCATGGTGTGCAGGTCGGTCAGGTAATTGAACGTAAACTCACCAGCAAAGGCGTCACCTTTACCATCGCCATTGAACCACAGCATCGCGAGCTGGTAAAAGGCGACAGCAAATTCGTCGTCAACAGCCGTGTGGACGTAAAAGTGGGACTAGACGGCGTCGAGTTTCTCGGTGCCAGCGCCTCTGAATGGATCAACGGAGGGATACGTATTCTGCCGGGCGATAAAGGCGAGATGAAAGCCAGCTATCCGCTGTATGCCAATCTGGAAAAAGCCCTGGAAAACAGCCTTAGCGATTTGCCCACCACGACCGTGAGTTTGAGTGCAGAAACATTACCAGACGTGCAGGCGGGATCGGTAGTGCTGTACCGTAAGTTTGAGGTTGGCGAAGTCATCACCGTGCGCCCACGGGCTAACGCCTTTGATATCGATCTGCATATTAAGCCGGAATATCGCAACCTTCTGACCAACAACAGCGTGTTCTGGGCAGAAGGCGGGGCGAAAGTTCAGCTTAATGGTAGCGGCCTGACCGTACAGGCTTCGCCACTTTCACGGGCGTTAAAGGGTGCTATCAGCTTCGATAACCTCAGCGGCGCCAGCGCCAGCCAGCGTAAAGGTGATAAGCGTATTCTTTATGCATCAGAAACGGCGGCTCGTGCGGTCGGCGGACAGATTACGCTCCACGCTTTTGATGCCGGAAAACTGGCGGTCGGTATGCCAATTCGCTACCTCGGTATTGATATCGGGCAAATCCAGACGCTGGATCTGATAACCGCACGTAATGAAGTACAGGCAAAAGCGGTGCTCTATCCGGAATATGTCCAGACTTTCGCTCGCGGTGGTACACGCTTTTCGGTGGTCACACCGCAGATTTCGGCAGCCGGCGTTGAGCACCTTGATACCATCCTCCAGCCGTATATCAATGTCGAACCCGGTCGTGGAAATCCTCGCCGCGACTTTGAATTACAGGAGGCTACCATTACCGACTCTCGTTACCTGGATGGCTTAAGCATTATTGTTGAAGCGCCAGAAGCCGGATCGTTAGGCATCGGTACACCGGTACTATTCCGTGGTCTGGAAGTGGGTACGGTCACTGGAATGACGCTGGGTACACTATCGGATCGGGTGATGATTGCGATGCGCATCAGTAAACGCTACCAGCACCTGGTGCGGAACAATTCCGTCTTCTGGTTGGCATCGGGCTACAGTCTGGACTTTGGTCTTACGGGCGGCGTAGTGAAAACCGGTACATTTAACCAGTTTATCCGTGGCGGGATCGCCTTTGCCACTCCGCCTGGTACTCCGCTGGCACCGAAAGCCCAGGAAGGCAAACACTTCTTGTTGCTGGAAAGCGAACCGAAAGAGTGGCGTGAGTGGGGAACCGCGCTACCCAAATAATGCGCACTGCTCCGGCGTACCTGCGCCGGAGCGTTTATGCTAAACTGCGCGCCTGTTTTTTTGCCAGTGGTACATGCTCGTGGCCCAACATACCGTTTATTTCCCGGACGCCTTTCTGACGCAAATGCGTGAAGCAATGCCTTCGACGCTCTCTTTTGATGATTTTCTCGCCGCCTGTCAGCGCCCGTTGCGCCGTAGCATTCGCGTTAATACGCTGAAAATCTCCGTTGCAGATTTCCGGCAATTAACCGCTCCTTATGGCTGGACGCTAACGCCGATCCCGTGGTGTGAAGACGGTTTCTGGATCGAACGTGACGATGAAGACGCATTGCCGCTGGGCAGTACCGCTGAACATTTGAGTGGCTTGTTTTATATTCAGGAAGCCAGTTCAATGTTACCGGTTGCTGCATTGTTTGCCGATGGTAACGCCCCAAAACGGGTGATGGATGTCGCTGCTGCACCGGGTTCAAAAACTACGCAAATTGCCGCACGGATGAATAACGAAGGGGCGATCCTTGCCAACGAGTTTTCCGCCAGCCGGGTTAAAGTGTTGCACGCCAATATCAGCCGCTGTGGCATCAGTAATGTTGCGCTCACGCATTTTGATGGCCGCGTGTTTGGTGCGGCATTGCCAGAAATGTTCGATGCTATTTTGCTGGATGCCCCCTGCTCCGGCGAAGGCGTGGTGCGTAAAGATCCCGATGCGCTGAAAAACTGGTCACCAGAAAGCAATCAGGAGATCGCAGCCACCCAGCGAGAACTGATCGACAGTGCCTTTCATGCATTACGTCCTGGCGGTACGCTGGTTTACTCGACCTGCACCTTAAACCGGGAAGAAAACGAAGCCGTTTGCCTGTGGCTGAAAGAGACTTACCCCGACGCAGTAGAGTTTTTACCGCTGGGCGATCTATTCCCTGGCGCGGACAAGGCGCTGACCGAGGAAGGCTTTTTGCACGTCTTCCCACAAATTTATGATTGCGAAGGTTTTTTCGTTGCTCGTCTGCGTAAAACTCAGGCGATTCCCGCGTTGCCTGCGCCGAAATATAAAGTGGGCAATTTCCCGTTTACCGTAGTGAAAGATCGCGAAGCCGGACAAATTCATCAGGCGGCTGCGAGTGTCGGCTTAAACTGGGATGAAAACCTGCGCCTCTGGCAGCGCGATAAAGAAATCTGGTTATTCCCGGTGGGCATTGAAGCGTTGATAGGTAAAGTCCGATTTTCCCGTCTGGGGATTAAACTTGCTGAAACGCATAACAAAGGTTATCGCTGGCAGCATGAAGCTGTCATTGCCCTTGCTTCAGTCGCCCATGCTAACGCGTTTGAACTGACACCACAGGAAGCGGAAGAGTGGTATCGCGGGCGCGACGTCTACCCACAAACCGCGCCAACTACGGATGATGTGCTGGTCACCTTCCAACATCAGCCAATCGGTTTAGCCAAACGTATTGGTTCACGGCTGAAAAACAGTTACCCACGGGAGCTGGTGCGCGACGGGAAACTTTTTACCGGTAAAGCCTGACCGCGCACAAAAAAGCGCACTTTTTGACTGGCGAATCTGACTGCCTTGACTAGGCTGAAAAATGGTACGACCGAACTGGTCGTACCACAATCGGCACTTAAATGGAGAGCACGAAGATGAAAACCAGTGTACGCATAGGCGCTTTTGAAATCGACGACGGCGAGTTAACCGGCGAATCGCCTGGTGACCGAACGTTAACCATCCCCTGTAAATCTGACCCGGATTTATGTATGCAACTTGATGCCTGGGACGCCGAAACCAGCATCCCAGCCCTGCTAAACGGCGAACACTCTGTCCTTTACCGTACCCGCTACGATCAAAAGTCTGATGCCTGGATTATGCGTCTTGCCTGATCCAAAAAGAACCCGTCGGCATGACGGGTTATTTATCCTGGTTATTTCCCCCGTTGAAAAATCTCCCCTAAACTTAACGGTACGGCACCGCACTTCGAGGATGAAATGTTCGCGCTGGTACTTTTTGTTTGCTATCTGGACGCTGGCTGTGACGATATTGTGGTTGATGTCTACAATACGGAACAGCAGTGCCTCTATTCAATGGACGATCAACGGATCCGTCACGGAGGCTGTTTTCCGATTGAGGATTTTATTGATGGTTTCTGGCGACCTGCACAGGAGTACAGTGACTTTTAATTATTGCAGTTGCACAAGAGTCAACTCACCTCCGAAGACGGCGCCGGTATCAATATAATGCAAGTTACCGATATCCACGCGATGCCGTAAGGGCGTATGCCCAAACCAGAAATGATCGGCACCTGTAATTCCCTGCCCTTTTTGCCCCCCACGCAATCGCGATCGACTCCACAACACCTGATGCAGATCGACTTCCTTATGCCACTCATAAATATCATTGGGGTAATCCGCATGGGCGATGACATGCAGTCCGCTACTACAGCTTAATTCAATTATCCACGGTAAAGACCTGCACTTTTCCAGCACTATTCTCGCCTGCTCGCATTGGCGCTCTGTCAGTGCTGCGAACCAGTCGCCGCCATTCATAAACCACAAAGACATCTGCTGCGAATCCAACGCATCCATCGCCATCTGCTCATGATTGCCTCTTACCGCTCTGATCCAGCGTTGTTCCAGTAATTGCAGGCAGCGCAAACTCTCCGGGCCACGATCGATAACGTCACCAACCGAGATCAGCAAGTCTTGCCACGGGTCAAACCGGCAGTGCCACAATTTCTTACGCAGTTGCGCCAGGCAGCCATGAATATCCCCCACCAGCCAGATATGTCGCCACTGACTGCCATCAATCTTCTGATAGATGTGTCTTGCCTGTTTCATCAATTCCTTACTCCCGCGCGAAAGATCACATTATCTTAACAAAAATGTTAAAAAAGCCTGGACTGAAGCAGTAGAGTGTGTGTTATGGTTGATGGTAAAGTCAGTGCAGTAAAAGCTGTGATGTAATCATCAAACTGGCTTTATAGATAAAAAGAGACCGAATACGATTCCTGTATTCGGTCCAGGGAAATGGCTCTTGGGAGAGAGCCGTGCGCTAAAAGTTGGCATTAATGCAGGCTTAGTTGCCTTGCCCTTTAAGAATAGATGACGACACCAGGTTTGCCAGTTTGCGTGCAAAATGGTCAATAAAAAGCGTGCTTGTCATCGTCTTAAATGTTAAAAACCGCCCGTTCTGGTGAAAGAACTGAGGCGGTTTTTTATTTTAAATCAAACATTTACTGTAGATGATTAACAGAGTTTCTCAGCTCTTTCAATAAACGGTGCCAGACTCATTTTTTCACCTGGTTTGTTAGGATCATCAATCTGGATCACTGAAATAGGCTGGGCGTTGGTCTTTCCGCTGGTAACTTCTTTTTGCGCGACATCGTTCAAAGGGTACTGCACCAGGGTGCTGGGGTTAATGACATACAGCGCGTTGCCCGGTCGGCATGTCAGCATCACTTCTTCACGATTAAATGCCCATTTGTCTTTACCCATTTCAAAACGACTAACGGTGATCACTTGTGGCGCCGCCAGCGCCGCTGCCGAACTGGTAAGCAATACAAATGCCAGAATACTTTTTTTCATCATTTTCGTAATCCATCAAAAAGGTTCGAGAGTTGCAAGCAGGCTGATAATCACCAGCACTACCGCACCTATCGCCCATTCGAGTTTTGTCATCCAAACAAACCACGGAGCCGCACGGTCTTCATCTTGCCCCATCCGTGGCACCAGAACATAACGATTTGCCAGTGCAATGGCTACCATAATCATCACCAATATGACCTTTAGAAATAAAAGCTGCCCCCAGTAAGTCGCAAGTGTTGGGGGAAATCCGGTGATGAATAATGCATTAAGCACGCCGCTTGCCAGCACGCCAATCACCGCAAAATGTCCACACCAGGAGAATCGCATCAGTGCATGAATGGCCTGACGTCGCCAGCGCCCTTTTACCAACCGCATACACCAGACGACCGGCAGCAAGCCACCAAACCATGCCGCCGCGCAAATCAGATGTACAGCGTGATTAGTCTGATGGATTTTCGCCGTTAATCCTTCGTTTAACGTCGCATGTCCTACTCCCGCCATCAGGATAAATTGCGCGGTAGTTAGCACAAACAACAAACGTGGCATGTTCCCTGGTTGCATCAGAGCGACGGTTAGCGTAACGAGGGCGAGAACGATTTGCCAAATCCAGACACCACCAAACTGCGTTTGTAACACTGATTGCCAAATGTTCAACGAAACCACATCCGACCATCCCGCGCCCATCAACCCGCCCTGTACGGCGAACATCGCAGCGGCGCTGCTCAAACTCCAGACGGCAGCATGTTGTTGTAAACGCAGAAAACGTTTCGTCAGCAAGCGACGAATTGCTATTGGTGCCAGCCATGCGCCATACATCGCGAAGCCAAAGACCAGCATCAGGGAGGTAAAATGGATAAATCGCAATGCGACCCAGGTAAACGCCAGCATGTTTTATTTCACTGTAAAGGTGTAATGCCCTTTGGTTTTATGCCCGTCCACCGAGACAACATGCCAGTTGACGGTATAACTTCCGGGCTTCAGGGCGTCGGCAAGCGGAACAATCAATTGGTTTTTGTCTTGTTCATTACGCTTCGCGGGTAATGTTTTAACATCTTCATTCTTTGAACCGATGATTTTGGCGCCGCTGAATCCGGGTTCAATACTTTCAGAGAAGTTTAACGTAATGGCCTGTGGGGCGGCAGTAACCTCCGCATTCGCCGCAGGATACTGATGCGTCAGATGCGCATGTGCCCAGACAGAAGGCGCCAGCGAAGCGGCAAATAATACGAGTGCGTAACGAAGAGAACGTGCAGTTGAAACCATATTATCTATTCCTTTTTGTAATAACTTTTTTACAGAGCATAAACTTGTCTAATGATAGAGTCGAGGATCATCAATTCCGGCTTGCCATCCTGGCTGACTCTTAGTAACTTTTGCCCGCAATTAACGAGGAGACACAATATGCTGAAGAATCTGGCTAAACTGGATCAAACTGAAATGGATAAAGTTAATGTCGATCTGGCGGCTGCCGGGGTGGCATTTAAAGAACGTTACAATATGCCGGTAATTGCTGAGGCGGTTGAACGTGAACAACCGGAACACCTGCGAAGCTGGTTTCGTGAGCGCCTTATTACCCACCGCCTTGCCTCTGTAAATCTGTCACGCTTACCTTACGAGCCTAAACTTAAATAAACCTTATATTAAGTTACACTTTCTTACATAGCGCCTGCTAAATTGTGAGTATTTTCTTATACGCATCAATATTTGCGGACACTGTGAAAAGGAAGTCATTATGACATACAGGAAAGTCGCAGCAGCACAATATGAGCCTCGTAATGCCTCACTCACTGAGCAGGTGGCCCATCATCTGGAGTTCGTGAGGGCTGCCGCCAGACAGCAGTGCGAACTTTTAGTTTTCCCCTCGCTTTCTCTACTGGGATGTGATTATAAGCGACGCTCTCTTCCTGCCCCGCCCGACCTTTCGCTGTTAGCCCCGCTTTGTTATGCCGCGACAACATGGAGAATGACCATTATTACCGGCCTCCCCGTTGAACATAATGAACGTTTTATTCGTGGTATTGCCGTATTCGCGCCAGGGATGAACGCGCCCGGAATTTATCATCAAAGCCACGGAGCATGTCTGGATCGACACTCTAAAACCATCACTGTGGTGGATGGACAACCTGAAGGCATTGATATGCCCCCAACCTGTTCACTGTTTACCACCGGTCAGTGCATCAGTGAGCCCGAACTATTGGCTTCTACTCGCCACTTACAATTTTTCTCACATCAGTTCTCCATCGCCGTACTGATGGCTAATGCCCGGGGCAACAGCGCACTGTGGGATGAACATGGCAGCCTTATTGTTCGCGCCGATCGCGGTTCGTTATTGTTAGTTGGTCAACGCACACCGCAGGGTTGGCAAGGCGATATCATTCCATTACGCTAGGCGTTTTCGGCCCGGAGTTTTGCCATGCTGCGTATTATCGATACAGAAACCTGCGGTTTACAGGGAGGGATCGTCGAGATTGCCTCAGTTGATGTTGTTGATGGGAAAATCGTCAACCCCATGAGCCACCTGGTGCGCCCCGACCGTCCCATCAGCCCACAGGCTATGGCAATTCACCGCATTACCGAAGCCATGGTCGCCGACAAGCCGTGGATTGAAGAGGTGATCCCGCACTACTACGGTAGTGAATGGTATGTCGCCCACAATGCCAGCTTTGACCGCCGCGTATTGCCTGAAATGCCTGGCGAGTGGATCTGCACGATGAAACTGGCTCGTCGTTTGTGGCCAGGAATCAAGTACAGCAATATGGCGTTGTATAAAACGCGTAAACTCAGTGTACAAACGCCGCCAGGCTTGCATCACCACCGTGCGCTGTATGACTGTTACATCACCGCTGCCTTGCTTATTGATATTATGAACACATCCGGCTGGACGGTGGAACAAATGGCGGATATCACTGGACGTCCATCATTGTTAACGACGTTCACGTTTGGCAAGTATCGCGGTAAAGCAGTATCAGAAGTTGCAGAGCGCGATCCGGGCTACCTGCGCTGGTTGTTTAATAACCTCGACAGTATGAGCCCGGAATTGCGTTTAACGTTGAAGCATTACCTGGAGAATGCTTAAGCCGCTGGCTGACCGGGTAATGTCCCCTGCGCCAGCGCGACCAGAAAAGCATATTCCATCGCCACACCTTCGTAAGATTTGAAGCGCCCCGATTTACCGCCATGCCCTGAGTCCATGTCGGTACACAGCAATAACAGATGGTCATCGGTTTTCAACTCACGCAATTTAGCCACCCATTTTGCCGGTTCCCAGTATTGCACCTGTGAATCGTGTAAACCGGTCGTTACCAGCAAATGCGGATAAGGCTGTGCGGTGACGTTGTCATACGGGCTGTAGCTTTTCATGTACTCGTAATATTGCGGATCTTGCGGATTCCCCCACTCTTCAAATTCGCCAGTGGTCAGAGGAATTGATTCATCAAGCATCGTTGTTACGACATCAACAAACGGCACCTGGGCGATAACGCCGTGGAACAGCTCGGGGCGTTCGTTGATAGCGACCCCCATCAGCATTCCCCCCGCACTGCCTCCCATTGCATAACAGAGCGAAGGAGAGCCATAGCCCAGTTTTAACAATGCATCGCAGGCATCAAGATAATCATTAAACGTATTTTTCTTCTTCAGGAATTTACCGTCTTCGTACCATTGATGCCCCAGCTCGCCACCACCGCGAACATGGACAATGGCGTAGACAAATCCACGATCCAACAAACTCAGGCGGCTGAAACTGAAATCGGCATCTATGCTTGCTCCGTAAGAACCATAACCGTATACCAACAGCGGATTGTTGCCTTTCTGGAAGTGCTTACGATGATAGACCAGCGAAACCGGAACTTCGACGCCATCCCGGGCAGTGACCCACAAGTGTTCACTGCGGTAATTCGCCGCATCAAAACCGGGTACTTCAGTTTGTTTCAGCACGCGGCGCTCGCCGGTATCCATATCCAGTTCAAACAAAGTATCTGGCGTGGTCATGGAGGAATAACCGTAACGCAATCGCGCGGTTTCAGGTTCTGGATTGTAGGCAATCCAGGTCACGTAGGCCGGATCATCAAAGGCAATGCCGATGACTTCCCGTGTCTTGCGGTTAATTTGGCGCAAACTGGTTAACCCGCGCTGACGCTCTTCAACCACCAGCCAGTCGGTAAACAGCGTAAACCCTTCCAGCATGATGTTATCGCGTGGCGGAATTAACTCCTCCCATTGTTGTTCATCACGCATACGGGTACGGTATAAACCAAAGTTTTTGCCGTTGCGGTTGGAACGCAGATAAAACCGATGCTGGTAGTGATCAAGACTGTATTCGTGATCTTTGCGGCGCGGCAGAAAAACAAACGGCTCGGCATCGGCCATTTCCGCGTCCAGCAAGCGAACTTCACTGGTGGTGGCGCTGGCCAGGTGAATGACTACATAGTGCTTCGATGTCGTTTTATGCAAACTGACGTAATAGGTATCGTCTTTTTCTTCGTAGATCAGTTTATCGTGCGATGCCGGAGTCCCGATGGCGTGTCGCCAGACCTGATAAGGCAGCAGCGTCACCGGATGCTTGCGCACATAATAGAAAGTCCACGAATCATTCGCCCAGACAAAGCTGGGATCGACATTATCCAGCAATTCGGGATACCAGTTGCCCGTTTCAAGATTGCGAAAACGGATGCCGTACTGGCGTCGGGAAAGGAAATCTTCCGCCAGCGCCATAATGGTGTTATCGGGGGTAATTGCCATTCCGCCCATCGAATAAAACTCACTGTGCGCCGCGCGCTTGTTGGCATCGAGCAATGTTTCCCACTCATCCCACTCTTCACTGAACGCCGATTGACGCTGGTAGATGGCATATTCACAGCCAGGTTCATAAATATGCCGGTAGCGGTAGCCATTTTTGATGTAGGGCGCAGAGACTTCTCTTTGCGGAATGCGGTCGATGATTTCCTTTAATATGCGATCCTGCAAGGCTTGTTGCGAGGCCATCACCCGATGACCGTAGCTATTCTCTTGTTGCAAATAGTCCAGCACTTCCGGCTGTGAGCGCGTGTCGTCCCGCAGCCAGTAGTAATTATCGATACGCGTATCGCCATGAAGCGTCATGGAGTGGGGAATGCGGGCGGCTTTTGGTAGCATGTTATTGTTCTTTCTGGTTGAAACATCTTATAAGGGTGGCAAAACTCACCCGGTATGCAAGCGAAACAGGGTAGTCATTGCTCAGGTGATGACAGGTAATGGCGTGGATATCGAATGATATGCTGACAGAGAAAATCAGTCCGTTCAAATGGCTGTGCGGTTCTGGATAGCCCGAAATAGTCCACTGTCAGGCTATCCAGAGAGCGGAATTATTCCGCCAAAGTGCGCTTTTGCTGTTCGAGATCGCGTTCGATCCCTTCGCGAACATCCTGGGGAATTTTCAGCGCGTCGCCCAATGCATTCAGGTAGCTACGCTCCATGAAATGATCAATATCAATAGCTGCGCAGCTCAAGAAATAGATTTCCAGCGCCTCTTCTTCATTACGAACCCCGTTCGCCAGGCGCTGCGGATCCAGCGGTTGTTCAATTGCCTGCTCAATGAGTACACGCCCCTGCTCTTCCACGCCGGCTTCACGCAATTGCTGGTCGATAGCTGCACGTTCTTTGGCATCAATATGACCATCACTTTTAGCGGCAAAGACCAGTGCAAGGATCAAACGTTCCGTACGCTCATCCAGCGGCGTGCTTTGAGTGCCGAATTGCGGTTCATCCTGATGCGCCGCACGAATTTTATCTTTGTATTTGTTCCACAGCACCGTACCCGCTACCGCTCCGCCGCCAACCAGCAACGCATTGGTGCCATATTTCGTGAGAAGTTTACGTGCTGATTTATTTGCGACCAGCAGCCCTGCCAGCCCGCCTAATGCGCCCGGCACTAAAAGTTTGCCCAATCCCTGCTCCATAGACGAGGAGGTAGAAGAACTGCTTTGCCCAAGCAGGGATTGCAGCTGATTTAACCAGTTAGCCATATTTGCTCCTCAATAACCATTTTTAGTGCCTGTAGCATAGCGGATGAGGATGTCAGAAAGTGTATATCGCGGCAAAAGATGCGCAAATAAACGGACCGAAAGGAAGTCATCGACGGAAATTCGCGTCAGATAAGGAACTCGGCTATGGTGGGAATGTGGAGGAAGGATTGATTGGGATTATCTGCTGCTGATTGCCTGCTGCGATGCTGTCGCGCCTTATCATGCCTACGGGGTCTGATGCATTGTAAGGCGGACAGGTGATTACACCACATCCGCCAGGAATTATGCGCAATGACTAATAGCCATTAACGACGCTGATACTCCGCCATTCCCGCTTTACAGTCCACGCTTACCTGATAATGAATATCGGCACTTTTACCGCGCACGGTCAGCGGAACTGACCATTTATCATCTTTACCCTGAATATCCTGCAAACTAACCCACGCAACCGGATCTGCCTGACCAACGATTTTTTGATCGTCTGCCCAGCGCGCTACGCGGTTTTGTTGATAATCGCGTTTTACACTCGCGGCAATTCCGGCTGCATCCAGACCTTCACACTTTGGGAAAGTTACTGACTTGCTGGTTTCGTTATTTGCAGCAAAAACTGATGCGCAGGCAGAAAGCAGTAACAGCCCCAACAACGCTCCTCTTTTTTTCATGTTTTTCTCCATAGCACAATGATTCAGGAGAAAGCATGGTACAAATTGTCAGGAGCGCAAGTTGCTTCAGGCGGCGTGGGTCTCATCTTCCGCATCGTTGCTATTATCGACCACCTGCGGAGACGGTAATTTGCCTGTTTTCAGGATGGTACTCAGGACATCTTTCTGTTCTGCCAGCCACAGTGAAAGAGCTTCACGTTGCTCGTCTTCCATTTTGACCGGGGAATTTGCCAGCCAGGTGTCGAGCAGATCCGCCGTATCAAGCATTTTGTCATAAGCATCGGCTTCCTTTTTGCTGGTAAACGACATCTTCTCTTCGCCCTCACGAATGACTACGTATTTAATTTCAACCGCCATTTGCAGCCTCTCATCATAACTGTAATTTTATACAGTATATTTCTTTTCAATCGAGAAATCAACGCAAGCAATCAAGCAATAAAGACACACGCAAACGTTTTCGTTTATACTTCACGCGGAATTAATCAGGGGATATTCGTTATGACGTTATTAGGCACTGCGCTGCGTCCGGCAGCAACTCGCGTGATGTTATTAGGTTCCGGTGAACTGGGTAAAGAAGTGGCAATCGAGTGCCAGCGCCTCGGCGTAGAGGTGATTGCGGTTGATCGCTATGCCGACGCGCCAGCCATGCATGTCGCACACCGCTCCCATGTCATTAATATGCTGGATGGTGATGCATTGCGCCGCGTGGTTGAACTGGAAAAGCCGCACTATATCGTGCCGGAGATTGAAGCTATTGCCACCGATATGCTGATCCAGCTTGAAGAGGAAGGACTGAATGTTGTCCCCTGCGCGCGCGCGACAAAATTAACCATGAATCGCGAGGGCATCCGCCGTCTGGCGGCAGAAGAGCTTCAAATTCCCACTTCAACGTATCGTTTTGCCGACAGCGAAAACCTTTTCCGCGAGGCGGTTGCCGCCATTGGCTATCCCTGTATTGTTAAACCGGTGATGAGTTCTTCCGGCAAGGGGCAGACATTTATTCGCTCTGCCGAACAGCTTGCTCAGGCGTGGGAGTACGCCCAGCAAGGTGGTCGCGCTGGAGCAGGTCGTGTGATTGTTGAAGGCGTGGTTAAGTTTGACTTCGAAATTACACTACTGACCGTCAGCGCCGTGGATGGTGTCCATTTCTGTGCGCCAGTCGGCCATCGTCAGGAAGATGGAGATTACCGTGAATCCTGGCAACCGCAGCAAATGAGCCCCCTTGCCCTTGAACGTGCGCAGGAGATTGCCCGTAAAGTGGTGCTGGCGCTGGGAGGTTATGGGCTGTTTGGTGTCGAGTTGTTTGTCTGTGGTGATGAGGTGATTTTCAGTGAAGTCTCCCCTCGCCCGCATGACACCGGGATGGTGACGTTAATTTCTCAGGATCTCTCAGAATTTGCCCTACATGTACGCGCGTTCCTTGGACTGCCTGTTGGTGGGATCCGCCAGTATGGTCCAGCCGCTTCTGCGGTTATCCTGCCGCAACTGACCAGTCAGAATGTCACGTTTGATAATGTGCAGAATGCCGTAGGCGCAGGTCTACAGATTAGATTATTTGGTAAGCCGGAAATTGATGGCAGCCGTCGTCTGGGTGTGGCACTGGCTACTGCAGAGAGTATTGATGAGGCGATTAAACGCGCGAAGCACGCCGCCGGTCAGGTGAAAGTGCAAGGTTAAATCTGTTAAAAACAAGCTACAAAAATGCCCGATTCACAATCGGGCATTTCAGATTGCTGACAAAGTGCGCTTTGTTTATGTCAGATGCGGCGTAAACGCCTTATCTGACCTACAAATCTTATGAATTCAATATATTACAATTCACTTGTAGGCCTGATAAGCATAGCGCATCAGGCAATGTTGCGTTTGTCATCATCCTCAAAAATGCCCGATTCTCGATCGGGCATTTTGACTCTTACAGCTTAGCGCCTTCTACTGCTTCACGCGCCAGCTTAGTAATACGGTCGTAATCGCCCGCTTCCAGCGCATCCGCCGGAACCAGCCAGGAACCACCGATGCACAGTACGCTTTTCAGCGCCAGGTAATCACGGTAGTTAGCCGGAGAAATGCCACCAGTCGGGCAGAAACGCACCTGGGAGAACGGACCTGCGATCGCTTGCAGGGCTTTCACGCCGCCGTTAGCTTCAGCCGGGAAGAATTTGAACTCTTTCAGGCCGTAGTCCATACCCAGCATCAGTTCAGAAACAGTGCTGATCCCTGGAATCAGAGGGATTGTACCTTCAGTCGCCGCTTTCAGCAGTGGCTCAGTCAGACCCGGGCTGATTGCGAACTGTGCACCCGCTTCGGTCACTTCTGCCAGTTGCTGTGGATTCAGCACTGTACCGGCACCCACAATCGCTTCAGGCACTTCTTTGGCGATAGCACGGATAGCATCAACTGCACACTCGGTACGCAGAGTCACTTCCAGAACGCGCACCCCACCAGCAACCAACGCTTTTGCCATCGGCACCGCGTGTTCCAGTTTTTTTACCACGATAACCGGTACAACCGGGCCGGTGGTCAGGATTGATTCTGCACTTGTTTTCCAGTTTTTCATCAGAGTTTTCTCTCGCCTGATTACAAATTTGTCATCTTAAAAAGTGATACAGGTTGCGCCCTGTTCGGCACCGGACAGTTTTTCACGCAAGGCGCTGAATAATTCACGTCCTGTTCCCACGCGTGACGCGCTCAGGTCAGGAATGTGCGGTTCGCGAGCAGCCAGTTCCGCTTCGTCTACCAGCAGCGTCAGTTCGCCTGTCTGTCCATTCACACGAATGATGTCCCCGTCGCGCACTTTTGCCAGCAGCCCGCCATCGTAGGCTTCTGGTGTTACGTGGATAGCTGACGGCACTTTACCTGAAGCACCGGAGAGTCGTCCATCAGTAACTAACGCAATTTTGAAACACCGGTCCAATAATACACCAAGTGGCGGCATGAGTTTATGTAATTCTGGCATTCCGTTCGCTTTTGGCCCCTGATGACGGACAACAACCACACAATCGCGATCCAGCAAACCCGCTTCAAAGGCAGGCATAACGTCATGTTGGCTTTCAAAAACAACCGCAGGCGCTTCAATCACCTGGTTTTCTACCGGTACGGCAGAGGTCTTCATAACCGCACGACCCAGGTTACCGCTTAACACTTTTGTCCCGCCATGATGAGAGAAAGGTTGCTCGAAGGAAGCGATCACATTGCTGTCGAGTGATTTTTCCGCCCCTTCCCGCCAGTCCAGTTCACCATTATTCAGCCATGGTTCAAGGGTATAACGAGACAGACCAAAGCCTGCCACCGTATTGACATCTTCATGCAGCAGGCCCGCCTTGAGCAGTTCACGCACCAGCACTGGTACGCCACCCGCTGCCTGGAAATGGTTAATATCGGCCGGACCGTTCGGGTAGAGACGCGCCATCAGCGGTACGACATCAGAAAGATCAGAGAAGTCATCCCAGTTAATCTGAATACCCGCCGCACGCGCCATCGCCACCAGGTGCATTGTGTGGTTAGTGGAGCCGCCGGTCGCCAGCAGTGCCACGATGCCGTTCACCACCACTTTTTCGTCGATCATCTTACCGATCGGCATCCATTCATTACCGTTGCCGGTCATGCGTGTAACCTGGCGCGCTGCGGCTGCAGTTAATGCATCACGTAACGGGGAGTCCGGATGAACAAAAGAAGAGCCCGGCAACTGCATCCCCATAAACTCCACCACCATCTGGTTGGTGTTGGCAGTACCGTAGAAAGTACATGTACCCGGCGCATGATAAGATGCAGCTTCTGACTCCAGCAGTGCCATACGATCCACTTTGCCTTCGGCATAAAGCTGGCGAATACGCACTTTTTCTTTATTTGGCAACCCGCTTGCCATTGGACCTGATGGCACAAATACCGCAGGCAGATGACCGAACGACAAAGCAGCCATCGTAAGCCCAGGGACAATCTTGTCGCACACGCCGAGGAACAGCGCGCCATCAAACATATTATGAGACAGCCCCACCGCCGCAGACATTGCAATCACTTCGCGGCTTAGCAGCGACAGTTCCATGCCGTCCTGCCCCTGGGTTACACCATCGCACATAGCCGGAACACCACCAGCAACCTGACCGACCGCGTTGGCTTCATGCAGTGCTTTACGAATAATCTCCGGGTAGTGTTCATAAGGCTGGTGGGCAGAGAGCATGTCGTTGTAGGAGGTGATGATAGCGATATTGTTACGCAACATGCTTTTCAGAGAGGCTTTGTCTTCTGGCTGGCAGGCAGCGAAACCGTGTGCCAGGTTACCACATGCCAACTGCGAACGATGAACGGTCGAAGTTTTCGCTTGTTCGATCCGGGCGAGGTATGCAGAGCGAGTCTCGCGCGAACGTTCAATGATTCGATTTGTTACGCGTAACAATTGTGGATTCATAAAGGCTCCTGAAATTGAGTTGTCAGAGCAGGATGATTCACAACGCGTTTCATTCAGGAAAATTATGACTGAAACGCCTGTAACCGGAGCTCATAGGGCAGAAACGTTTCAGTCAGTGTAATAAAAAAAGCCTCGTGGGTGAATCCACACGAGGCTCAAAAGTGTAAAAATTACTCTACAATCTGTGCAAGATCATGTTACCGGTAAAATAACCCGTAAGGATAAGTCGAGATATTACTCAAACTCATTCCAGGAACGACCGTCACGAGTAATCATCGCCACCGAGGCAACAGGTCCCCAGGTTCCGGCCTGATACGGTTTCGGCGCATCATTGTCCATCGCCCACGCCTCAGTAATGGAGTCTACCCATTTCCAGGCTTCTTCCACTTCATCGCGACGTACAAACAATGCCTGAATACCACGCATGGTTTCCAGCAGCAGACGTTCATAGGCATCCGCCAGATGCGTCTGATTAAAGGTTTCTGAATAGCTCAGATCCAGCTTGGTGATTTGCAGGTTATGTTTGTGGTCAAGGCCAGGAACTTTATTCAGTACCTGGATATCCACGCCTTCATCAGGTTGCAGACGGATAGTCAGTTTATTCTGCGGCAGATCCTGCCACGACTCTTTAAACAGATTCAGTTCTGGCGTTTTGAAATAGACCACCACTTCAGAGCATTTAGTCGGCAGACGTTTACCGGTACGCAGGTAGAACGGTACGCCAGCCCAGCGCCAGTTATCGATGTCGACGCGGATCGCCACGAAGGTTTCCGTGTTACTGCTTTTGTTCGCGCCCTCTTCTTCCAGATAACCCGGCACTTTTTTGCCCTGCGCAAAACCTGCGGTGTACTGCCCACGCACCGTCTTTTCACGCACGTTAGAGCGATCAATGCGGCGCAGAGACTTCAGTACTTTGACTTTTTCATCACGGATGCTGTCTGCGCTCAGGTCAGACGGCGGAGACATCGCAATCATGCAGAGAATTTGTAGCAGGTGGTTCTGGATCATGTCGCGCATCTGACCGGCTTTATCAAAATAGCCCCAGCGCCCTTCGATCCCCACTTCTTCTGCCACCGTAATCTCAACATGATCAATGGTGCGATTGTCCCAGTTGTTTACAAACAGAGAGTTAGCAAAACGCAGCGCCAACAGGTTCAGCACCGTTTCTTTACCAAGATAGTGGTCGATACGGTAAACCTGGCACTCCTCGAAGTATTCGCCAACCTGATCGTTGATTTCCTGCGAGGTCGCCAGCGACGTCCCCAGCGGTTTCTCCATGACTACGCGTGCCGGTTTAGCATTCAGTTTTGCCTCGCCAAGCCCTTTGCAAATTGCGCCAAAAGTGCTGGGCGGCATGGCAAAGTAGTTAATGGTGATACGATTTTTTTGATCCAGCATCGCGCCGAGACGGCTGAATGCAGCAGTGTCATTGACATCGAGATTACAAAAATCCAGACGTGCACTCAGGGTGTCCCATAAACCTTCATCAATGGTTTCTTTCATGAAAGTTTCGAGCGCCTCGCGGACAACTTTGGTATATGCCGCTTTATCCCAGTCAGCACGCCCTACGCCGATAATCCGGGTGTCCGGGTTGAGCTGACCGGCTTTTTCCAGTTGATACAGGGAAGGCAGCAATTTACGACGCGCAAGGTCGCCTTTCGCGCCGAAAATGACCAGGTCACAGGCCTGGGCTGTTTGCGTTACCGCCATGTCATTCTCCTTAAGTTAACTAACCCGGTACTTAAGCCTGGGTATACTTGTAATTTTCTTACGGTGCACTGTACTGCTTTTACGAGCTTGCGAAAACTGTAAACGCTTATCCACCCGTGCGATTACGGCAAAAGCGCGTAAAGTGCGGCAAAACTGATAAAAAAACCATCGTTTTCCTTTGGGTAAAAATCTGACACTGATCATGTTATGAAAAAAAATAACAACTTTTTTATCTGCTTTTGTCATTAACACAGCGCACAGGCGTAATATCTGACAAAACTGCATTTCGATTTCTTTCCGTGCGGAAATCGTCATTACCCGTGAGTCTCTTTACATCATGAATATGCTGGAAAAAATCCAGTCTAAACTGGAACATCTGAGCAAATCAGAACGCAAAGTTGCCGAGGTCATTCTTGTCTCGCCCGACAACGCGATCCATTCGAGTATTGCTGCTCTGGCACTGGAAGCCAATGTTAGCGAACCGACGGTCAATCGTTTCTGTCGCAGCATGGACACACGCGGTTTTCCTGATTTTAAACTGCATCTGGCGCAAAGTCTGGCTAATGGCACACCCTATGTTAATCGCAACGTCAGTGAAGATGACAGCGTTGAATCATACACAGGGAAAATATTTGAGTCGGCAATGGCTACTCTCGATCACGTCCGCCACTCGCTGGATAAGTCCGCCGTCAATCGCGCTGTTGATCTCCTCACCCAGGCGAAAAAAATTGCCTTTTTCGGGTTAGGTTCTTCTGCCGCTGTTGCCCACGATGCAATGAATAAGTTTTTTCGCTTCAATGTTCCGGTGATCTACTCGGACGATATCGTACTGCAGCGAATGAGTTGTATGAACTGTAGCGATGGAGACGTCGTTGTGTTGATTTCCCATACCGGCAGAACCAAAAATCTGGTTGAACTGGCGCAACTGGCGCGGGAAAACGACGCAATGGTGATCGCCCTCACCTCTGCTGGTACACCACTCGCCCAAGAAGCGACGCTGGCAATTACCCTCGACGTACCGGAAGATACTGACATTTATATGCCCATGGTCTCTCGACTTGCCCAGTTGACCGTGATAGATGTGCTGGCAACAGGATTTACTTTGCGACGCGGCGCAAAATTCAGAGATAACTTGAAGCGGGTCAAGGAAGCTCTTAAGGAATCGCGTTTTGATAAGCAGTTACTTAATTTAAGTGACGATCGTTAAAACGATTGCCATTGTTCTAATCTTATACGACATCCGAATGAGATTAATTTATCGCCACAATGGCTTTATTTCATTCGGATTTCATGTTCAAGCAACACCTTGTTGTTTCAGTCAACGGAGTATTACATGTCCAGAAGGCTTCGCAGAACCAAAATCGTTACCACGTTAGGCCCTGCTACTGATCGCGATAATAACCTTGAAAAAGTTATCGCTGCCGGCGCGAACGTTGTACGTATGAACTTTTCTCATGGCTCGCCTGAAGATCACAAAATGCGCGCGGATAAAGTTCGTGAAATTGCCGCAAAACTGGGGCGTCATGTGGCTATTCTGGGTGACCTTCAGGGGCCAAAGATTCGTGTATCTACCTTTAAAGAAGGTAAGGTATTCCTCAATATTGGGGATAAATTCCTGCTGGACGCCAACCTGGGGAAAGGTGAAGGCGATAAAGAAAAAGTCGGCATCGACTATAAAGGATTGCCTGCTGACGTCGTGCCTGGCGACATCTTGCTGCTGGACGACGGTCGCGTTCAGTTAAAAGTGCTGGAAGTTCAGGGCATGAAAGTGTTCACCGAAGTGACCGTCGGCGGCCCGCTCTCCAACAATAAAGGGATCAACAAACTCGGCGGCGGCCTGTCGGCTGAAGCCCTGACCGAGAAAGATAAAGCAGATATCCAGACTGCGGCGCTGATTGGCGTGGATTACCTGGCGGTCTCCTTCCCACGCTGCGGCGAAGACCTGAACTATGCACGCCGTCTGGCGCGCGACGCTGGTTGTGATGCGAAAATTGTCGCCAAGGTTGAACGCGCAGAAGCCGTTTGCAGCCAGGATGCGATGGACGACATTATTCTCGCCTCTGACGTGGTGATGGTTGCACGTGGTGACCTCGGCGTAGAAATTGGCGATCCTGAACTGGTCGGCATTCAGAAAGCATTGATTCGTCGCGCGCGTCAGCTGAACCGTGCGGTAATCACTGCGACCCAGATGATGGAGTCAATGATTACCAACCCAATGCCGACTCGTGCAGAAGTTATGGACGTGGCAAACGCCGTGCTGGATGGTACTGACGCAGTAATGTTGTCTGCAGAAACCGCTGCGGGTCAGTATCCGTCAGAAACCGTTGCAGCCATGGCGCGTGTTTGCCTGGGTGCGGAAAAAATCCCAAGCATCAACGTGTCTAAACATCGTCTGGACGTTCAGTTCGACAATGTGGAAGAAGCTATCGCCATGTCCGCGATGTATGCGGCTAACCACCTGAAAGGTGTTACCGCTATCATCACCATGACCGAGTCAGGTCGTACCGCGCTGATGACTTCCCGTATCAGCTCCGGACTGCCGATTTTCGCAATGTCTCGCCATGAGCGTACCCTGAACCTGACTGCGCTTTATCGTGGTGTAACGCCGGTCTATTTTGACAGCGCGAATGATGGCGTGGTTGCAGCCAACGAAGCGGTAAATCTGCTGCGCGATAAAGGCTACCTGATGTCTGGTGACCTGGTAATTGTCACCCAGGGCGATGTGATGAGTACCGTGGGTTCTACCAACACCACGCGTATTTTAACCGTAGAGTAAGTACGTTGCCGGATGCGGTGAAAACGCCTTATCCGGCCTGCAATTCAATGATAATTCGACAGATTTCAAATCTTCTGAAGCAAACTTGAATTTATCATCAGACGAAAGCCTCTCTTTGTGAGAGGCTTTTTCTATTTGATGGGATAAAGATCTTTGCGTTTATAAGGCTGAATTTCGCCCGGTTTGCGAGTCTTGAGCAATTTTAAAATCCAGGTGTATTGCTCTGGTCGCGGACCAACAAAAATCTCGACTTCTTCATTCATCCGCCGCGCAATGGTATGGTCATCTGCCTCTGACAAGTCATCCATCGGCGGGCGCACCTGAATCGTCAAACGATGCGTCTTGCCGTCATAAATCGGAAACAACGGTACGACACGCGCACGACACACTTTCATCAGACGACCAATCGCGGGCAGCGTCGCTTTATAAGTTGCAAAGAAATCAACAAATTCACTGTGCTCCGGGCCATGATCCTGATCGGGCAAATAATAGCCCCAGTACCCCTGACGAACCGACTGGATGAACGGTTTTATGCCGTCATTCCTCGCATGTAGACGACCACCAAAACGACGACGCACGGTGTTCCAGACATAATCAAAAACCGGGTTGCCCTGATTATGGAACATCGCCGCCATTTTCTGCCCTTGCGAGGCCATCAGCATAGCGGGGATATCTACCGCCCAGCCGTGCGGCACCAGAAAGATCACTTTCTCGTCGTTACGCCGCATCTCTTCGATAATTTCCAGTCCCTGCCAGTCTACGCGCGGCTGAATTTTTTCCGGCCCGCGTATCGCCAGTTCTGCCATCATCGCCATCGCCTGCGGTGCTGTGGCAAACATCTCATCCACAATCGCTTCGCGTTCAGCTTCGCTACGTTCTGGAAAGCAAAGAGACAGATTGATTAACGCACGACGACGTGAGCTTTTACCCAATCGTCCGGCAAAACGTCCCAGCCGCGCCAGAATGGGATCGCGGAATTTCGGAGGCGTTAAGGCAATGCCGGCCATCGCCGCCACACCCAACCAGGCTCCCCAGTAACGCGGATGGCGAAAGGATTTATCAAACTCAGGAATGTATTCACTATTATTTTTTTTCGTTTCCATGCTTTTCCAGTTTCGGATAAGGCAAATATCAATCTGCTGATAGTGTAGCGGCGCAACTTGCCCCGCACCAAATAAAAAAGCCGGTACTGACTGCGTACCGGCTGCGAATGGGTGTTAATTAATCAAACTGTAGCTGCGGCACAATCTCTTTGGCCTGCGCCAGGAACTCACTGCGATCGGAGCCAGTCAGCCCTTCGGTACGCGGCAGTTTCGCCGTCAGCGGGTTTACGGCCTGCTGGTTGATCCATACTTCATAGTGCAAATGCGGCCCGGTTGAACGCCCGGTGTTACCGGAAAGCGCGATACGATCGCCTCGTTTTACCTTCTGCCCCGGTTTCACCAGAATCTTGCGCAGGTGCATATAACGCGTGGTATAGGTGCGGCCATGACGGATCGCAACATAATAACCTGCGGCGCCACTGCGTTTGGCTACAACCACTTCACCGTCACCCACCGAAAGTACCGGCGTACCCTGTGGCATCGCGAAATCAACCCCTCTGTGCGGCGCAACGCGACCTGTGACCGGGTTCAGACGACGCGGGTTAAAGTTAGACGAGATACGGAACTGCTTCGCCGTCGGGAATCGCAAGAATCCTTTCGCCAGACCAGTACCGTTACGATCATAGAACTTGCCATCTTCGGCACGGATAGCGTAGTAATCTTTACCTTCAGAACGCAAACGTACGCCCAGTAACTGGCTTTGCTCACGTTTGCCATCAAGCATTTCACGTGACATTAATACCGCAAATTCATCGCCTTTTTTAACCTTCCGAAAGTCCATCTGCCACTGTAACGCTTTAATCACTGCGCTCACTTCAGCACTGGTTAAACCAGCACTTCTGGCGCTGGCAACAAAGCTCGACCCTACAGTGCCTTTCAGTAGATTATTAACCCACTCCCCTTGCTGCATTTCGCTGGTCATTTTAAAACCGTTTGCTGCAGTGCGGTCATAGGTACGCGTTTCCCGACGAGAAACCTCCCAGGTCAGACGTTGTAAATTGCCCTCTGCGGTTAATGTCCAGGTGAGTTGTTGACCAATTTTCAGGTTACGCAGATCTTTATCCGCAGCAGCCAGTTGGGTGATATCACCCATATCAATACCATATTGATTGAGGATGCTACTTAGCGTATCGCCTGTGGAAACAACATATTCATGCACACCCGCTTCTCCGGCGATCTTGTCGTCCAGTTCATCTTGCGGAATGGCTTCATCTTCTTGTGCGGCTTGATCAATCGGTTCACTGGCTTCAGGTAAGAGTGAACGGATTTCGTTTTGTTCCAGCTCAATGGTTTTAACAATTGGCGTGGCGTCGCGGTGGTAAACATAGGGCCGCCAGACAGCGACGGCCAGAGTAAGAACGGTGAGCGACCCCAACATAACGCGGTGTGGTCGCGGTAAATTATTAAACGCCAGGGCGACAGAGCGGGCTATCTGTTGCACGTAATCACTTCCTCATTAATCTCCTTTCAGGCAGCTCGCGTACTGGTTGGCTAATTGATTCAGAAATTCTGAATAGCTTGTTTTACCCAGTTTGATATTCGTCCCAAGGGGATCCAACGTTCCCATACGAACGGATGTCCCTCGTGCGACGCTTTCAACGACCGCTGGCCTGAACTGTGGTTCAGCAAAAACGCAGGTTGCTTTTTGCTCAACCAACTGTGTTCTTATTTCATGTAAACGCTGCGCGCCCGGTTGAATCTCTGGGTTAACGGTAAAATGACCAAGCGGTGTCAGTCCGAATTGTTTTTCGAAGTAGCCGTAAGCATCATGAAAAACGAAATAACCTTTTCCCTTGAGCGGCGCGAGCTCATTACCAACCTGTTTATCGGTTGCAACTAATTGTGCCTCAAAATCCTTCAGGTTGGCGTCAAGTTTGGCTCGACTTTGCGGCATAAGTTCCACTAATTTTCCATGGATTGCAACCGCTGTAGCCCGCGCTATCTCTGGGGAGAGCCAAAGATGCATGTTGAAATCGCCGTGATGGTGATCTTCGTCACTTTTTTCCGCGTGGTTATGATCATCATCATCGCCGTGAATACTTTTCATCAGCATCGGTTTTACATTCTCAAGCTGCGCAATCGTTACCTGTTTCGCCTCAGGTAATTTGCTCACCGGCTTTTGCATAAACGCTTCCATCTCCGGGCCAACCCAGACGACTAAGTCCGCGTTCTGTAAGCGTTTTACATCCGATGGACGCAGTGAATAATCGTGTTCTGAAGCACCATCAGGCAGTAATACTTCAGTCTCTGTTACCCCATCAGCAATGGCGGAAGCGATGAATCCAACAGGTTTAAGCGAAGCAACAACGGCGGCATCTGCCGCCTGTGTTGCACCACCCCAGAGAGCGACGGATAATGCTGCGAAAAGAAGCGTTTTTTTATGTAACATAATGCGACCAATCATCGTAATGAATACAAGAAGTGTGATATTATAACATTTCATGACTACTGCAAGACTAAAATTAACATGACAAGTCTGGTTTCCCTGGAAAATGTCTCGGTTTCTTTTGGCCAACGCCGCGTCCTCTCTGATGTGTCGCTGGAACTTAAACCTGGAAAAATTTTGACCTTACTTGGGCCGAACGGCGCAGGTAAGTCGACGCTGGTGCGGGTTGTGCTCGGGCTGTTAACACCAGATGAAGGTGTTATCAAGCGCCACGGAAAACTGCGTATCGGCTACGTGCCGCAAAAGCTCTATCTCGACACCACGTTGCCACTGACCGTAAACCGTTTTTTACGCTTACGCCCCGGTACATATAAAGAAGATATTCTGCCCGCACTGAAACGCGTTCAGGCCGGGCATCTGATTGACGCGCCAATGCAAAAGCTCTCTGGCGGCGAAACGCAGCGTGTACTGCTGGCGCGCGCGTTGTTAAATCAACCGCAATTATTAGTGCTGGATGAACCCACTCAAGGCGTGGATGTAAATGGTCAGGTTGCGTTGTACGACCTGATTGATCAACTGCGCCGCGAACTGGATTGTGGCGTATTAATGGTTTCTCACGATCTGCATCTGGTGATGGCAAAAACCGATGAAGTACTTTGCCTCAATCACCACATCTGTTGTTCCGGCACACCGGAAGTCGTTTCCCTGCATCCAGAATTTATTTCGATGTTTGGACCTCGCGGTGCTGGGCAACTGGGTATCTATCGCCATCATCATAATCACCGCCATGATTTACAGGGGCGGATTATTCTGCGTCGGGGAAATGATCGCTCATGATTGAATTATTATTTCCTGGTTGGTTAGCTGGGATCATGCTGGCCTGTGCCGCAGGTCCGCTGGGTTCGTTTGTTGTCTGGCGCCGTATGTCTTATTTCGGCGACACGCTGGCACATGCATCTTTACTTGGCGTCGCGTTTGGCCTGCTACTGGATGTGAATCCTTTCTATGCAGTGATTGCGGTTACGCTGCTGCTGGCGGGCGGTCTGGTATGGCTGGAAAAGCGCCCACAACTGGCGATCGATACATTATTGGGAATTATGGCGCACAGTGCTTTGTCGCTGGGTCTGGTCGTCGTCAGCCTGATGTCTAACATTCGCGTTGACTTGATGGCATACCTGTTTGGTGATTTGCTGGCAGTGACGCCGGAAGATCTTATCTCCATTGCGATTGGCGTGGTCATCGTGGTGGCAATTCTGTTCTGGCAATGGCGCAATTTACTGTCGATGACGATTAGCCCGGATCTGGCGTTTGTCGATGGCGTGAAATTACAGCGCGTAAAATTATTGTTGATGCTGGTGACGGCATTGACGATTGGCGTGGCAATGAAATTTGTCGGCGCGTTGATTATTACCTCGCTGCTGATTATTCCTGCGGCTACTGCACGTCGTTTTGCCCGCACGCCGGAGCAGATGGCTGGTGTCGCTGTTTTGGTGGGGATGATTGCCGTAACTGGTGGTTTAACCTTTTCCGCGTTTTACGATACGCCAGCAGGCCCGTCGGTGGTGCTGTGTGCGGCGCTGTTGTTTATTATCAGTATGATGAAAAAGCAAGCCAACTAAGTTGCGACTGGCACTATACAGTGCCAGTTTCATCGACCAGGTCACCACATTGCGAGTATCAGCAAAAAACATTCTGTTAAGAACAAGCGACCAGAGAATGTTTATATGGTCTGCATAAAATCCATGTCCGCATTCGACAAATTAAACGACGATATTAAGAATTCTCCTTTGCAGTTATTTCCCCACGAAAAATATTATCGTTCTCTCGAAAAAACGTGAGTGAGCAGATAAGCAGTCTCTGGAAACTGGCAATAAATACAGGAATGTAGCACCGAGAAATAGGAGTATCAGTATAAGTTCGTACAGCGTATGAATTGCAGCACATTTGCTCGCAGGGCATTAAGTGCAGGAGTAAATCCAATCTTCATTACTGCACAGAGGGGCATTTTTCTGTTCGCGTTGGGGGCAGATAATAATGACAATCCCCTGGCAATTCTGAATGTAAATTTCAGTTCTGATGCACCAACAGTGCCCCGTTCAAAACGAGAAAGTAATCCCTTCTGTTTCAAATGCTCACTGCGCCCAGTCCGGTTTATTGAGTATATGATCCTGCCAGTCGATCACTTCTGATTCTTTCACCGCAATATGACGTACAGAGATTCGCTCACCGTGCATTGCCGCTTTCGAACCAGTCATCAGCGGATGCCACTCTGGCAATGCCTTCCCTTCCGCCAGCAATCGATATGCACAGGTCATCGGTAGCCATTCGAATGTTGGCAGGTTTTCGCGGGTTAATTTGATGCAGTCAGGTTCAAACTCGAAGCGGCGTTCGTAGTTCCGACATTGACAGGTTTTAATATTAAGCTGACGGCAAGCGACGTTAGTGAAGTAGATTTCGTCGGTGTCTTCATCCATCAGTTTATGCAGGCAGCACTGACCACAACCATCACACAACGACTCCCATTCTGCATCGCTCATTTCATCAAGGGTTTTACTTTGCCAGAAAGGTATATCGCTCATCAGGTGTTCCGCCATTACGTTAAAACGCACCTTATAACCAGTCTGGCACAGCGATGCAAGTTTTGCCGCCTCATTCAGGCGGCAAAAAAGTATTACAAAACGCGAGTTGTCAAAGAATGACCATCAAAAGTAACAGTCAGTTCATCGCCACTGTATAGCGGGCCGACACCATCAGGCGTGCCTGTTAACACAACGTCACCGGCCTTGAGGGTAAAAAACTTGCTCATATAAGCAATCAGCGGAACGATTTTATGGATCATGTCCGCAGTCGTACCTTGTTGGCGTTGTTCGCCGTTAACGCTCAGACCCAGCAATGTATTTTGCGGATCGCCAGTGAACTCTGCGGCAGGAATAAACCCGGAAAGAGGACAAGAGTTATCAAACGCTTTGGCCTTTTCCCACGGCTGCCCGGCTTTCTTCATTTTTGCCTGAATATCACGTAATGTCAGATCGAGCGCCACGCCGTAACCTGCAATGGCTTTGCGCACATGCTCTTCCGTAGCCTGACGTAGCGTCGCGCCAATCAACACAGCCAGTTCTACTTCATGATGAACCGCGCCGAAATCTGAGGGAATAGCCAATGGCTGGCGCAGATCGCACAGTGCCGTTTCAGGTTTAATGAACAACACGGGCTCTTCAGGTACTTCACTCCCCATCTCTTTAATATGTCTGGCATAATTACTGCCAACACAAACTACTTTACTCACCGGATAATCCAGCAGTGCACCTTGCCAGTTGTGATGTTGATACATAACGTTCCTCTCACTTCATCGTGGATCTTAAAACCCGCTCCGACAAATATGATGCCACCGCCGGATATTGGTTATTTTTTAGTGCTGTCTGTATTTTTCGCCATCACAGAAAGATGTTGCTTCAGCAAATCCTCAGGAGGAGGTGGCAATTGAAGATAATAGCCATGCTCAGCTAAGGCCTGTTTAACTTTCTCAATATCGGCATTTACCAGTTTTTTTCTCCCGTCCAATGGAAGAATCATCGCAAGTTGCGGTTGACCAAAACCTTTCATCAGCTCCTCTGGAACACGTGAAAAGTCGTCTTTTTTTTCAACATATAAATAGGTCTGGTCACGTTTACTACTTCGATAGATCACACAAAACATAATTTTACTCTGAATAAATGGGGGGGTGACTTGCCTCAATATAATCCAGACTATAACATGCCTTATAGTCTTCGTAATATCATCGCACGCTGATGATGATGGTAATTAGCTAATTGAGTAAGGCCAGGATGTCAAACACGCCAATCGAGCTTAAAGGTAGCAGCTTCACCTTATCTGTGGTTCATCTGCATGAGGCAGAACCTAAGGTTATTCATCAGGCGCTGGAAGACAAAATCGCTCAGGCTCCGGCATTTTTAAATCATGCTCCCATCGTACTCAATGTCAGTGGCCTCGAAGAACAGGTCAACTGGCCAGCAATGCACAAAGCTATCTCAGCAACAGGCTTGCGGATCATTGGTGTCAGTGGCTGCAAAAATGCGAAGCTGAAAGCTGAAATCGAAAAGATGGGGTTGCCAATCCTGACTGAAGGAAAGGAAAAAGCGCCACGTCCAGCACCGGCTCCCCAGGTTCCTGCGAAAAATACAACACCGGACACAAAAACGCGCTTAATAGATACCCCTGTACGTTCCGGTCAGCGCATTTATGCGCCACAATGTGATCTGATTGTTACAAGCCATGTTAGTGCAGGGGCAGAATTGATCGCAGATGGTAACATTCATGTCTATGGCATGATGCGCGGTCGTGCGCTAGCCGGGGCAAGTGGTGACCGGGAAGCACAAATATTTTGTACGAGTCTGATGGCAGAACTGGTCTCTATCGCCGGTGAATACTGGCTGAGTGATAAAATCCCAGCAGAATTTTATGGCAAAGCGGCACGACTGCAATTAGTCGAAAACGCTTTGACCGTTCAATCGTTAAATTGATCCCTTTTTAACAAGGAATTTTTATGGCACGCATTATTGTTGTTACTTCGGGGAAAGGGGGCGTTGGAAAGACAACCTCCAGCGCGGCCATCGCCACTGGTTTGGCCCAGAAGGGAAAGAAAACTGTCGTGATCGATTTTGATATCGGCTTGCGTAATCTCGACCTGATTATGGGTTGCGAGCGCCGGGTCGTTTACGATTTCGTCAACGTCATTCAGGGCGATGCAACGCTAAATCAGGCGTTAATTAAGGATAAGCGTACTGATAACCTCTATATTCTCCCAGCTTCGCAAACTCGCGATAAAGATGCCCTCACCCGCGAAGGGGTGGCCAAAGTTCTTGATGACCTGAAAGCGATGGACTTTGAGTTTATCGTTTGTGACTCACCGGCGGGTATTGAAACCGGTGCATTAATGGCTCTTTATTTCGCTGATGAGGCCATTATTACCACCAACCCGGAAGTTTCCTCAGTTCGTGACTCTGACCGTATTTTAGGTATTCTGGCGTCGAAATCACGTCGCGCAGAAAACGGCGAAGAACCCATAAAAGAGCACCTGCTGTTAACGCGCTATAACCCTGGTCGCGTGCACAAAGGAGACATGTTGAGCATGGAAGACGTGCTGGAGATCCTGCGCATCAAGCTCGTCGGCGTGATCCCAGAGGATCAATCAGTATTGCGCGCCTCTAACCAGGGAGAACCGGTTATTCTCGATATCAACGCCGATGCGGGTAAAGCCTACGCTGATACCGTAGAACGTCTGTTGGGAGAAGAACGTCCTTTCCGCTTCATTGAAGAAGAGAAGAAAGGCTTCCTCAAACGCTTGTTCGGAGGATAAGTTATGGCATTACTCGATTTCTTTCTCTCACGGAAGAAAAACACGGCCAACATTGCAAAAGAGCGGTTGCAAATTATTGTTGCTGAACGCCGTCGCAGCGATGCAGAACCACACTATCTGCCCCAGTTGCGTAAAGATATTCTTGAGGTCATTTGTAAATACGTACAAATCGATCCCGAGATGGTGACCGTACAGCTTGAGCAAAAAGATGGTGATATTTCCATTCTTGAGTTGAACGTGACCCTGCCGGAAGCAGAAGAGCTGAAATAAGCTGTATTAGCTCAGGTCCGATCTGACAGTTACCGGTTATTTATACAGGTATCTGTCAGATTACACCCTGGTTAAATTTTTCTCTTCCCCGGTTCGCTATTAAGTAATGTTGTCATCGGCGTCCAGGCACAGCCCCCTTCCCTCCGTTGAGTTCGCTCATTTGGTTGCTGCGTTGTTAGTACAGGAAATGGGAATTACCTCCTGTTTTGTATAAACGGTAACACTCCCCATTCAAGCTCCAGCGTCAAATTAAGTCGCAACTAATTCACATTATCGCCACCAGAATAAAATCACTGACATTACGTTTTCTGATAAATATTGTTCACATATAAATTACACAATAACATTGATATTTCAGATTGCCTTACCTTTGCAATGCAATGTTAACACTTGATGACATTTCTTGAATAAAATATTCAAAATCAATGAGTTAATTATTATTTAAGATTATTCCCATTCAAGCGAAAAACATAACTCTTATTATACAAACCGCGCTCATTTTGAATGATCTGAATAATATCGAGCGTTCTTTAGTTAAGCTGCTCTTAATTGAAGACGAAATTATTGTGTGTGCAACTTACTTAATACCGGACATCTAAGTTGAAGAAAAAAACACTCGCCTTCGGGCTCATCTCAATATTACTCTGCTCCACGCCAGCCATGGCGGATATGAATCGCACCACTAAAGGCGCATTGTTAGGCGCAGGCGTAGGCTTACTGACTGGCAATGGTGTAAATGGCGTACTGAAAGGCGCTGCTGTAGGTGCAGGTGTTGGCGCAGTCACTGAAAAAGGTCGCGATGGTAAAAATGCCCGTAAAGGCGCAAAAGTAGGTGCGGCCGTTGGCGCAGTCACTGGCGTCCTGACCGGCAATGGTCTGGAAGGCGCGATTAAAGGTGCTGTGATTGGTGGTACAGGTGGTGCCATTCTGGGTAAAATGAAATAAGGTATGATGATGAAAAAATTTGCTTTACTGGCTGGACTGTTTGTTTTCGCACCAATGACCTGGGCGCAGGATTATAATATTAAGAACGGCCTGCCGGCAGAAACCTACATTACTTGCGCAGAAGCCAACGAAATGGCAAAAACTGACAGCGCACAGGTTGCAGATATCGTCGCTGTAATGGGTAATGCCAGCGTTACTAGCCGTGATTTAAAAATTGAGCAATCTCCAGAACTGAGTGCCAAAGTGGTAGAAAAACTGAATCAGGTTTGTGCTAAAGATCCGCAAATGCTGTTAATTACCGCAATTGATGACACCATGCGTGCCATCGGCAAAAAATAATAGTTAATGTAGTACCGCGTCGATTTATTCGACGCGGTATATTTTTAGCGGATGGATGTGCTTATAAACAAAAATGAAGTGTTAGTATTTGGCTTTAGTTTATTCCGTCAGTTTTCACTGTATCAAAAACTATTTTACTGCAATCATATCCGTATACCCCCGCCTCACCGCAGAGTAATTTTCCCAAAACTAAACCTGACCAGTTTTTCCAGTTTCAAAGATTAATCATCTACTGATTGGATTTATAAGCATTTCTGATCAAATATCCTGTCAGCCCAAATTGTCAAAACGTATTTAAAAGAAGGGTTAATGCTGATCCCTTTGGCTTACCAGCTTCCCTCTTAACCGGTTAAGCAAATTGATTACCAGCCAAACCAGTGCATTGATTAAATTTATGGTAACAAGCACTTCTCCTAGCCAGATGCTGGGTTTGGCGATCAGGATAATCAGGATGGAGATCAGCATAAACGCAATGGAAAAGATGATATACAAAGTGAAATAATCCAGGCTATTACTTTTGTTCATGCTACTTACGGTGATCCTGACAAAATCTTCAGACAATTATAGCAAACAAAATAATGAACAATAGTAACAAGAAGCAACGAGCTAATTACCTGTCTACAATTGCACCATTTCATCGCCTTGCTGATCAATTTTCAGCCAAATATCATCATGCTATATCAATTAGTGCAATATTCACTCAACAACCACTTTCACCTTCGGTTTTGAGAGAATAATTTTGACGAGTTCAATATACGTCACCGGTTTATAGAAATAGTACCCTTGCTGGAACGTAATATTATTCTGGTTCAAATAGTCGAGCTGCTCCTTCGTCTCGACGCCTTCGGCGACAATACTGATAGAAAGTTTGCGCGCCAGATCCAGCACACAGTCCAGAATTCTGGTGGAATCAGGATCTGCATTGACCCGACCGACGAAACTGTGATCAATCTTAATATAATCGATGTGCAGATCATGGAGATAAGAAAGCCCTGAGTAGCCCGTACCAAAATCATCCAGCGCGATAACAAAACCATTTTCATGCAGAATGTTCAATCGCTGAACCAAATTTTCATCAACATGTAACGCTTCACGCTCAGTAACTTCAAGAACGAGATTCAAATCATGGCGAGTGAAGCTGTCGCGGTATTTCAGACATTCTTCAACAAATGTCGGCGAAATAATATGCGAGGCGCTAAAATTGATCCCAACATGAAATCCTTCCGGCAGTTTACTGGCGATCGCGTTCATTTGTGTGGCGACCTGACTCATCAAACTTTGGGTGAGCGGAACTATCAACCCTGATTTTTCAGCAAGTGGAATAAATGCTACAGGTGAAATATATCCTCCACGAGGATGTTTCCATCGGGCAAGAACTTCTACGCCGCGTAACGTCCCTTCCCGACCATTAACTACCGGTTGGTAAAAAGGCACAATCTCACCATTGCTTATCGCCCTACGCAGAATCTGTTCAGGTGTGTCTGTCTTATTGAAATATTTATCAAGTAAAAAGGCAGCGGAACAGGATATTAAAAGGCTGAATATCAAAATACCCAAGCCTTTGTCGATCATTCTGGTAAAGCTAAATAGCGGCGGCTGGTTATAGATAATACTGAAATGATATTCAGTGGAGTTAACCCGTCCAGAAAGTTGATGTCTGCCATTGAGAGTTGTCACATCTCCCGACGGCCCAATAATATTATCCCCCACGCGCAAACTATATTTCACCCCCTTCAACGGCACATGGAGCGCCCCACGGATATGCTGGTCGCTAATAGTCACCAGGATACGCGTATCAGCGAACTGAATCTGATAGAGCAGAATGGGTAATCTATTTACAGTGTCGAGCGCCGGAGCCAACAGCAAATTACTGTCTGGTATCTCAGGAATACGGGATAGCAGTACCCGATTACCCGGCAGCGATGTACACCAGACAGCACCTTGTTTGAGAATGATGATCGTCCGCAGATGGGGTTTCAGCGCGGCCTCTGTACCTAGCTGATATTGTTCATCCAGATCGCACCTTTTCCCTGCAATTTCCATCGCCGTTTGAGTCGCCTGTGACGCTTCCTCAAGAATATGATTAATGTTGTTGGCGGCGTACTTCGCCCCCGCCAGGCTCTCTGCTTTTGCGGAATACCAGAGCTGAATATTCAAAATAGAGACGCCAGTAATAAACAGGCACACCGCAACGAGGATGGGGATAAGTGTATTGCGCATTCGCGTGTCCCAGGACCATTATTCTCTGTTCATTCGCTCAATCTGGCGTCTACAGAGAGCATGGTAGAGAGAATCAGAAATATCCACGTTCTTGATGAAATTTTACCCCACTATGCCGTAATACCTTCAATGTTGGATAAAGATCTCAAGTGAGTGTTAATTGACTGACCCTAAGGCAGAGAAGACGTATTGAGCAACAAACCAGAACAAGAATATTGGGTAGGCAACGTTCTCTGTGTACTCATCCTTTAATACTTAACTGTATCAATGAGTAAGGATATGCTGAACTGGTACAACGTCGATGGGGACAGTAAAGGTTATACCGAGGTAAGGCCGTGTAAATTGTTACTCTACGCGACCCAGCTTTTTCTTCAACAGCACACGACACCTGCTCATAACAAACGGTATCCATCAATAGCGGCATCCAAAATCAGATCCATTACATACAGCAATATCACTGGAATGAATGTGAAGAATCGATAGCAGTAATATAAGTTGTACAAGTCAAACGTGGATTTTTTATACTCTTAAAAACCAGAGAAATAACTTTTTCTGATAACATCTATAACCAGTTAGAATAAGAAAGAGAGCGATATATTCTTATTTAGCAAGTCAGGCTATAGAAAACATATAATGCGAATTCTGGTTACGTAAGGCATTTTCTTTTCACTAACTCAATGTTACAAATTGTAAAGATTAACTCTTCCTGTTTGTATTCAACTTGTCTGGTCATATCTAAATAGATATGTAAAATTGATAACGGCTGGTAATCATTCAATACTCGCACTATAGAAAGTTCGCCAGCCTGCCGCAGGCACGCGCCTTTATACGACGTGTCTGCGGTTTTGTTGTGATATTTATATAGAAGTACTGGTGAATTATGAGCAATCTGAATCCATGCATGGCGTGTGGTGCCTGTTGTGCATTTTTCCGCGTCTCTTTTTACTGGGCCGAAGCTGATGATGCAGGCGGAACCATACCGGCTCATCTTACTGAGCAGATATCCCCTTACCACCGATGTATGCGCGGAACTAACCAGAAGAACCCACGCTGTATTGCCCTGGCAGGAACGCCTGGAAAAAACGCCTGCTGCACAATATATAAAAACCGCTCTTCCACATGTAGAGAATTCGCCATGTCAGGCGAGCATGGAGAAATTAATGAGGCATGTAATCGCGCTCGAGCTAAATATGGACTACCTCCAATTTAAAAACTTTTTCAAGTTTAATTAGCTCCATACGATCGCCATCCTCAACAATATATCCAGGTAGCGAAACTAACTATGCCGCGACATTACTGTCGCGGTTAATCCATTAATAATAAATACAGAAAAAACCAAAATAAATCATATAACACCCCATCAATAATTAAGACCATTGATAAAATTAAAGCACGTCTGTAGCATTATCATATTTTATTTTTCATAGACGAGTTTTTTCGTGTTATGTTATAATATGGCGAATAAACACAGGTTATCAACTTGTCAGTAATGTAAATAAATTTCGAGGAGATCATTCCAGTGGGACGTAAATGGGCCAATATTGTTGCTAAAAAAACGGCTAAAGACGGTGCAACGTCTAAAGTATATGCAAAATTCGGTGTGGAAATCTATGCTGCCGCTAAACAAGGTGAACCAGACCCAGAATTAAACACATCTTTAAAATTCGTTATTGAACGTGCGAAGCAGGCACAAGTTCCAAAACACGTTATTGATAAAGCCATTGATAAAGCCAAAGGTGGCGGAGATGAAACGTTCGTACAAGGGCGTTATGAAGGCTTTGGACCAAATGGTTCAATGATTATCGCTGAAACGTTGACTTCAAATGTTAATCGTACAATTGCTAATATTCGCACAATTTTCAATAAAAAAGGCGGGAATATTGGAGCAGCAGGTTCTGTCAGCTATATGTTTGACAATACTGGTGTGATTGTATTTAAAGGAACAAATCCTGACCATATTTTTGAAATTTTGCTTGATGCTGAAGTAGATGTTCGTGATGTGACTGAAGAAGAAGGAAGCATCGTTATTTATACTGAACCTACAGATCTTCACAAAGGAATTGCAGCTCTAAAAGCCGCTGGAATTACTGAGTTTTCAACAACAGAATTAGAATTGATTGCTCAATCAGAAGTAGAACTTTCACCAGAAGATTTAGAAATCTTTGAAGGGCTTGTTGATGCCCTTGAAGATGACGATGATGTCCAAAAAGTATATCATAACGTTGCTAATCTCTAATTATAAATATCCTCCGGCTATGCCGGAGGTTTTTCAGATGCACCTATAAGGCTCTGTTTCCAGCCGCGCCCTAACTGGTGCATATGATCTAACATTTGCATTCAACTTCGTTACTTACGACCCGCAAATAAGCTGCCTGGATATGGGTTCAATAATTGTTCGCCAATTTTATCTTCTTCGAGCTGGTGCTTTATATATTCTTGTATTCTTGCTGTGTTCTTACCCACCGTATCTAAATAATAACTTCCACATCAAAATTCCCTGTTCCTGTATTTGAACTTGAGATCTCTAAATTGCTCATAGAGCATCTGACTGCGTTTACCCTTCAGATAGCCATAAACCTCGATACGCTCATTTTCGACGGGATCTCCACAAGTATGTGGATATATCCACACAGCATTCTGCTTTCGCATCGGCTAACTCCTTTGAGTATTTTGCATCGAGTGCAGCAACATCGCACTGGCGCAACTGCATATTAGTAAAGGAAACGTCCTCAGCTTCTTGTACCGTCTGATTATCGATATCACCCCCGAAGAGGGACTGTTGAATAAATCAGATTGTAGTGAGCAATCAGGCTAACGTCAGAAAATAAAAAGGGCGCCTACTGGCAATCTTATGAATTCAACACATTACATATGGGTTCAGGTATTGCACAGTCCTGTACCATGTAATTAATATCGAAAGGCAATAAAAATATCCGATATATAAATCATGATACTTGCCCATAAAAAAGCCCTTCCGGAGATGAAGGGCAGGTTTTTGTATGCGCAATGTTCCATCATTTGCATGGTGCCGGGTGCCTCCCGGTGAGTCCGGCATCAGCATCCGAACCCGCAATATTGCCGCTAAAGCCGAAGGATATTTGCAACCTTGCTGATATGCCCCTCCGCACAGGGGGATTCACCATGCAGGTGATTTTTTAACAAATAAGAAAAATGGCATCAATACCATAATCTCGAAAACACATAATTTTATCAAATACAATTAATTTGTTATCGGAATATGTTAATTACGGATTTTCCTGCATCCGAAACAACAAAATCCACTCAACGGCAGGTTTATACTATTTCGGCACAATATCAAAATTTGCTCAAATAAAGCAAAAGGAGTAATAGTGACCTGTTGATATCCCCGCGCAGCCAAGTTCGAAGGTTGGCGCTCTCTCCCCCAATGAGCTAATGGCTGTATGGTTGGTGGCGCTTGCTGGATTTGAACCAGCGACCTGGCGATTATGGGTCGCTCACACTCACCACTGAGCTAAAGAGTCAGAAAAACAAATTTGCTTCGTTAAAAGTACATATATACAGTCTACATTATCGCATTATTAATAAAAAACAAAAAATTGATATTTTCTTATCTATTACAGTTATTAATCTCATTGTATATTTTGATGATTTATATCACCTTATAAAAACAAGTAAGGCTTTAACCATTATCAAAACAAAAATTTCATCATATTTTGAAACAAAAGGATTCAACAGATATATCTATCACCACGATAGACCACATATCAAAAACATTACAAAATATCTTAACTATGAAAAAAAATGTTTTTATAATATTTTTAAGTATTCTCTGTACAGGAGCCGTTGTGGATCATCCTCACTTAGACAGTAGGATACCAACAAACGAAATAATCAATTGTCTTTCCCGCTCCATCCAGGAAAGTGGTTATATAATGGATCTAAACGGCACCAGGCTGCCTATTAATGCAAAAGAATTCGCAACATACAAAATGTCAAACTTCTCCGGTTCATTCTGGATCGAATATTCAACAGAAGGAAGACCAATAAGGGAGGCTGGTATAAAAGATGCAACACAGGAGAGTTATAAGGTTCTGAATGATGCATTGCGACTATGTAGTGAGACCCTGACAAGATATTGACGTTCACAATCAATGTATTTACAGACCACATATATATTTATCAACAAATCAGTTTTCCGAAATTGTTGAACATAAATCAAGGCTGAACATTTCATCTCCGACAGTCCGCTGGCAAAGATCTTTTTCGGGTTTATCTGTGAATTAACGATGCAAAAAACTGTATATCTGCGGGTTTGTATTAAAATCCTAACACAGACATAAAAAGTCTATCATTGCGCTTAACTTATCACAGATACGGGAAAAAGTGAGCTAAAGAAAAAGCGACAACGAATTGAAATGGAAAACGAAATATTTAAAAAGGCTACAGTGCTCTTGATGCGGCTCCCTTGAACAGTTCTCGATAATCGGGAAACTCAGGGCGCTCTCTGCCACGTGTTCGGGGTTCATCGCAGTAGCTACAAATACTGGAGGAAAACCAGACGGCAGATGTGCTGTATTACGCAGTCAGGTACTTGAGCTACATGGCATCAGCCACGGTTCAGCCGGAGAAAAAAGCATCGCTACAATGAGTAGAACTGCTATCTGCCCCACCAAACTATCAGGGGGTTTTGATAACCCTTAGCAAGCTAACAAAAAACAACGGGCGTGTTATACGCCCGTTACAGTTTTTAACACATGCAGAAATTACATGTTTTCGATGATCGCGTCACCAAACTCTGAACATTTCAGCAGCTTAGCTCCGTCCATCAGACGTTCGAAGTCATAGGTTACGGTTTTCGCGTTAATCGCGCCTTCCATACCTTTAACAATCAGGTCAGCCGCTTCGGTCCAACCCATGTGACGCAGCAGTATATAAAAACATTAAGTTCAATTCATTGATATTTAATGATAAAAATTATTTTATTGTCTTTTTATTAGCCAAAATCAACTTTATTCAACCGTTTGATTTCATTGACGTTCGTTTTTATTTTGGGGAAAGGTTTTATCTACCATTTATATCAAAATTACAAGCCTACATTTTATTAACATCTCAATACATGTGAGGCCTTGCAGACCTTTGTGAGGCCTTATGTGTCTCAGTTTTGTCCCTCTTTTTTGTACTAAAAAACATAGTAATTGAGGATAAACCTCATGCTATTTTCGCTTATATGCCTCTAAAGGCATGGCACTTAAATAGATAAAAGCACCACAAAATCATAAAAAAACCACACAGTAAAACCGCAATATGAAACAATAACAGATAATTAAACCAAAAACAGATAGCGCATTGTGATAATCATTCAATACTAAACAAAATATAAACAGTGGAGCAATATGTAATTGACTCATTAAGTTAGATATAAAAAATACATATTCAATCATTAAAACGATTGAATGGAGAACTTTTATGCGGGCGAAACTTCTGGGAATAGTCCTGACAACCCCTATTGCGATCAACTCTTTTGCTTCTACCGAGACTTTATCGTTTACTCCTGACAACATAAATGCGGACATTAGTCTTGGAACTCTGAGCGGAAAAACAAAAGAGCGTGTTTATCTAGCCGAAGAAGGAAGCCGAAAAGTCAGTCAACTTGACTGGAAATTCAATAACGCTGCAATTATTAAAGGTGCAATTAATTGGGATTTGATGCCTCAGATATCTATCGGGGCTGCTGGTTGGACAACACTCGGCAGCCGAGGTGGCAATATGGTCGATCAGGACTGGATGGATTCCAGTAACCCCGGAACCTGGACGGATGAAAGTAGACATCCTGATACACAACTCAATTATGCCAACGAATTTGATCTGAATATCAAAGGCTGGCTCCTCAACGAACCCAATTACCGCCTGGGACTCATGGCCGGATATCAGGAAAGCCGTTATAGCTTTACAGCCAGAGGTGGTTCCTATATCTACAGTTCTGAGGAGGGATTCAGAGATGATATCGGCTCCTTCCCGAATGGAGAAAGAGCAATCGGCTACAAACAACGTTTTAAAATGCCCTACATTGGCTTGACTGGAAGTTATCGTTATGAAGATTTTGAGCTAGGTGGCACATTTAAATACAGCGGCTGGGTGGAATCATCTGATAACGATGAACACTATGACCCGGGAAAAAGAATCACTTATCGCAGTAAGGTCAAAGACCAAAATTACTATTCTGTTGCAGTCAATGCAGGTTATTACGTCACACCTAACGCAAAAGTTTATGTTGAAGGCGCATGGAATCGGGTTACGAATAAAAAAGGTAATACTTCACTTTATGATCACAATAATAACACTTCAGACTACAGCAAAAATGGAGCAGGCATAGAAAACTATAACTTCATCACTACTGCTGGTCTTAAGTACACATTTTAAGAACGCCAACTAAAATTTCCCCGAGGTGAAAATCGCCCCGGGGAATAACTAGCCATTTCAATGTAACAATTAACCCTTAAAATAAACCCAGAAGGTTATTAACTAAATCACATAGAAAACCATCAATTATAGTGTGTATAAAATAGGCGACAGCAACCCAATTACAAATTAATGGTTCCAGAATATCACATCAAAAAACACGCTGTATAATATTATAATTAACATGTAGACAACTTGTAATAAATATTATCAGTCAATTGTTTTGTTTATTCCATCTGTGACGCCGATTATTTTCTCAAAATAATGAGATGGCGTGACACCATAATAATCTTTAAATGCACATATGAAATATGAAGTACTGTTATAGCCACATTTCTGGGCTACGACATTGATAGAATAAGAGTTTGAAGTTATGAGTTTTTTTGCATACCTCATCCTAGTATCTCTCAATATTTCAGTAAATGACGTTCCTTCATCCCTTAATCTTTTTTTTATTAAACTTTCACTCGTATAAATCAATTCCGCAATATCTTTTAAATGCCATTGCCGCTCAATATTAAAACTGATTATTCCAGTAATTTTACAGGTAAATGTATTTATATTTGTTAGTATAAATGAATTTACACTTTCGCGTTTTTTGAACATGGCAAGTAAGGATATACATAGTCTTTCTTTTAACCAAAGGGAGTGTGAGTCTGCTATTTTAATCCCTTCAAACAGAGAAAAAACAAGCGATAATGGAGGTTCCTCTTCAGCAATATAGCCATTCTTATCAAGAGTAAATTTGCCAGGCAACTCATTATTCACGTCGATAAAAAAGGATAAACATGTTTTCTTATCTATATCAACAATTCTTAGTTTAGAGGGGCATACTGGTAACTCTCTTCTAATTTTGTCGCTTACAATAAACAATGAATTTTTTTTGAACGAGATAACTCTCCTGTTTATAATTAAATCAAATGATTGACAGATGAAAACTACGGAGCAAACATAATCCATCTTGCACCTATCATAAAATTAAAACAAGTTGATAGTAGTCAAATAACAACCAATTAAATACACAATCATAATCAGGATGATGTGCATTTATATTTTTATACACAAAATTATAG
>NZ_PTRG01000046.1:0-436 GCF_002965765.1 Escherichia sp. MOD1-EC6819 | reverse complement strand
TAACCTCACAACCCGAAGATGTTTCGTAAAACACCATCGTGTTGCGAAAATTTGAGAGACTCACGAATAATCTTTCGACTATTCAGTGTTTCAATTTTCAGCTTGATCCAGATTTTTAAAGAGCAAAACTTCGCAGTGAACCTTTGCAGGTACACTCTGAAGTATTTTTTATTTAATCACTACAGAGATGGTGGAGCTATGCGGGATCGAACCGCAGACCTCCTGCGTGCAAAGCAGGCGCTCTCCCAGCTGAGCTATAGCCCCATAACATGTAGTTAAAACCTCTTCAAATTTGCGGTGCAAATTTGGTAGGCCTGAGTGGACTTGAACCACCGACCTCACCCTTATCAGGGGTGCGCTCTAACCACCTGAGCTACAAGCCTGTAGAGGTTTTACTGCTCATTTTCATCAGACAATCTGTGTGAGCACTTCAAAG